>JAVLAV010000012.1:36564-38438 GCA_031580735.1 Marinobacter sp.
GGTAAAGCGCTCGGCCATAGGTCTCTCTCCTTGGTTGTTTGGAATACCTGACTGCGCCACTAGGATATAAAGATGCATTCCTAATGCTATTGATGATTATCAAAGAAGTCCGGGGGTTTCTCTATTGCGCCGGGGAGTTACCTCTTGATGGGTAGGTGCTAGACTGCGTCGTTTATTACACATGTAGGCATTTGCCCCGGAGATGTCATGGCCGCCGCCCTGGCTTTGCTGATAAAACTTCTGCCGCTGTACGTTACCGTTGCCCTGGGCTGGATTGCTGGCCGCTATCTTGAGGTCAGTGGCCGGCACATTGCCGGCATGATGCTGTACATCGTCACGCCATCGGTGGTGTTCTCCGGCGTAATGGCTGCGCCCCTGAGCACAGAAGTAATTCTGCTGCCGGCGCTGGTGTTCGGCTTCTGCACACTTATTGCGCTGATTCACATGGCGCTGGCCCGGCGCTTTCTCACCGACGGCAGTGCTGCGGTGATTCCGCTGTCGGTGGGTACGGGTAATACCGGGTATTTCGGGATTCCGGTGGCCCTGTTGCTGTTCGGGGAAGAGGGGCTGGCGCTTTATATTGTCTGCATGCTGGGCACCACCCTGTTCGAGAATTCGGTGGGTTTCTACCTTGCGGCGCGGGGAAAATACAGTATTCGGGATGCTCTTTTAAGAGTGGCGCGACTGCCGTCGGTGTACGCGTTTGCGGCGGCGGTGTTGCTGAACCTTGCGAACCTGTCGATTCCGGAACCGTTTGTGCCGCTGTTCGATAACCTGCGCGGTGCCTACAGCGTTCTGGGCATGATGATTATCGGCATGAGCATTCTCAGTTTCCGGGGGCTGGCGGGGAATCCGGTGTTCACCGGTCTGGCGTTTTTCGGCAAGTTTGTGGTCTGGCCGCTACTCGCCCTGGCGTTCTGGTGGCTGGACGCCAACTGGCTGGGCATCTACGACCGGGCGGTCTACCAGGCCATTTTCCTGATATCCATTACTCCCATTGCTGCCAACACCGTGGTGATCGCCACCCTGCTGGACGCTTCACCACGGCAGGCAGCGGGCACCACTCTGCTCAGCACCCTGTTTGCCCTGGGCTTTATTCCGGTGATGATTGCACTGGTGTTCTGAGGTTGTAATTGGTTAGCCAGCAAGGGGGAAGGCCTTTCCAAAACACGCTGTAAATACATCCCTGTACCGCTCGAGCTCCGCCATCCATGGCTCCGCACGGTTTTGGAAAGGCCTTCCCCCTTGCTGGCGGGACCGCTAACTCTTCAGAGCCAGAATACGCCGTGCACCACTAAGTACAATCAGCCCCACCACCGTGCCGATGATCAGATCCGGATAGTTGCTGCCGGTCCAGGCCACCAGGGCGCCGGCAAGAATAACCCCGGCATTGATCAGCACATCATTGGCCGAGAAAATCCAGCTGGCCTTCATGTGCGCGCCACCTTCCCGGTGTTTGTAAATCAGCATCAGGCAAGTGCTGTTGGCGATCAGTGCGACAAAGGCGATGACCATCATCAAGGTTGACTGCGGTTCGCTGCCGAAGAAAAAACGCCGACCCACTTCCGCCAGTACCCCGATGGCCAGAATCAGTTGCAGCACCCCGGCCACATGAGCCGCCCGCACCTGCATTTTGATACTGTGGCCCACGGCGTAAAGCGCCAGACCATAGACCGCGGCATCAGCAAACATATCCAGTGAATCAGCAATCAGCCCGGCTGACTGGGCAATCACCCCCATTGTCATTTCAACCACGAACATCAGGGCATTGATGGCCAGCAGAATCCAAAGCGTGCCGGCTTCCTGCGCTTCGGTCGGTTGTTGGTTGGCCGCATTCAGAGTGGTCTGGTCGGCTTCGCGGGTTTCTTCCAGAG
>JAVLAV010000012.1:38446-49839 GCA_031580735.1 Marinobacter sp.
CCGGCTTCCTGCGCTTCGGTCGGTTGTTGGTTGGCCGCATTCAGAGTGGTCTGGTCGGCTTCGCGGGTTTCTTCCAGAGTGGCGCCCAGCCCCAGCGTGGCCAGTTTGTCGGTAATGGGGCCGGCCGGACCGTCGTGCAGAACATCGAGCTTACGCCCGGACAGATCGAAAAACAGCGCACCGACCATAGTGAACCCGGCCAGGGCCATGCGGATCATTCGCTCTTCTGAAGGGCAGTCCATCTTCGGTATGCGGTAAACACTGAGCCATTGCCCAGAGATATCCGAAGACGCGGAAGCCGTTCGGGGCATTTTATCGGTTTTGCTGTCGCAGCCACAGGAACCGCTGCAGGGATCACTCATCAACACAGCTCCAGTCAGTTTTTCAATATCTTACCAGAGAACCTTCAAGTCGCTCATCGGTCGGGAAATACTGGCTACTGTGATAGGCTTTTTCAGGTGCTTACGCGCAAATGATGAAAGGGAATGTGGATGCAGTCAAAGCCGGCCTCACTTATGACCACACTTGTTGCCCGATTTGCGGGTCTGCTACTGGTGTGGTGGACGCTTGCGCTCGGGCAGTGGTCGGCTCTGACCTTCGGGGCTTTGGTGGCTGCGATGGTATCTGGATTGTCCCTTCGCCTGTTCCCTCCCTCCGATTACCGTATCCGGCCGTTGGGGTTACTTCGTTTTATCGGCTACTTTCTTGTTCGCTCAGTGGCGGCAGGTGTAGACGTTGCCAGGCGGCTACTGGCGCCCCGTTTACCGGTTAATCCGGGCGAGATAACGCTTGTTCTGTCTCTGCCTGAAGGCAGCCCACGCTGGCTGCTGGCCAATGCCCTGTCCCTGATGCCAGGCACCCTGAGTGTCTTGCTCGAAGGTGACCGGCTGACACTGCATTGTCTGGATCTGACCGCTGCGGTGGAACAGGATGTGCGCAAGACAGAGAAACAGATTGCCCGGGTGTTTGGCTTGAATCCGGACATACTGACTGGAGCGGCCTTGTGAATCAGATCCTCAATGGTGTGGCTGCGTTCCTGTTACTGACTCTCCTGATTGCGCTGATACGCATATGGCGGGGACCGGACACGGCAGACCGGATGCTCGCGTCCCAGCTGTTCGCCACCACCGGGGTGGCATTGCTGCTCCTGCTGGCACAGGCTCAGGCGATGCCGGCTCTGGTGGATGTTGCGCTGACTCTGGCGTTATTGTCGGTACTGGCGATTGTGGCATTTGTGACCCGTGTGGTGCGCATTGATGAGCCTTCTTCTGACGGTGGGCGCCGAGATGATTGAGACCGCCCTGTTTCTTTTGCAGTGTGCACTGTTGTTCGTGGGCTGCCTGTTTTTTGCCGTGGGCACACTGGGCCTGTTCCGACTGCCGGATACCCTGACCCGCATTCATGCCCTGACCAAGGTCGATAACCTGGGGCTCGGTTTTATTGTGCTGGCACTGTTGCTACAGACATCGTCTGTGGCAGGTGCTCTGAAGATGTTGCTGGTCTGGGCCGTTGCTCTGGCCGCCAGCGCAACCTCGGCGCATCTGGTGGCGCGGGCCGTGAGTGACCGGGGAAAGGACGACTCTGCCCGGGAGGGTGCCGATGATTGAATGGATACTGGATGGCCTGCTGGTGTTGGCATTGCTGGTGACGGCGGTTGCAGCGCTGTGGTCCCGGGACCTGTTCCGGGCGGTTGTGGTGTTCATTGCCTTTGGATTGCTGATGGCGCTGGCCTGGGTTCGCCTGCAGGCACCGGATATCGCGCTGGCTGAAGCCGCCATTGGAGCAGGTTTGACGGGCGTTCTGCTGCTGGATGCCGCCCGCCATCTGACCGGTAAACACCCGGACGAAAGCGATGGCGGGAGTGATCGGGAGGCTGGGCGCTGATGATGTCTGGATTCAAAAACCTGCTCACCACTGTGTTCTGTCTGATGCTTGCGGTTGTGCTCGGTTTCGCGGTGTGGAGTATTGGCGCTGAGCCGTCGCCCGTGAACTTGCCCGGGCATTTGTCGGAGAACCTGGAAAAGAGCGGAGTAGAGCACCCGGTAACGGCGGTTTTGCTGAACTTCCGCAGC
Source organism: Marinobacter sp. (assembly GCA_031580735.1). Taxonomy (GTDB): domain Bacteria; phylum Pseudomonadota; class Gammaproteobacteria; order Pseudomonadales; family Oleiphilaceae; genus Marinobacter. The sequence goes on from JAVLAV010000012.1 coordinate 40,519, forward strand.
TACGACACCCTGCTTGAAATCGGCGTGCTGGTCATCGCCGGCATTGCCGGTATTTCCATGGCCAGAACCGCGTCCCTGGAAGATCCCGAACTGCGTACGTCGGATTCGCTGCTGTATGCCCTGCAGCGCTGGTTTGTGCCGTTAATGCTGTTGTTGGCCGGCTACCTGCTGTGGGCAGGAGCCGACCGGCCCGGTGGTGCCTTTCAGGCCGGCGCAGTGCTGGCCTCGACCGGCGTATTGATGCGTATGGGTGGCATCCCCATGGACTTCCTGCGCCCGGGTACGATGCTGCGGCTGGGCCTCACTCTTGGCTTTTCGGTGTTCTTGCTGGTGGCTCTGGCCAGCGTCTGGGGTGGTGAGGCTTTCCTGGCTTATCCTCCCGCTTTGGCCAAATCCCTGATTGTGGTGATTGAAGGGGTGCTCACCTTTTCCATTGCCATGGTGTTGCTGGCGTTGTTTGTGTCCGCGCCGATCAACCGTGGGGATGAGCCGGAGGAGGGCGAACGCGGATGACTCCATCCTTGCTCTACGCATTCGCCGGGGTGGGTCTGTGCGCCATCGGTTTATACGGTTTTGTCAGGCTGGCGCATCTGTTGCGCAAGTTACTGGCATTCAACCTGATTGGCTCCGGTGTGTTTCTCGTTATGGTCGGTCTGGCTCAGCACCATAACGGCCCGGACCCGGTGCCTCAGGCGCTGGTGTTAACCGGAATTGTGGTGGCTATTGCAGCAACCGCTCTGGCGGTTGTGCTGATTCGCCGGTATTTCCATCTGTCGGGCCAGACCACACTGGCGGAGCCTGCCAGGGGAAACGATGAAGGCGACAGCCAGTCCGGAGAGGACCGGCAGCGATGATATTGTGGGTGATGGCCGGGCTATTGTTTACTCCGCTGGCGTGGGCGGTGCTTACCCTGCTGACCGGTTTCCGGCATGGCCGGTGGATCAGTTGGCTGGGCATTGTGCTGCAGGCGCTGGTCGCTGTCGGCCTGTGGGCATTTGTGACCAGAGATGGTGGTTTTTATTACCCGCTGGGTGGCTGGCAGTCGCCGTTGGGCATTGAGCTGAGGGTGGATGGTCTGGCGGTGACGTTTGTGCTGCTGACTGCCGTGGTTGCGGGGGCCTGTGGTTGGCATGCCAGCCTGTATCTGGACCCCGAAAAGCCCTGGCATCGTTACTTCTGGCCTTTGTTCTGGTTTCTGTGGGCCGGGCTCAATGTGGTCTGGCTGGGCGACGATCTGTTTAATCTCTATGTAGGGCTTGAACTGATAAGCCTGTCTGCGGTCGGGCTGGTGGCGCTTGGTGGCCAGGCGGGGGCATTGCGCGCGGCCCTTCGCTATTTGCTGGCGGCGTTGCTTGGCTCATTGTTTTATCTGTTGGGTGTGGCGCTGCTTTATGGCCAGTTTGGCAGTCTGTCGTTGTCGGGTATTGCCGGCCTGCTGGAAATTGGCGATGTGGAAAGCGTGCCGGTCGTGATCATGGTGCTGATGCTGTTCGGCCTGGCAATGAAAACGGCGCTCTTCCCATTACATCAATGGTTGCCGCCGGCCCATGGTATTGCCAAGTCTCCGGTCAGCGCCTTGTTGTCCGCGTTGGTGGTGAAGGCCTCTTTCTACATTGCCGCCCGGGTCTGGCTGGAAACCGGCCACCATATGGGCGGCTATGCACTGGGTCAGCTTCTCGGAGCACTCGGTGGTGCCGCAGTGGTCTGGGGGAGCTGGCTGGCCTTCCGGCAGGAAAAGCTCAAGCAAGTGGTGGCATACTCGTCGGTGGCCCAGATTGGCTACCTGTTCCTGCTCTTCCCGCTTACCTGGAACGTATCTGAAGCCATATCTGTACAGGCCCAGCAGGGCATGACCCTGCAGGTGATCAGTCATGCCCTGGCCAAGAGCGCCATGTTTCTGGCCGCCGGCAATCTGATCCTGTCTGTCGGCAGCAACCGTGTGGACGCTCTGGCAGGTGTCAGCCGATTCCTGCCGTTTTCTTTGTTTTCCTTTGGCCTGGCCGGCATTTCAATAATGGGGCTGCCGCCATCCGGGGGCTTTGCGGCCAAGTGGCTGCTGCTGCAGGCCAGCCTGGCCAGTGGTCAATGGTGGTGGCTGGCTGTTTTGCTGTTTGGCGGGCTGTTGTCTGCCGCGTATGTATTTCGCGTGTATCGGGCCTCGTTTGTCGAGACAACCGATGTGGATGAATTTTACCACCCACACCGGAGCCTGGAAGTCATTCCCATGATCCTGGCGTTGCTTTCCCTGGGGCTTGGCCTGGTGGCAGAGCCGGTGTTGTCGGTCATGGCGATTCCGTTCAGCGAAGGGGGTGGTTTGTGACGACTGGTGTTCTGCTGCCCGTTTTTGCTCTGATGACCTCGTTGCTGGCCTCGGTGGTAATTTTTGCACTACCCGAACGTATGCATGGCGTACGGGTATTGATCAACCTCGGCGCTGCCGGGCTCAAGCTGCTTCTGGTGGGGGTGATGATCTGGGGCATCGCCCAGGGCCGGGAATACGAAGTGGCTTTTGAGATGTTGCCGGGCCTGCGATTTGTGCTGCGTGCCGATGCCCTGTCTATGCTGTTCGCTGGTTTGTCTGGAGTGCTCTGGTTACTCACTACCATTTACGCGGTGGGCTATCTGGAAGATTCTCCGAACCGCAGCCGGTTTTTCGGTTTTTTCAGCCTGTGTGTGGCCAGTACCACCGGGGTCGCATTGGCCGGCAACCTGTTCACCTTCTTCCTGTTCTACGAGATGCTCACGCTTTCTACGTATCCGTTGGTGGTTCACCGGGGCACCGAGAAAGCGCTGAAAGCCGGGCGTAATTACATCATTTACACGTTAACCGGCGGCGCTGTGTTGTTGCTGGGCATTGCCTGGCTTCATGGTCTGGTGGGGGATCTGCCTTTTCAGGCAGGCGGTCACTTTGCTGATGTGGAAGAAGCTCTGCATGGGCCACTGACCGTCATCTTTATATTATTGATTGCTGGGTTGGGAGTGAAGGCGGCACTGGTGCCTTTGCATGGCTGGTTGCCGCAGGCCATGGTGGCACCGGCTCCGGTGAGTGCTTTGCTGCATGCGGTGGCGGTGGTCAAGGCCGGTGCTTTTGGCATTGTCCGGGTGGTATTCGAGGTTTACGGGGTAAGCGCGGCGCACGCCCTGGGGCTGCTGAGCGGGCTGGCCGTGGTGGCGGCGTTCACCATTGTTTATGGCTCGGTGCGTGCTTTGTATCAGGTTGACCTGAAAAAGCGGCTGGCATTTTCGACCATCAGCCAGGTCTCCTACATCGTGCTGGGGCTCTGTCTGCTCGGGCCGGTGGGAGTCGCCGGAGGACTGGTTCATCTGGTGCATCAGGGCATCATGAAAATTACCCTGTTTTTCTGTGCCGGCAACTACGCCGAGACCCTGGGCATTCATCGTATCGACGAGCTGGACGGGGCCGGCCGGCGCATGCCGGCTACCTCGGTTGCGTTTACGCTCGGCGCGTTCGGCATGATCGGCGCTCCGCCTCTGGCGGGCTTTATCACCAAATGGAAGATGGGGTCTGGCGCGCTGACGGTGGGTATGGATTGGGTCGTGGTGGTGCTGGTCGTCAGTAGTCTGCTTAACGCGGCCTATTTCCTGCCTGTCGTGCATCGGCTCTGGTTTGCAGAACAGCGCACACCCTGGCCTCAGGAGCGCTGCTGGGGGCGGCTGGAAACCAGCGCCTGGCTGATCTGGCCGCCGATGGTGACGACCGTATTTCTGGTCCTGGCCGGTTTGCTGGCTGCCATGCCGTTCAGCCCCCTGAACTGGGCCGGGCTGATTGTCATGCGGGAGGTGGCCCTGTGATGTCCTTTTATCGTTACAGTCTGCCACTGCTTCCATTGCCGGCGCTGTTGCTGGCTTTGCTGGCTGATCCTGGCTGGCGGCTGGAGCTGCCCTGGCTGCTTACCGGTGGCCTGTGGGGCATGGACGAGCTGCGCCAGACGTTCCTGCTGCTGACCGCGCTGCTTTGGCTGGTGGCGGGGGTATTCGCCGTTGGTTATCTGGAAAACCGGCGCCTGGGACGGTTCTGGGTGTTCTGGGCGCTGACCCTGGCCGGGAACCTGGGGTTAATCGTTTCCTTCGATGTTGCCAGCTTTTACAGCTTCTTTGCGCTGATGACCTTTGCCGGTTACGGCCTTGTGGTGCATGAAGGCACCGACGAGGCGAACAAGGCCGGGCGGGTCTATCTGGCCATGGCGGTGGTGGGGGAAATGGCCATTCTGGCCGGTTTACTGATGGCATCCAATGCTGCGGGCAGCACTGTGCTGGCAGATTTGCCGGCAGCTGTGGCGGGTTCTGATCGGCGTTGGCTGATTATGCTCTTGCTTTTGACCGGTTTCGGGGTGAAAGCCGGCTTGCCACTGTTGCATTTCTGGTTACCACTGGCCCACCCGGTGGCTCCGACACCAGCCAGTGCCGTGCTCAGTGGCGCGATGATCAAAGCCGGCCTGCTGGGCTGGCTGGTGACTCTGCCCTTCGGCGAAGTGTCGTTGCCGGACTGGGGCAATATTCTGGTGATTCTGGGAGCCGTTGGGGCGCTGGGCGGTGCCGCTCTGGGGGTGCTTCAGGTGCGTCCAAAAACGGTTCTGGCGTATTCCAGTATCAGCCAGATGGGATTGATGACCTTGCTGGTGGCCGGGGCTCTGGCCGCGAGCGAACATTCCGCGGCGATTTTTGCAGTTGTGGCGTTGTATGTGCTCCATCATGGTTTGGCCAAGGGCAGTCTGTTTCTGTCCTCGGCCATGAGCCTCCCCGCAGGGCGATGGCAGCGCTGGTTGATGTGGCTGGCAATAGCCTTGCCGGGCCTCTCACTGGCCGGTTTGCCGTTTACCAGTGGTGCCATGGCCAAGCTGGCAATGAAGGATGTGTTGAAACCGTCGGGCCTGGATTTTCCGTTGGCGGAATATTTGTCGCTTCTGATGACCGCCGGTGCCATTGCCACCCTATTGTTGGTCTGGCGCTTTCTGTGGACCTTTGGCGCCGGGGCCCGAACCGGAGCTAATCCTCCGGGGCGCTGGCTGGGCTGGGCTTCGGCAACAGTCTCCAGCCTGCTGTTGTTCTGGTGGTTGCCGGTGCCGTCTGGTCTGCCAGACAACGCCGGGTTTGCGGCCATGCAGGCGCATGCCTGGAGCCTGCTCTGGCCGGTGCTCGCAGCTACGATTCTGGCGGGCGTGACCTGGCATCTTGCCCGGCTTCGCAAGTAGTCGTCGTTTCCCGGGCGCGGGCACATACTGCCTGTGGTAGAGTGAGCCGATTGATTTTATTCAGTTAACGGAGGCACATGTGCTGGAACGGCTGCAACGACGGCTGGGGCTGCAGACCATACCCGGGATTTTCTTTACCTCTGCCGGCGTGGCGGCGTTATTCGTTATCCTGGCCGTTCCTTTCGACAAGCAGGTGGCCAGCAGTTTCGGGGTGTTGACTGGCTGGGTGGCTCGCAATCTGGGCTGGTTCTACATCCTTTCAGTCAGTTCTCTGCTGGTGTTTTTGCTGGGCCTGGCGGTCAGCCGCTACGGCAACATCCGGCTGGGTGCTGATGACAGCCGGCCGGATTACAGCAACCTGACCTGGTTCACCATGCTGTTTGCCGCTGGCATCGGTACCATTCTGATGTTCTGGGGCGTGGCCGAACCAGTGTCACACTTTGCCAGCCCGCCTTTTGATGGCGTGGAGCCGCGCACGGAGCAGGCCGCCACTGACGCCATGACCATCAGCCTGTATCACTTTGGCCTGCACACCTGGACCATCTTTGCGATGCCGGGCCTGGCCATTGGCTATTTTGCCTATCGCCATAACCTGCCCATGCGGATAAGCAGCCTGTTCTATCCGATTCTGGGGGAGCGTGCTTTCGGGCCTCTGGGCTGGACCATTGATGTTATTGCGGTGCTCGGTACGTTGTTTGGTGTGGCCACCTCGCTGGGGCTGGGCACGCTTCAGCTCAATAGCGGGCTGAACTATCTGTTTGGCGTGCCCACCAATGGTTTCGTACAGGTGGCGCTGATCACGGTGATCGCCAGTATTGCCGCAACCTCGGTGGCTCTGGGGCTGGATAAGGGCGTACGCCGGTTGTCCCAGTTGAACATTGTTCTGGCCATGTTGCTGATTCTGTTCGTGGCCGTGGTCGGCCCGAGTGTCTTTATTGCCGAAGGCATGGTGCAGAGCGTCGGCGATTACTTCGATGCCTTGCCCTGGCTGGCTTTCTGGACTGAAACCTTCAAGGAAACCGACTGGCAGCGCCAGTGGACCCTGTTCTACTGGGCGTGGACCATATCCTGGGCGCCCTATGTCGGTATCTTTATCGCCCGGATTTCCCGTGGGCGTACCATCCGGGAATTTATTGCCGGTGTGCTGTTCGCGCCGAGTGCGTTTACCCTGGTCTGGTTCGGGGTATTTGGCCTGTCAGCCATCCACGTGGAATCTGCCGGCCAGATTGCCCTGGCAGAGCAGGTACAACAGGACCCTTCGGTAGCCATTTTCGCTTTTCTTGAGGCGTTTCCTCTGGCCGAGGTTGCCTCCGCACTGAGCGTGGTGATCATCATCATCTTTTTCACCACCTCGTCTGATTCTGCCTCACTGGTGATCGATCTGCTGACCCGTCGGGAAGATCAGCCATCGCAGGTGCGCCAGCGCATATTCTGGGCCGCCGCTCAGGGTGTCGTGGCTGCTACACTGTTGTTGGCCGGTGGGCTGGATGCGCTGCAGAACGTGATCACATCCCTGGGCCTGCCTTTCTGTTTGCTGCTGCTGTTCATGGCCGTTTCCCTGTTCAGGGCATTGCGGGCGGACTATCGTGGCTATGATGTGACAGATCTGGTCAAGGGCCGCGCCTTCCCGGAAGTGGAGGCGCCCGAAAGCGAATCAAAACAGGAGAAAGACTATGTATCGGAAGCTGTTGATCGCCATTGATCCGGAAGATGATCACGAAGGTAAGCGCGCCCTTGAAGCGGCGCTTGATCTCCTGGATGAAGAGAGTGAGCTCCATCTTGCCAGTGTCTACAATCCGGGCGGTGGTGGTTTTTTCCCGCATGTAACCGAAGAGGCGCCGGAAGAAAAGGAAGCAGAGGTTCGCAAGAAACTTGATCTTCTTGTGCGCAAATACCTGCCGCTGAACCGTGAAGCCACAGTGCATGTGGTGGCTGGCAGCATTGGCGAAAAGCTGGTGGGGCTTGCCGGCCAGCTGTGCACCGACATTGTGTTGCTGGTATCCCGCGGCAGCAACAGCCGTTGGTCATTGCGCAAGGCAACGGTGGAGTATGTTTCGGTTAATGCTCCTTGCCCTGTTCTGGTATTGCCGGCGCTGGAAAAGACTGGCTCAGAAGATGAGGAGAGCAAAGCGGATCAATCAAACAGTGACAGCTGATCCTGGCTTTTCTTCCCCGGGTTCCGGGGCTTTTTACCCGCGCCGCGTTTGCGACTGCCGTGGCGTTGCAGAACCCGGCCCGTCTCCTGAGGCGTGAGATGCTGTTTCCGGAAGTCGCCGATAGCCTGGCGCGCAGCGCGAGCCGCCTGTTCGTGGTCGCATACCGGGCTGATATAGGTGTTGCCGCCGACTCGCTGCTTCTGTGCGGCTGTCATCAGCCAGGGCGTGTGTATCAAGTCAGCGGGTAAGCCCTGGAGTTCCGGCACCCAACGACGGATAAACTCCCCTTCTGAGTCCAGTTTCTGACTTTGTAGTACCGGATTGTAAATGCGCAAGGCATTGATGCCGGTCAGACCGGATTGCATCTGTGCTTGAGGGTAGTGAATGCCGGGCTCGAAGTCGGTGAATTGTCTTGCAAGATGCAGTGCAGGTTCCCGCCAGTGCTGCCAAAGATGATAGCTGGCCACAGCCATCAACATGGCACGCATGCGGAAGTTGATCCAGCCGGTGTGGTTCAGGCAGCGCATGCAGGCGTCTACCAAGGGCCAGCCGGTATGGCCCTCCTGCCAGCGCTGCAGTCGCTCTGTATTGTTCGGCCCGCTTTTCAGGCCTTCCAGTTCTTTGTGCATGGCGCGGAATTCCATGTCCGGTTCGTCTTCCAGTTTCTGAATGAAATGGCAGTGCCAGTGCAGGCGGGAGCGAAAGCTGGTCAGACTTTTCTTCTTGCGTCGCAGACTGTTCTGAAGTTGGCTGGTGGTCCTTGCCTGTTGGTAGATCTCTCTGAGGCTGACGGTGCCATAGGCAATATGTGGACTCAGGCGAGAGCATGAACGCACTGCCGTTAACGGGCTGGATATGTTGTATTGATAGCCCACGCACCGTCGTTCCAGAAAGGAAGCCAGTAGTTTTTCACCTCGGGAACTACCGCCGGTTTGTCGCCCCGGGCAGGCATCCGGATGGTGAAAAGTCGGCATGTTCCAGTTGTCGCATGTCGTGATCGCTGTGGGCAGTGCGGGTAGCGGTGCCGGTTCAGACAGAGGCTGAGCAGTTATTATTCGTGACCATTCGGTGTCCCAGTAATCCCGGTTCTCCAGCCGGCGCACAACGCCGAATTGCTGCCATTCCCGGAACACCACCTTATTTTCCCGGCACCAGCCGATGACGGATTTATCACGCTCGAACGTCCATTGACCTCCGGTCTCCTGGTGGCTGAATACTCTTTCAATGGTCGTCTGGTTGTTTAACTGTGCCAATGCAGAGGTTACCGAATCGGTCATAATGATCAGATCAGAACCCAGTTTTCGTAGTTGCCTGCGCAGATCCACCAATGATTCAGCGATGAAGTTCCACTGGCGCAATGACGTGTCTGGCAATTGCCAGTAGTCTGGTTCGATCACGTACAGCGGGATTATTGGTTTGCCGAGTGCTGCTGCGGAATGCAAAGGCCCGTGATCCTGCGTTCGAAGATCCCGTTTGAACCAGACAACCGTGGTCATGCGCCACCCCTGGCATTACGTCTGCACCGCTCGCTGCAATAACGCACCCGTTCCCAGTCTTTTGCCCATTTCTTACGCCAGGCAAACGGCTTCTTGCAGACCGGGCATTGTTTGGTGGGCAGGTGAGCTTTCTTGTGAGCCAAAAGAAACCCTTGCAGTTCGAAAGGTTGGACAGAGACGTTATGACAGAAACGGAATACGCGGGTCGAATAGCCCGGGATCACAGGGCTGGCGTTAATCTGTCTGCTTTATCAGTGTTTCCAGATCGTCGCTGATCTGCTGCGGGGTTAGATCCGAGCGTAACAGCAGGCGCGGCTTGCCTGTTCTGTCGAATACGTAGACGGCACTGCTGTGTGAGACGTTGTAGTTGCCCTCATCATCCGGATCATCATAGCCGAAGGTGGTCCGGTAGCGTTTGCTGAGCTTTCGCAACGCCGGCTCGTCACCTGTCAGCCC
>JAVLAV010000130.1:0-3357 GCA_031580735.1 Marinobacter sp.
AGGGACTGTGGGCCGAACAGAGCAAAGCATACCGGCACGCCCATATTACCGGTGTTTGGATGCACCAGAGCGGGCAAATAGGACCGGACTGGCACCCCACTCATTCTGAGCACCAGAGCCGTGACCAGCGCCATAGCAACCAGCCACACCACGGTAATACCAACCAGCTCACCCATCTGGAAAATGTCCATATCCATGGTCAGCACCGAGTGAAGCAAAAGCGCGGGAATACCCACCATTGTCACCAGGCCGGACAGCGCCTTGCCGTCAAAGAAATCGGTTTTACGCCCCAGAACAGCCCCAAGGGCAATCAGAAACAATAGGGGAAATAGTGCGTTCGCAAGATGTTGTATCATAGACATGAGCAGGCGGAGAGCTGGCTATCAGACTGAAAGCGCTCAGTTTACCCGAAGTAGTCCTGAATCCATTCAAATAACACCTGTGTGCTCACATCCCCGAAGGGTATTTGCTGAAACTGATCGCCCACTTCGTCTTCAATGGTGATGAACTGGTACAGTAGCGCCCCCGGCTGCTCATCGTGCAGAATCAGGGTAATACGACGGCGCGTGCGCAGACAGTCGATGGTCATCACATCGGCCGGAATCCCGGAATGACGCATGCCCTGGCGAACCTCCACCACCGGGTTGATATGCTCGTGCGCCGCCTGAATGCGGGCATGGGCTTCACTGGCCATATCAGAGAGTGATTTCAGCGGATCTTCGGGCATGGTCTGCGGGCCTCCTGGCCGGTTACGAAATTTCCGGGCATGCTAACAAAACTTGCCCACAAAAACTGTGGATAACTTTGTTAGCAGTGGCAGGATAGATGCCCCGAAGCACCCAAATGACCGGCTTTCGGCAGAATGAAGGTAAATTGACCAGCGGAAAAAATCACCATGCTGAAAATCTCCAACGCCGTGGAACTGGCCGATTGGGAAATCGAAATCACCCAGATCCGTGCCCAGGGTTCAGGCGGGCAAAATGTAAACAAAGTGGCCTCAGCGGTGCACCTGCGTTTCGACATTCTCCATTCCACACTGCCGCCGTTCTATAAAGAACGCCTGATGGCGCTTTCTGACCAACGCATCAGCAAAGATGGCATTGTGGTGATCAAGGCACAGTCCTTCCGTACTCTGGAGAACAATAAAGAAGACGCGCTGGAGCGCCTGAAAGACATGATTCAGGAAGCGGTTAAACCCCAAAAGGCCCGGCGGCCCACCAAACCCAGCAAGTCGGCCCGCAGGCGTCGGGTTGATAGCAAAACAAAGCACGGAAAAACCAAAGCCTTGCGGGGGAAGGTCAAGGTCTAGGCAGAGTCAGAGGGGTCTTCTATAAAGGCATTACGATGAAACTCAACGGCTTCCTCCACGGCGTCCAGACCGCTTTCCTTGATCTCCGGAATATCCCCGCCGGCCAGCACCTCCAGAACAGAACGCACGCCACGGGACAGCGACTCAGTGTTGTAACCGCCCTCCAGAATGAAGACCAACCGGCCATCACACAGCCTGTCTGCCAACGACTGCACAATGCCCGTCATGGCAGCACAGCCCTCAAATGAAACATTCATTGCAAGATCGTACCAATGAACGTCAAAACCTGCGGACACCAGAATCAGATCCGGCTTGAAGTACTCCGCGGCCGGCACCAGAATCTCATTGAACACTTTCAGGTAGGCGACATCGCCGGCGCCGCCGGTCATAGGTACGTTAACCGTGGCGCCCTCGCCCATCCCGGCTCCCACATCCTGCAGACTGCCGCTGCCCGGATAGAACGGCGAGGCCCGGTGAACATCAAAGAGCATCACATGCGGGTCCGCCCAGAAAATATCCTGGGTTCCATTGCCGTGGTGCACATCCCAATCAACAATCAGCACCCGTTCACAGTCCAGTTCGGCCAGAGCGTGCGCCGCCGCTACGGCAACGTTATTCAGCAAACAGAACCCCCTGGCTCGTACCGGCTCCGCATGGTGGCCAGGGGGCCGAACCAACGCAAAGGCACTTCTGGTACTGCCTGACACCACGGCCTCTACCGCCGCAATAGACGTACCGGCAGCTACTTCGGCCGCTTCTACACTGCCGGGAGACACTGCGGTGGTGTCTACATCCAGCCAGGCATTCTTGTTACGCAACGAGAACACTTCCTCCAGATAGGAGGTAGTATGCACCCGCGCAAGTTGCTCCCGGGTAGCCGCTTTGCCACTGGCAAACCGGACACCTTCAACCGGTTCGCGTTTCAGTAAATCCAGAATGGCCTGAATACGCCCTGGATGTTCGGGATATTTCCACTGAACATTCAGCCCCGCGAGAATCGCCCGAACCCGCTTGTCCAGCCGGCCCGGGAGAAAGGCGGCATTCACATCAGGCGCATGATTCAGCACCCGCTCATCGTAAAAAACGGTGACATCTCTTCGCTCTGCCACTGCCAGCTCCATGCATTTTCAGAAAGGTGCGTGGCCCTCAATGGCCGAACGCCGCACTACTGGAAGAAGCATAGTCAAGGAATAGGGTTCCCGATACTCAGGGACTCCTCAGGCTTTTATGTTTTCTCACGTTCTTGTAATGGGCTCACCTTGCCTGCTGGTCTCTCAGGTGCCACGCTGAAACCGTAGAACATCTGAGAATCAGAATTCCTCTTGATAAGGAACGCTTAATGGCAAGTTCAAAACTGGTTGGAATCGTATTGCTCGTGGTAGGCATAGGCCTGCTGTACTTCGGGTACCAATCCACACAGTCCGTTGGCGGCCAGGTTACTGAAACCCTGACCGGTCGGTTTACCGATGAAACCATGTGGTACCTGATCGGTGGCGCAGCGGCAGCAGCTGCCGGTGCCTTTCTCACCTTCATCAAGAAATAACCCAGACAGGAGCCGTGTTATGACGCTGAATATTCAACTCGCACCGCTGATCAGCCTGGGTGCTGGCGTTGCCATACTGGTATTCCCGAAGCTGCTCAATTACATCGTAGCAGGCTATCTGATAGTGATAGGGGTTCTGGGGCTGTTGGGGCATTCGCTCTGAGCTGTATGATCCAATCTGCCCTGTAAGATCTACATCAAATGAACGACCGGAATTAACGGAGGCTGAACCTTGAAGCTCGCGACTATCGCCCAACCAGGCGGACTGGACCAGCTACAGATTACCGAGGGCCCCGAGCCCGGAGAACCAGGGCCCGGGGAGCTACGGGTACGTATTCACGCCAGCTCCCTGAACTTCCATGACTACGCGGTGGTAGCAGGTGCCATACCGACCGAAGACGGGCGCATCCCGATGGCGGATGGAGCCGGTGTCGTCGAAGCCGTTGGCGCCGACGTCAGTGAATTCAAGATTGGAGATCATGTTGTCTCTACTTTCTTTCCCCAG
>JAVLAV010000131.1:0-3340 GCA_031580735.1 Marinobacter sp.
CCGTTAACGGCGGCCCGGGGCGACCCGAGGGAAAGCGCAACAGAAAATATACCGCCTAACCGGCGTTTTGCGTCGGCGGTAAGGTTGAAATCGTGACCCCGGGCCCTCGAGGCCCCTGAAGAGCCGTTCAAGACCAGGACGTTGATAGGCTGGATGTGTAAGCGCTGCGAGGCGTTGAGCTAACCAGTACTAATTGCTCGTGCGGCTTGACTATATAACACCCAAGACAATTGCGGATAACGCAACAACGAAATCGTCATCACGTTCTATCTCGTCCCAGTGATCATCAGTTTTGCCTGACGACCACAGCGGTCTGGAACCACCTGATCCCTTCCCGAACTCAGAAGTGAAACAGACCTGCGCCGATGGTAGTGTGGTTCGCCCATGCGAGAGTAGGTCATCGTCAGGCTCCTAATACAAAAGCCCCGGTAGCGTCTGCTACCGGGGCTTTTTTATTTGGATACGTGGGTTTCTTTCACTACAAAGGCCCCATGCGACAAGGCGTGCAACGCACGCCGCAGGACGTCGGAGCTGCGCGACGACGGGCCCGAAGGGCCGAAGGCCGTCAGGCCTGAGCAAAGTAGGTCATCGTCAGGCTCTTATCCCAAAACCCCAGCATCTTGCGATGCTGGGGTTTTTTTATTTGTACCTTTGTTTTTTTCTGCCCGCTGTTGTCTAATCCCCGTGTTTCGTTATTGCCTGGATATCCATTAAATGAAAGTCTCTGCGTTATTGTCTTTGCTTGACGACCAAAAGGTCCATTCCGGTGAGTCCCTGGCTAAAGCTTTGGGTGTTTCCAGAACTGCTGTCTGGAAGCAGATACGTAAGGCTTTGGATGATGGTGTTGAAATCCGGACGATCAAAGGCAGGGGGTATCAGCTTATGAGTGCGGTTGATTTGCTGGATCCTGACGCAATCAATCGTGACCTTCCACAAGCGCTTAAATCCCGCATCGATCTGAGCGTCCTGTCGGAGGTCACTTCCACCAACCGGGAAGTGGCCAGCCGTTTGCCGACCTGTGATTCCGCGTCCCCTGTGGTATTGGCGGACAGCCAGAGTGCCGGTCGAGGTCGAATGGGTCGGCCCTGGGCCAGTCCGAAAGCGGAAAATCTCTATCTCAGCCTGGGGCTGACCTTAACGGGCGGTTTTGCAGCGTTGGAGGGGTTAAGCCTGGTGCTGGGTCTGGCCGTGGCTAACGCGCTCGAAGGCCTTGGTGCTGTACCGGTGGGCCTGAAATGGCCGAATGATCTCTATGCATCAGGTCAAAAAGTAGGGGGTATTCTGGTAGAGATACAGGGCGAGCTCCAGGAAGGTAAGGTTCAGGTTATCGCGGGTATTGGTATCAACGTCCATATGTCGCAATCTGAGGTTGTCGATCAGCCCTGGACGAGCCTGGCTCTGGCCTGGCCAGAACAGAAGTGGAACCGGGGAAAAATCGCAACGGCGATTCTGGTTGAGATTGACCGGGCAATGGAAAAGTTTGAGGCGAACGGTTTCCCCTGGTTTGCAAAGCAGTGGCAGGAACGGGATATTTTCTACGACAAACCCCTGGTTGCTAATGACGGGGCGCTTTTCGGCGTAGGTGCCGGTATCGATTCCAAAGGCAATTACCTGGTCACCCAAGGTGATGAAACAAACGCCGTCAGGGCCGGTGATATCAGGCTGAGAGTTCAGGCGTGATTTTATTTATTGATTCCGGAAACACCCGAACCAAATGGCGCCTTGCGGATTCCTCCGGCAAGTTCAGGGAAGGTTTTGTGTGTGGCTCTGAATCCGATTCTCTATCCATTTTGTTGCCGTACGGCGCTGACATTTCCCGGGTGGCTGTGTCCATGGTCGGCTCCGATCAGGCTGAGGCAGCTCTGCGAAAGGCGATAAAGGCAGTAACCGACGCGCCGGTCCATTTCTACTGGGCGGAGAGGCAGCGTTTCGGGTTGGTAAACTCCTATCGCCAGGTGTTCACTATGGGGGCGGACCGATGGCATGCCATGGTTGGAGCGTGGAGCGTCTTGCAGACCGGCTTCGCGGTGGTTGATGCAGGTAGTGCTGTTACCGTCGATTATGTGCGGACTGACGGCGCTCATCTTGGGGGCTATATTCTGCCGGGCCTGATGATGATGCGGCGAAGCCTGAAAATGGACGCCGCCCGTATTGGCTTTGAGTATGATGATGAGCTTGACACCGAGCCGGGCCAGAGCACTTCGGAATGCACGAATCACGGTCTTGCCTGGCTTACCTCAGGCGTTATTGATCGGGTTCATAAAGATTGTGAAAGCTACAATCTCGGTAATCTACTGGTCACCGGGGGCGATGCTGATAGGTTGCTTTCGCTCGGGCTCGACGCCGAGCACCGTTCTGGCCTGGTCTTCGAAGGGTTGGAGCGGATTGATAGAGCCAGGATAGATTGATGAAGTGGCTGGCGCTTTTGTTGGTTCTTTCGAACGCTGCTGTGTGGTGGGTCGCCAACCGTGAGACTCAGCCAGTCGATCAGGTGCAGGGGCAATTGCCACGGGTTGCCAGTATAAAGCTCGGCCCCGAAGAGGCGGACCAATACCGCTGTATAAGAGTTGGCTGGTTTGAAACGAAGGAGGAAGCTAAACATCTCGCGGAGCGCTTGGGCCTGGTTTATTTCGTGGAGGAGCGAGAGCGTACGCTGCCTCCTCTGAACTGGGTGTTGATACCCCCGCAACCTGAGCAGATGGCTCTTGATCACTTGGGTGAATTGCGCCGGGAGGGCGTTGAAGCCTGGCTCGTTACTCAGGGCGAGTACCGGAATGCCATTTCTTTGGGTCTGTTTGAATCCAGGTCAGCGGCGGAAACCGTTGTCGCCGAAAAAAAGCGTAAAAATCTCGATGTGGTGCTGGCCAAGTTCACCCGAAATCGGATAGGATACGCCCTCGTTTTTGAGGTTGAGCCCGAGGCAGAAAGTCTTCCGGTTCAAGCGGTTGAAGCGGAATCTGACAAAAAGTTCGAAATCAACGAACCGGCACCCTGTAAGGGTATTGCAACGTCAGATAAAAATCCGTAGTATACCGCCCTCGCTGATGAGGCGAATGTGAGCTGGCGTAGCTCAGTTGGTAGAGCAGCTGACTTGTAATCAGCAGGTCGGGGGTTCGATTCCGTCCGCCAGCTCCACTTAAGTTTTTGCAAACTTGCCTTTTTGCGAGTTTGTCCGGGAGGGGTTCCCGAGTGGCCAAAGGGATCAGACTGTAAATCTGACGCGAAAGCTTCGCAGGTTCGAATCCTGCCCCCTCCACCATTATTGCTTGCGGGCATCGTATAGTGGCTATTACCTCAGCCTTCCAAGCTGATGACGCGGGTTCGATTCCCGCTGCCCGCT
>JAVLAV010000132.1:0-3322 GCA_031580735.1 Marinobacter sp.
GCTGTCAGTTCATCAATCCGAACCAGGGAAAGATGGTTGCGAACACGAGCGCGAACGATCGACGCGCTGACCGGCTTGGTCAGGTAGTCCACGGCGCCCAGTTCGAAACCATGAGCTTCATCGTCCACATCTGACAGGGCAGTGACGAAAATGACCGGAATGTTTCTGGTTGTGGTTTCCAGTTTCAGCGCCTGGCAAACCTCGTAACCGGATTTGCCCGGCATCATCACATCCAGCAGGATCAGGTCCGGTTGTTCGGTTTGAGCCAGTGTCAGCGCCCGATCCCCGTTTTTGGCGAACAGCAGGCGATAATGTTCCGAAAGGATATTTCGCAGTACCTGAAGGTTTGCGGGTTCGTCGTCTACCAACAGCAGAGTCTTGGTGTCGGTCAGCATCAGGTCTCCTTCAGGCTTTCTCGGAAAGTCACCAGTATGTTGGCGGCTTGCTCGGGATCGAAATTGTCCAGCGCTTCTGCAGCGGCCGACGCGCAATCGTCAGGCAGGGCCGGTTTAAGGTCGGCAAAGGCCCTGTCGGGGATTTCCCCGTGTTGCAGCTGGCTGATCAGTGCGTCCAGCGCGGCCGGTTGAATTATTCTGCCGGGATCGGTGTTTTGAGTTATGGCTTTCGAGAGCAGAGGTTGAGCGTCCAGCCAGTGATTGGCTGCCCGGAATTGCTGCGCCAGCTGTTGCCACAGGTGGTTGCTGACCCGCTGCTGCTGTTTGAGAGTGGTTTCCAGCTCCGCCAGCGTGGCGGCCAGCTTGCTGAAGCCCAGGTTGCCGGCAATGCCTCGCAGGCGGTGTGCAGCTGCGGGGTCTGGCTGGTGCCTCAAGCTGTCCGGATGATTGTCTGGTGCCTGCAGAAACCGTTTTGCGGCCTTCTGGTGGGCGGTGCTGTCCGGCCAGAGCTGTACCACCAGCGATGAATTCACCACCTTGGTTGGCCGCCATCCGGCATTTGTCACCCGGGATGGCATGGTCGCCGCTTCCAGCCCCAAAAGGCTGGCAATCTCGGCAGTCAGCTCTGGCAGGTCAATCGGTTTGATGGCAAAGCCATCCATGCCGGCTTCCTTCGCTTCCCGGCGGTCTTCTTCCAGTACGCTGGCCGTCAGGGCGATTACGGGTGTTGGCGAATGCCCACGTTCGGCTTCGAGTGTGCGGATGGCTCTGGTGGCTTCGTGGCCGTTCATTTCCGGCATCTGGACATCCATCAACACGATATCAAATGCCTGGGCCGAGAATTTCGACAGGGCGTCCTGGCCATCCGTAGCGGTTATCACGGTATGTCCCCGCTGACCCAGCAATGAACGCAGTAACTCCAGATTCTGTGTTATATCATCTGCAACCAGAATGGTCAGCGGTGGTAATTCCGTTTCCTGTTCTGAGGGTTGATCTTCTGTCACGGCGTGGCCGGCCTGCAGCGGCAGATGTATCCGGAAGGTGCTGCCCTGGTTGGGCGTGCTGGTCACTGAAATCTGCCCACCCATAAGCTCGGTGAGCTGGCGGGCAATGGTCGTGCCCAGACCCGTGCCACCGAAGCGGCGAGTCATACTGGAGTCGGCCTGGGTGAAGGGTTCAAAGATTCTGTCGATCCTGTCAGCAGGAATGCCAATGCCGGTGTCTTGAACCAGAATCACGACGCTCTCTGGTTCGGGCTGCTGAATGTGCAGAGTAACACCGCCCTCGCGGGTGAATTTCACGGCATTGCTGACCAGATTCAGCACCACTTGCTGGATTCGCAGCGGGTCGCCTTTGAAGTAGTCATCGGCCCGGTATTCCAGTTTCAGGTAAAGGTTCTTGCGAGCAGCATGCAGGGACTGGCTGGCAACGATCTGGTTGCAGACCTCGCGTAGCGAGAAATCCCGGCTTTCAAGCTCCGTATGACCGCCGTCGAGTTTGGCAGTGTCCAGGATGTCGTTGAGCAGCGTGAGCAGGGAGCGAGCCGAATTTTTCACTACGCCCAAATGCCTTTCCTGGGACTCGTTCAGCGTTGAGTCCAGTACCAGGTCGGTAAAACCGATAATGGCATTCATGGGCGTACGGATTTCGTGGCTCATGTTGGCCAGGAAGGCGCTTTTGGCTTCAGTGGCCTGTTCCGCCTCTTCTTTTGCCTGGCGCAGGTCGGTTTCCATTCGGTGCCGCTGGGATATATCGGTAATAAAACCGACAAACGTGCTGGTGCCGCCCAACCGGGATTCACCAATGGCCAGCCGGATGGGGAACTGTTGGCCGTGTTTGTGCAGGGCCCAGACTTCCCGGCCCTGGCCGATAATTTTGCCCTCACCAGTGCGCATATAGTTCTTCAGATAGTCATCGTGGGCGTCATGGTGAGGGTTGGGCATGAGCATTTTCACGTTCTGGCCGAGCACTTCGTCAGCACAATAGCCAAAAATGCGCTCGGCGGAGTCGTTGAAGGACAGGATGATTCCCTTTTCGGAAATCTTCACAATGCCATCAACTGCGGCATCGACAATGGTTTGCAGTTCGCTGGCGTATTCCTGGCTGCGGCGCATCAGCGCGCGATAGCGGGCAACGGCATTGACGCCGGCGGCCAGCAGGCTCAGCGATACAGTAACAAAGGCGATAGCCAGGGCAAGAATGATGTGACTGTTGCTGCCGGGCATGACCGGATCTGGCTCGCCGATAAAACGGGCGGCCTCCATGCCGGTGTAATGCATGGCGGCAATGGCCAGACCCATCAATGTGCCGGCCAGCAAACGGCGTTGATAGCCACGAAAGAATCTGTGGCGCCGCAGCCCGAAGCTGAGCCACAGTGCCAGCGTGCCTAGCACTACCGCGACCAGAATAGACAGTCCAAACAGTTCGGGATCGTACCTCAGAAGTGGGCCGATCTGCATGGCGGCCATGCCCAGGTAATGCATGGCGCCGATGCCCGCGCCTACGGTAATGCCGCCACCAATCAGGCGCGCGGTGTTCAGCTCATTGCGGGCCAGAAGGCTGAGTGTCACCCAGGAGGCCAGCAGACTCGGCACCACTGAAAGCGCGGTAATGCCCGGGTGATACTGCACATGAGTGGGCATTTCGAAAGCCAGCATGCCGATAAAATGCATGGACCAGATCCCGAACCCCAGAGAAGTGGCGCCACTGACCAGATGCAGCCTTTCCATGAGGCGGGAGCTGCTGCGCCGGGCGGCAGCAGCAAGAACCAGAGCCATGTAGGAAGCTCCAATGGCAATAGCCAGGGAGAGGATGACCATTGAAGCGTCATAGTGGCCGGTGACCAGTTTGTCGGGCGTTGGCCCTATGACGAAAAAATCATTCAGTGAAAGCAAGAAGTGAAACCTGTCAGTCTGCGGTTAACCGGT
>JAVLAV010000133.1:0-3188 GCA_031580735.1 Marinobacter sp.
CTATACGCTTGCCTGTCTCGATCTGGCTGAGTCGGTAACCGAAGGCACCTGGTTCACTCCCGGTGAAAAAGATCTTTCTCACCTGGCGTTCTACAACAGTGAACCGCCCACCTACGTGCCGGAGCCGGGCTCCATGGCACTTTTGGGCCTCGGCATCCTTGGCTTGGGCTTTGCCCGTCGCCGGCTTGCTAAAGCCTGACAACCACCGGCCCGGGCATCCCTGCCAGGGCCGCATCTTTAAGATATCGACCACTCCCGCTATTACCCCTTATTGAAAGCTTCGACAGCAGCTGTCAGAGTCATACAATCATTCTGGGCGACCAGTCCGGAACCTTACTGTCAGCACGGAGAAAGCAAGAATGCCCAGAGGGCTGCAACTGGTATTTATCGTCATCGCACTCGTGGTTATTGGCCTGCTTCTGGCTTACATCTGGCGGCAGTCGAAAGCGCTTTCAGAGCAACGCCTGCGTGACAAAAAGACGGAGGAATTCCAGGCCAAACGCCGGGATGAAATGGTGGAAAGCATCCGGGTGATTGCGATGGCCATAGAAGCCAACCAGGTTGAGTACTCAGAGGGCTCCCTGCGACTGAAAGGATTGCTGGAGCATGTCGCCCCGGAGCTGCTTGAAAAACCCCCTTTTCAGGTATTCCAGGAGGTGCATGACAAGATCAGCCATATGCCGACCCACCGGGCCAGAAAGATGACCGACTCCCAGACCCTTGAAAAAATGGACCAGGAGCGCCTCGCGGTGGAACAGGAACATGCCGACGATATTCGGCAGGCAGCAACGACCATTCGCCATTACCGGTTTGATTGACTCCCGGACTTTCTTTTTCCCAGATATTGGCTATATTTCAAACAGAGGCCACCCGTTTGCATCCGGGACCGGCTTCTTCATTGTTTTCTCCGACAAGTTTGGACGCCACTGCGCAACATGGGTGAACTAGCCGGCCTCCATGGCCGGCATTTTTAAGCCCCCTGGCTCATCATACCGGCCATGGCCATTACACCGTCCTTGTTGTTCACCAGCTCTTCAAACCGTTCGTCTACTTTCTCTCTGTTCAGCCCCAGTTCATCAAATACCTGCTGCGGGATCGGCTCTCCTGCCCCCAGGGCGATGCCTTTGTTGGTCAGTAACTGGCGCCCGAGCCACAACAGGCGCGCATACATGGCATGGTCGCCCTCGAAGGCCGGATTCTTCTGGTAGCGGATTGCGGTTACAACTTCATCCGGCATGCTCCAGTTTTCCATCAGCTGCGCGGCGATCTGTTCGCGGGTAATGCCCAGCAATTTATGCTCAATCACACTGGAATCAATCGTGGGATTTACCTCCAGTGAGCGGCACACCAGCCGGAAATGGGGTGGAAACACCTGCCCCAGAACCAGGTGGCCGAAGTTATGCAGCAACCCGGCCAGATAGGCCAACCCGAACACTGGTCGCCTTGGCCCGCGCATCATTCCCGCTAGAATGCCGGCAGACTGGGCCTGCCAGATGGCCTGCTGCCAGTAGTCCACATAGCCATCCGGATGATCCGAAGGCTGCCTGAGGGCCCGACCCAGCGCCAGCCCCATGGCCAGGTTCATCACCAGATCAAACCCCAGCACCCGGGACACCGCATCGTGCACCGAGCGCACCTGCCCGGCTGCCGCATAGAAAGAAGACGACGCCCAACTGACCACCTGTGCCGCCAGGCTTGGATCGCTCTCTACCACATCCACCAGATCCCCCATAACCGCATTGGGGTTCACTCGCAGGTGAATAATGCGTTGGGCAGTTTCAGGCAGGGGAGGCAACTCCAGAGTATCTTCCAGCCGTTGCTGAATACGCAGGCCGGTAAAACGGTTTATGGCTGAATGCAGCTGGTCACGGTCGGCAGAGGGATTGCTCAGGTTTACCGAAACCGAGTCGGTGTCTACCGCGAAGCTTTTGCGGTGGGCATTGCAGGTAAGTTCTGCGAAGTCCTCGGCGGGCATAACCACCGCCAGATGCTGGTCCGAGAGTTCCAGTGCCACATAATCGAGGTCATCAACCCGGGAGTCGACCACGGTCGGCCAGCCGGTCAGCGCCGGCACCGCGGGCAGGTCCGACAGACCGATACGCTGGCGCATGCGCACCTGTTCACCGATCGGCATCATCCGCAGGTCCCGGCCGAGGCGATTGTTCAGGGCCTCAAGATCAAGCAGATCATCCCGCCGGCAAATGGCCTGCACCTTGCCTACACTGTCACTCAGGAGCACCATACGCAACAGGTGCTGAGGGCTGATCTGACTGACGTCCCGCAAAGAAACAGCGGAAGCCGTCTCTGCCAGGGACTGTTTGATCACAACGGGCAATTGCATGGGTGTTACCTCAATAATCAGCGCTCACGCGACGAGTTTATACTTCTCCGTATCGAATCTTCTCTCCGAGCCAGCGGCGAATCAATGCGTCCACTGTTCGTGGCTGGCTCATCAAACCCGGCGCCATTTCACGAACCGGCTCAATCCAGCCTTTGTCCCTTTCAAAATCCGCCAGGCGGAACTGCATCATGCCAGTTTGTCGGGTGCCCAGCACCTCACCCGGCCCACGAATTTCAAGATCTTTTTCTGCAATAAAGAAACCATCCTGGCTGTCTCTCAGGGCCTGTAGGCGGGCCTTACCATTATTGGAGAGCGGAGGGTGATAGAGCAGCACACAGAAACTGGCCTGTTCTCCCCGGCCAACCCGCCCTCGCAACTGGTGTAACTGGGCCAGACCAAGGCGTTCCGGGTTCTCGATGATAATCAACGAAGCGTTGGGTACATCCACACCGACTTCAATCACCGTCGTCGCTACCAGCAGGTCCAGCTCACCGTTTTTAAAGGATTCCATAACGCCGGCTTTTTCGGCGGCTTTCAGCCGACCATGTACCAGGCCCACTTTTAAATCCGGCAGCCGCTCTGAAAGTTCTTCTGCCGTTACCTCGGCGGCCTGACACTGCAAAGCCTCGGACTCTTCAATCAGGGTGCAAACCCAGTAAGCCTGGCGCCCTTCCCGGCAGGCACTACGAACCCGGTCAACAATATCGTCGCGGCGGCTGTCCGGCACCGCAATGGTTTCTATGGGTTTGCGGCCCGGGGGCAATTCATCGATCACCGACGTATCCAGGTCGGCGTAGGCGCTCATCGCCAGCGTTCTGGGAATCGGGGTTGCGGTCATGATCAGTTG
>JAVLAV010000134.1:0-3121 GCA_031580735.1 Marinobacter sp.
GCGCGGCCATTACCTGGTAGGACACGGTCCAGGACCAGTACTCCGCCAGATACAACGCCCCGGCCCCAGCCACCAGCAACGCCAGCCGATACCCGAAAATATAGGTGGCCGCCAATGCCGCCTGCAGCCGTTCTTCGGCGATTTCAATACGGTAGGCGTCAATGGCCACATCCTGCGTGGCGGAGGAAAACGCCACCAGCAACCCACACAGGGCCAGGGTCTGCGTGGCAGAAACCGCATCGATCGTCGCCATCAAATACAGCCCGGTGGCAATACCCGCCTGCGCCAGCAGAATCCAGCTGCGCCGCTTGCCGAACAGCCTGTCGAGTACTGGCAACTTCAGCCGGTCAACAATCGGCGCCCAGAACACCTTGATGGAATAGGTAATGCCCAGCCAGCTGAAAAAGCCGATGGTGGCGGTCTCCACACCCACATCCGCCAGCCGGGCGTTCAGAGTGGAGAACACCAACAGGAACGGCAGGCCGGCGGAAAACCCCAGAAACAGCAGGGCAATAACCTGCCAACGGGTGTAGATGTGGAGTGTTTCGCGAATCAGCGCCAGGCGTTCAGAGGAAATAAAGCATCTCTCTCAGTGGTCCCACTCGGGGATTAATCGCGGAAGTTATCAAACTGCAGGGGGATATCCAGCTCTGCTTCTTTCAACATGGCGATTGCGCCCTGCAGATCGTCACGCTTTTTGCCGGTTACCCGTACCTTGTCACCCTGAATGCTGGTTTGAACCTTCATCTTCTGCTCTTTGATCATTTTTACGATCTTTTTGGCCATGTCGGTTTCAATACCCTGCTTCAGGGTAAAGTGCTGCTTCACCAGCTTGCCGGATTTGCTGTCGCCCTCTTCGGCCAGGGCGCGGCTGTCGATATTGCGTTTGGCAAAGGCCATGCGCAGCAGATCTTTCAGCTGTTCCAGCTGGAAATCCTGCTCAGCACTGAGGGTAATCCCCTTATCCTCCAGCTCAATATCAGCATCCACGTTCTTGAAATCCCAGCGGTTACCCAGATCGCGCTTGGCCTGATCCACGGCGTTGGTGACTTCGTGCATATCGATTTCTGAAACTATGTCAAAGGAAGGCATGGTCGGTTCAATCTCCAGAAAAGCCCGGTGAAAACTGCGGATTAGTATCGCATGATTGAAACAAAAACGCCCAGCGTCAGCCGGGCGTTAAAGCAACGTAATGGTTGAAACAGGGCTTAAAGCTTGCGGCCCTTACTCGCCGCAATCCGCAACCGCAGCGCGTTCAGCTTGATGAAGCCTTCCGCGTCTTTCTGGTCGTAGGCGCCTTCGTCTTCTTCGAAGGTGGCGATCTTCTCGTCGAACAGGGAGTCATCAGACTTCCGGCCGACTACCTCCACGTTGCCCTTGTACAGCTTCAGGCGAACCACACCGTTCACGTATTCCTGGGTGGTGTCTATCAGTGCCTGCAGCGCTTCACGCTCCGGCGACCACCAGTAACCGTTGTAGATCACTTCGGCGTAACGCGGCATGATGCTGTCTTTCAGGTGCGCCACTTCACGGTCCAGAGTGATGGACTCGATGGCACGGTGGGCGCGCAGCATGATGGTACCGCCCGGCGTTTCATAGCAGCCGCGGGACTTCATGCCCACGTAGCGGTTCTCGACGATATCAATGCGGCCAATACCGTTGTCGCCGGCAACCTTGTTCAGGTGCTCCAGAACCTCGTGCGCCTTCATGTCCTGGCCATCAATGGCCACAATGTCGCCCTGCTTGTAGGTCAGCTCAATGTAGGTCGGGGTGTCCGGTGCGTTTTCCGGAGACACGCTCCAGCGCCACATGTCTTCCTCAGCCTCGGACCAGGGATCTTCCAGGTTGATGCCTTCGTAGGAGATGTGCAGCAGGTTGGCATCCATGGAGTACGGGCTCTTGCCCTTCTTGCTAGTCTCCACCGGGATGTTGCGCTCTTCGCAATACGCCATCAGCTTCTCGCGGGAATTCAGATCCCACTCACGCCAGGGCGCAATAACCTTAACACCCGGCTTAAGCGCGTAGGCGCCCAGCTCAAAACGAACCTGGTCGTTACCCTTGCCAGTCGCCCCGTGGGAAATGGCATCGGCGCCGGTTTCGTTGGCGATTTCAATCAATCGACGGGCAATCAGCGGGCGGGCAATGGACGTACCCAGCAGGTACTCACCTTCGTAAACGGTGTTGGCTCGGAACATCGGGAACACGTAATCGCGCACGTACTCTTCGCGCAGATCCTCGATATAGATTTCCTTAACGCCCAGCGCCTCGGCTTTCGCCCGCGCCGGCTCCACTTCCTCGCCCTGGCCGATGTCGGCGGTGAAGGTCACCACCTCGCAATCGTAGGTATCCTGCAACCACCGCACAATGACGGAAGTATCCAGGCCACCGGAATAGGCCAGAACCACCTTTTTAATATCAGACATTAACTTGCTCCAGACTGAACAGAATGGATGTGTTGAAAATAAGAGAGATATTGTACGGGAGTGCGGGGGGAATGGCTATTGGCGAGGAGAAAGGACAAAAACGGTTTCGCCACGGAAGAACACGGAAAGAAAATAAAGATTGAAAGACTTTTTTGCCACGAAACCCACGAAAGAACACTAAAAAAAACAGTGATTCAGTTTTAATTTCGTGTTCTTTCGTGGGTTTCGTGGCAAATATTCATCTGTCTTTTGCTTTTCTCAGCTCGATGAAGTAGCTAAAACTCAAACAGCCGCTTGTCGCGCCTGGCCGCTGATGACTTCTTCGCGAATACCATCCCAACCTTCTTTCAGAGAACGCAGCAGGCCGAGCACTTCATCCAGCTTGGCCGGGTCATTTCTCATGCTGGCTTCCAGCAGCGTGCGCTCCATGTAGTCATACAGCGCTTCCAGCTGTGCCGAAAGCTCGCCACCTTTCTCGAAATCCAGGAACGCACGCAATCCGCCAATAATTTCCATGGCTTTGTTAATCAACTGACCTTTACCGGCATAATCTTTCGCCTGCATGCGGGCCTTGGCCATGTTGATGCGTTCAATGGCGCCGTTATACAACAGCTGAACCAGTTTGTGTGGATCGGCATCGGTGATGCTGGTCTGGGTGTTAACTCGCTGATATGCCTGCAAACCGTTCATAAGTTACC
>JAVLAV010000135.1:0-3087 GCA_031580735.1 Marinobacter sp.
CCATTATCGACGCGGCCATGAATGATCTGATCCGCCCGGCGCTTTACAGTGCCTGGCAGGCGATTATCCCGGTAAAACCGCATCAGAACGGCGAAGAAAAAAGCTGGGATCTGGTGGGCCCGATTTGTGAAACCGGCGATTTCCTGGGCAAAGACCGTAAATTGCGTCTTCAGGCCGGCGATCTGCTGGCGGTGCGCTCAGCCGGCGCCTACGGTTTTGTTATGGCCTCCAATTACAATACCCGTAACCGGCCACCGGAACTGATGGTGGATGGCGACCAGGTGCATGTGGTGCGCCGCCGGGAAACGCTGGACGAACAGTTGGGGCCGGAAAGTTGTCTGCCGGAATGACAGGAGAAGGCGTATGAGTCAGCAGCGACGCGGCCACAGCCCTCTGCTTCGTTTCACCAAGATGCACGGCCTGGGTAATGATTTCATGGTGGTGGATGCCATCAGCCAGCCCTTCCGCTTGCGTCCGGAAATGATCCGGGAACTGTCGGACCGCAATTTCGGCATTGGCTTTGACCAGCTGCTGGTGGTAGAGCCGCCGGGCCTGCCGGATGTTGATTTCCGTTACCGCATTTTCAACGCTGACGGCTCGGAAGTGGAGCAGTGTGGCAATGGCGCCCGTTGTTTTGCCCGCTTCGTCCGTGATCAGCGTTTGACCAACAAGCGGGTGATCCGGGTTCAGACCGCCAAAGGGGTGATCGAGCTGAAAGTGGGCAAAGACGGGATGGTCCAGGTAAACATGGGCGTGCCAGAACTCAACCCGCCGGCGATTCCTTTTGCCGCCGATTGCCGCAAGGACGTCTATACCGTTGATGTCCATGATCAGGTGGTGGAGTTGTCCGCCATTTCCATGGGCAACCCCCATGGTGTGCTGGTGGTGGACGATGTCGACAGCGCACCGGTGGCCACCCTTGGGCCGGCGCTGGAAAAACACCCTCGCTTTCCGTCCCGGGCGAATATCGGCTTTCTGCAGATCATTGATCGTAGCCATGTCCGGCTGCGGGTCTTCGAACGCGGGGCCGGTGAGACCCTGGCCTGTGGCAGTGGTGCTTGCGCCGCCGTGGTCGCCGGGTATCTCCGCGGCCTGCTTGATTCCCGGGTGGAAGTAGAGCTGCGTGGTGGCCGGCTGGTAATCGAATGGCAGGGTGATGGCACCCCTGTTATGATGGATGGCCCTGCAACGACGGTGTTCGAGGGGCAGTTGCGTTTGTCCGGAGAGCACAATCCGCGCCGTCGGAAAACGCCCAGAAAATCCTGACAGCTCAGGAGCATACAATGACAGAACAAACGGTCCGCCAGAAGGCCGGCGAACTTACCCGGGAACAGGTTGCGGACTATCTGCGCAACAACCCGGACTTCTTTGTTGACCAGGACGAGCTGCTGCGCAGCCTGACCCTGCCCCATGACAGTGGCCGGGCCATTTCGCTGGTGGAGCGCCAGGTTCACCTGTTCCGTGAACAGCGCGACACGCTGCGCCGGGAACTGGTAGAGCTGGTCTCTATCGCCCGCCATAACGATGGGTTGTTCGAAAAAAGCAAACGGTTACTGCTGCAGGTGATCGAGGCAAAAACCCTGAACGACATGGCGGCAGTCGTTGATGACAGCCTCCGTGTTGACTTTGGGCTGGATGCGGCTTCCATTCTGCTGTTTAGCGATGCGGCGGCCAACGTCCACCAGGGCCAGGGCGCCCTGCATATCGTCGATGCCAGCGAGGCCCGGGAGCGGCTGGGTACCCTGTTGGAGGGAGACCGGGCTGTTTGCGGCCATTTTCGTGAAGAAGAGCGTAGCTTTCTGTTTCCGGACCGGGATGAGCCCATTGCTTCGGTTGCCATAATGCCGCTTCGCCATCAGGAACTGGTCGGGGTATTTGCCGTGGGCAGTTGCCAGCCGGGCTACTTTGACCAGAGCATGGGGTCGCTGTTTCTCAGTTACATCAGTGACACGCTCAGCCGGCTATTGCCGCCCATGCTGAAACAGCACGATACCGCGGTACCGGTGGCGGATCTCACTGTGGAGGGTGGCCAGGTGTGAACACCTCCACCGGCACCGCTGACCTCTCAGATGCGCTCGCCGGGCCTCTGGCGGATTTTGTCCGCCACCTGGAATCGGAAAAGCGGAATTCTCCCCGAACCTGCGAAAACTATCAGCGGGATCTGCGCCGCCTGGCGCACTGGCTACAGGATAATAACCTGGCCAACTGGCCAGACCTTTCTCTTCATCACGTTCGCCGGTATGTGGCGTGGCTCAGCCGGAACGGGCTGGGCGGCCACAGTATTGCCCGGCATCTGTCAGCGATTCGCCGGTTTTACCAGTTTTTGCTGCGTGAAGGTCTGGCCAAAGATAATCCGGCTCTGGATGTTCGCGCCCCGAAAACCGGTCGGCGACTGCCGAAAGTGGCTGATGTGGACCAGATTCAGCAACTGCTGGAAACCGCCCCTGATGATCCGCTGGAAGTTCGCGATCTGGCCATGTTTGAACTGATGTATTCCTCCGGCTTGCGGCTGGCAGAACTGGCCAGCCTGGATTTGCAGTCTCTGGATTTCGGCGGACGCGAAATACGGGTTCTGGGTAAGGGCAGCAAGGAGCGGGTGCTGCCCGTTGGCGGCAAGGCGGTGGCGGCACTGGAACGGTGGCTGTCAGTCCGGAGCCAGTACGCGGATGACCAGGAAACTGCGGTCTTTGTCAGCCAGCGCGGCCCAAGATTGAGCCGGCGCAGCATTCAGGCGCGTCTGGCCCGCTGGGGTGTTCGCGCCGGGGCCGATCAGCGTCTGCATCCGCACCTTCTGAGGCATTCCTTTGCCAGTCATATGCTGGAATCCAGCGGTGATCTGCGGGCTGTTCAGGAACTGCTGGGCCACGCAGACATCGCCACCACGCAAGTCTATACTCATCTTGATTTTCAGCATCTCGCCCGGGTTTATGACCAAAGTCACCCCAGAGCACACCGCAGGTCTGGCACTATAGGCACCAACAACGATAACGACCCGAACGGTCACTGACGGAGCGTTTCATGGCATCGGAAGAATCCTGGAAGGACAAGTACCTTCGGGAACTGGATGAGGCAGAGCAGAAGGAAAAG
>JAVLAV010000136.1:0-2896 GCA_031580735.1 Marinobacter sp.
GGCGAGGTGCAGAGCTTTGAAATCAGCGATGAAATGGTGAGCGCGATCAATGAGGCCGCCAACCATGTGAACCGGATTCTGGATAACCCCGCCCATATCAGCGCCCTGGATATTCTGCGCTGGCCGGGTGTGATGTCGGTGCCCGAGAAGGATCACAGTGCGGCCAAAGACGCGGCTACGGGGTTGTTTGCTGACACAGTGGCCGAGTTGGTAACGGTTCGTGAGCGCGAGGGCGAGCGCCTGCGGCCGTTGTTTGAGGACCGGCTGGCGACCATGACCCGGCTGGTGGCCGAGGTACGTGAGCGTTTGCCAGCATTGCTGGCGGCCCAGGAAAAGAATCTGAGGGAGCGCTTCGAGAAGGCCCGAGTAGAGCTGGATGAAGACCGTCTGGCCCAGGAAATGGTGATGTTGGCCCAGAAGAGTGATGTTGCCGAAGAACTGGAGCGGCTGGATGCTCACGTCAGTGAGGTGACGGAAACCCTGCAAAGCGACGACGCCATCGGCCGGCGACTGGATTTTCTGATGCAGGAGCTGAACCGGGAAGCCAACACCCTGAGCAGCAAGAGTATTGATGCTGCCGTCACCCGGGCAGCGGTGGACCTGAAGGTGTTGATCGAGCAGATGCGGGAGCAGGTGCAGAACCTGGAGTAATTCCGCCCGCCAGGCCGGCGTTCTGCCGGCCTCGTTTTTTCCTTTCTTCCTCTTATTCCGCCGGCTTGATGGCCAGCAAGTCAGTTCTCAGGTGAGTCAGCACTTTTTCTGCGGTATTGCCGATGACTTTTGCAGTCAGACCATTTTTACCGGTTGTACCAATCACCACCATGTCTGCCTTTATCTTGTTGGCGACGCTGGGAATAACCTTCTGCGCCGGGCCGGAGGCGATATGCACCTGTTCCGGTGTCAGGTGCCAGGTGTTGCACAGGTGCGTGATGCGGGGCTTGAGTGCTTCTTCCCGCTTGCGGGCATGGGCATGGGGGTCAATGATGTCCAGGTCGGCCAGTATGGTAGAGGTGTGCAGGGCATGCACCAGGTGCAGCTCGGTATTCATGGACTTGGCCAGGTGCCAGGCACGGTCGATAATCTGGTTGTTCAGGGCTTTCTTGACAGGTTTGTCAGAGCTCAGGTCGACCGCCGCCAGTATGGGGCTGGCCTTGCGCCATTTGTTTTCGGCGACCAGCATGACCGGTGCCGGGCATTCACGGAGCAAATGCCAATCCGTGGGGGTGTACAGGAGGTTCTCGGAGCGATGCCCGGTTTTTACCACGGCCTGAAAGTTTTCCTGCTGGCAGCGTTTGCGGACCCATAAGTGGATGTGCTTTTCCCAGACAGTGTGGCTCTCGATTTTGACATCTTTGCAGTCGGTGAGCGCCAGCATCTTGTTCAGCCATTGCTGGCGGTGATCAATCAATGCTGATCGGGCATTTTTCTGAACCGTTGGCTCGGCGGGCAGTGCATCCAGATATTCATGCACAAAGGCCACAACTTCCAGGCTGGCGCCTGTGGCGCGGGCCAATTCGATGCCCCGGCTCAAAGCGATCTGATGCTTGTGGGTTGAGTCCATGATGATCAACAATTTGTTCATGGCGGGTTATCCATCGGTTCTGAAGGTTTTCGTAAAGGGTATCAGTTGCCTGCGCCCCGGGGTGCGGATATAAGTCAAACCCCGTATAATCGCGCGTTTTCTGACCCGGGTTTTCAGCCCGGCGCTATTTTATCTGTTATCAGGAAGAGCGAACCATGAAACAGGCCGGCGAGCAGGGCACGCTGTATGTCATTTCCGCGCCATCGGGGGCGGGTAAAACCAGCCTGGTATCCGGGATGCTGCAGGAAGACGCTCGTCTGGGCGTTTCCATTTCCCACACCACAAGGCCTATGCGAGAGGGCGAGCAGAATGGTGTGAACTACCACTTTGTCAGCCGGAACGAATTCGAGGCCATGGTTGCCCGGGGAGACTTCCTGGAGCATGCGGATGTTTTCGGCAACTATTACGGTACGTCTCAGGTGTGGGTTCGGGAAACCCTCGCCAAAGGCCAGGATGTGATTCTGGAGATTGACTGGCAGGGTGCCGAACAGGTGCGACGGCTGATTCCTGAATGCGTTGGTATTTTTATCGTTCCTCCTTCGGCGGAAATACTGCGTGAACGTCTGGTCGGCCGCGGTACCGACGCCCCTGAGGTGATCGAGCGTCGCCTGAGGGAGGCCGAGGAAGAGTGCAGCCACGCTGTTGAGTTTGATTACCTGGTGGTGAACGATGAGTTTGATCAGGCGCTGACGGAATTGCTGTGTATTGTCCGCAGCCAGCGCCTGAGCATGCGGAATCAGCAGATTCGGCATGCCCGGTTACTTGCGGGGCTTTCCGGCGGGCATTGAGTGAGGCTTTTCCTGTATACAAAATGAGCCGGGGGCAGTACACTACGCGGTCTTCCATCAGTATTTGTTATTTTTCGGGGAACATAATGGCACGAGTTACCGTTGAAGATTGTCTGGAAAACGTAGATAACCGCTTCCAGTTGGTCATGTTGGCTACCAAGCGCGCCCGCCAGATTGCCACCAAGGGGTTCGAGCCGATGGTGCCGGAAGAGAACGACAAGCCAACGGTTATCGCGTTGCGCGAAATTGCCGAAGGCAAGGTCACTCGCGATCTGCTGAAAGAGCAAGAAGAAGATTGAAGTGCTATCGGCTGGCCTGGAGATAACTATCTGAAGGCGCGCCGAAAGCATTGAAATCTGTCTCCGCAGTTTATAGTGTATTCTATAATAACCTGCCGGTAGGACACGGAAAGCCCGGATGCATGCATTCGGGCTTTTTTGTCTCCGGCGAACAGAAAATTGTGGGGGCGCGGTGTCGGCAGAGGCAACGGTAGAAGATCTGGCCACAGAGCTGGGTTTGTATCTTG
>JAVLAV010000137.1:0-2283 GCA_031580735.1 Marinobacter sp.
TACCAGTGCCCTCACCGCGAGTTGGCGCTTAACGGAAGTCGTAACGAACCGTCAGCATGGCGGTGCGGCCGGCGGTGGTGTAAAGATTGCCAGTAGTGAAGTGACGGGCTGTCTGATAGGTCTTATCGAAGACATCCTCCACCGACAACTTGGCCGACCAGTCCGAGGCAAAGGCCCAGCGTGCGCGCAAGTCTAAGAGGCCATATCCCGGCAAGCGATCCTGCTCATCTTTGTCATCGTACCTATGGCTTTCGGCACGAGCTGTACCACCGAAGTTCCAGTCCCCGATTTCCCGATCAACGTCCAGGCGAATCGACTGCTCTGCACGACGCCGCAACTGTGCCCCGGTCTGACTGTCTTCATAGTCACCAAGTGTGGCACCCAATTTCAATGTCCATTGATCAACCTCCAGACCACTGGCAAGTTCAACGCCTCGCAGTCTGGCTTCAGGCACACTATCCGCTCCTGAGGGACTTGGGAGGGACAGGTCATCTACGTCACTCTGAAACAGTGCAACATCCCAGAACCAATTGGTATAGTGACCCTGAAAGCCGAGCTCGTAGCTGATTGCTTCTTCAGGCTCGATACCCGGCTCGCCATACCCCGGATAATACAAATCGTTAAATGAGGGGGCTTTGAAAGAAGTGCCTGCACTCATTCGAACCCGGTGACTACGGTCAAATTGGTAACCCAATCCCGCGCCCCAGGTTGTGTGGTTGCCGTACGCTTCGTTGTCGTCATTACGGGCGCTCAGGTGGAAATCAGCAGGCCCGAAGTTCAGCAGGGCCTGGCTAAAGAAGGCGCTATTGTCACGGCTGGATTCATCATAGGTACCAGTGCTGCCATCCCAAAGTATTATTCTGCCGTCAACCCGATCCGTCATTTGCTCCGCACCGATTACAAACTCATGCGTACCCAGCGTAAACCAGTTTTCCAGCCGGGAGGTTCGGGTTTGTGTATCAAACTCACTAGGGCTATCAGAATCTGCCGGTCTAAAGGAGTCGCTTTCGTCACGCGCATCAGAGACTTGAAATTTCGCCCGATAGTATTGATTAACCGGTATCTCAATGCTTGCCCCTGCTGTACGCAACAGGAAGTCCGTTTTACCGCCTTCGAATTCGTTTGAACCCTCGGCATTCAGAAACGTCGCGGCAATTTTCACGCCGTTATCAAAAGTGTGGCTGGCACTGGCAACTGTTGAATGGTTGTCGTATTCCTTATCTTCACCATCCACCAGAACTGGTGCGCCATCGGTACGATAATAGTGAGTGCCGACGCTCACTTTGGTATTTTCCTCTGCAAGCGAAAAGCCTGCACCGTACTGTTGACTGTCAAAGTTTCCGGCGCCTGCTTCCACCCAGCCGCTCGCAGGTTCTTTTTGTTGAGGTAAGGTAAATGCCTGAATAACACCACCGGTGGCGTCTGCCCCATAGAGACTGCTTCGACCGCCCCGTACAATTTCAATACGTTTAATCATTTGGGGGGGAAGGTACTGCCAGGCTGGCGCACCTGTCGTGGCCGAACGCAGACGGACGCCATCAATCAGCAGCACAGACCCGGCCGAGTCGTGCCCCCGAATGAAGACGCTGGCATTCTTGCCAAATGATCCATTATTAACCACATTGATGCCTGGCTGACTTTCCAGAAGTCCGGAAAACTGCTGCACCTGTTGTTTCCTGATTTCCTCCTCGTCAATCACCGTCACCGACGACAGACTCTCACCCACGGTTCTCGGCCCGAGAGTGGCGGTAACCACAATAGGATCAAGCTCGGAAGCATTGGCAGATTCAGATTCCGTAGTCTGGGCTACGGCAGGGGACAATGGCAGAAGGGCCAGTGAAAGACTGGAACACAAAAGGGCCGGGGAGGCCTTGGAAATACCCATGATAACTTTCTCAGCGTCAGATCGCGCTACACCCGCACGACACAATTAACGTTCGGGCTGCGAGAGAGAAAGCATGGGATGAACGGGGAGCGGGAAAGCTCCTGGCCCGGATAAAGGCCATCACCCACCCTTGCCGCCCTCCGCAGCATCTGGTGTGTTATCAGGCCGGTCTCCGGGCTCATGAGCCGGTTCCGTATGCCGGAACCGCAGCCATCGCCTTCCCGTACCGCAGGTACAGTGGCGCAATCGATGGCTGTTGACTCAATTACCGTTGCGGGGGCAGCGTCGGAGTTGCTCGAAAGGAATTCAGAGCGCACCAACTTCCCGTTTCACCCCCGGCAGCTCTGCTCGGGGGCACCTGAAAACGCGTGCAAAGGCTAACAATCGGTTAATGTCTG
>JAVLAV010000138.1:0-2153 GCA_031580735.1 Marinobacter sp.
ATTTTCGCCAATACGACGATTGGCGGTGTGTTTTGCCATGGGATGAATCCGCAGGGGGCGTTATACTGTCTGCAGAGGGTTTCCTCAATAGCAGGCAATGAAAGGACGATTTTTATATGACGAACCTGATTCTGGCGGCGGTGGCCGCGCTGGTGGTTGGACTCATCATCGGTGTTCTGATGGGCCGTTCCGGCCAGGGAGCAACGCTGCGCCAACGCCGTACTCAGCAGCAGGTTGAGGAGCTGCGTAATGAATTTACGCGTTATCAGGCTCAGGTAAATGAGCACTTTATGGAGTCTGCGCATTTGTTGCGGAGGTTCAATGATGCCTACCATGATGTGAATCAGCATATGGCTCGGGGTGCCAATCGGCTGTGTAATGATGAGGATTGGCTGGAGGAGCTGGGGCAGCAGTCTTCCGGTCGTCTGGGGCACGGCGATGATGAAGCGCCGTCTGAGCCGCCACGGGATTATGCGCCGAAGTCGGATTTGGATGATTCCGGGATGCTGGCTGAGGATTATGGTCTGGATAAGGATGGCAAGAAGAGATCTGCCTGATTATTCCAACTGAACAGGGCCTTTACCGGGCCTCTGTTCGGGGCCTGCTCGCTCTGTGCATGGCCGGATTGGGATCGCCTTTCCAAAAACCGCTACAAGCACGTCCGTGTGCGCTTCTCTCAGGCCATCCCTGGCCTTCGAAATTTTTGGAAAGGCGATCCCAACCCGGCCTTTCTGACTCTTTACTTGCCTGTTGTTTAACGCCAGTTCAATCCCTGCTGCAAGCGATTCGTTATTATCCCGAAGCCTCAGTTACACCGGGTTGTCGCAATCGATGAACTGGTGATCCACTCCGAACTCTTCCGCTAACGCTTTACCCAGTGCCTGTACGCCATAACGTTCGGTGGCGTGGTGGCCGGCGGCGTAGTAGTGGATGCCGCATTCTCTGGCGGTGTGGGTGGTGGGTTCGGAGATTTCGCCGCTGATGTAGGCGTCTATGCCTGCGTCGATTGCGGTGTTGATGAAGCCCTGCGCGGCGCCGGTGCACCAGGCGACGGTTTTAATTTGTTCGCTACCCTCGCCCACTCTCAGTGGATTCCTGTGGAGTGCGCGGGCGATGTGGAGGCCGAATTTTTCGGGGCTCATGGGCTCTTTCAGTTTGCCCTGCCAGACCAGGCCACCCAGGGGTTCCGGATTCTGGATACCGAGGACGTCGGCGAGTTGGCGATTGTTGCCGTAGTCCGGATGGTCGTCCAGTGGCAGGTGGTAGGCAACAAGACTGATGTCGTTGTCCAGGAGCTGTTTGATGCGGTTCTTTTTCATACCGCGAATGGTCTGGTCTTCGCCTTTCCAGAAGTAGCCGTGGTGAACGAGGATCATGTCGGCGTTTTGTTTGACGGCTTCGTCAATTAACGCCTGGGACGCGGTGACCCCGGTGATAATGGTGGCTACTTCGTCTTTGCCTTCAACTTGCAGGCCGTTCGGGGCGTAGTCCTGGAAGTTCTCCGGCTCCAGCCATTCGTTGATTTTTGCGAGGATTTCGTTTCGATTTGCCATATCTGACCTCTAATGCCAGCGCTGAAACGCTCAGGTTACGGAGCTGGCGTACTCCTGAGTTTGAAGTGAGGGTCTGGTAGGAGCTTCCGAAAATTTCGAAGGCCAGGGATGGCCTGAGAGAAGCGCACACGGACGTGCTTGTAGCGGTTTTCGGAAGCTCCTACCAGACCCTCGCGCCCCGCCGAGTCTATCTACGCCAGCGGCACGCCACATTGAACTGAAAGCTTAGAGCTCAGCAAGGGCCTTTAGCAAGGCGTTGTTCTGATCAGAGGTCCCTATCGTGATACGCAGGAAGTCGCCAATTCTGGGCTTGTCGAAATGGCGGACAATAATGCCCTGCTCTCTGAGCATCGCCGCGATGTCGGCACCGGCTTTTTGCTTGTGGCGGGTGAAGACGAAGTTGGCTTTTGATGGCAGAACTTCAAAGCCGAGCTCTTCCAGTTCCTCGGTGAGGCGCTTGCGTTCGTTGATCACGCCATTGCAGGAGTCTTCAAACCACTGGTGGTCTTCGAACGCGGCGACGGCGCCGACCAGGGCCAGGCGGTCCAGGGGATAGGAGTTGAAGCTGTCTTTGACCCGGTTCAGGGCTTCGATGAGTTC
>JAVLAV010000139.1:0-1688 GCA_031580735.1 Marinobacter sp.
GCGAAGATCGCGCCGGCAGTAGCGGGTCAAGCCGGCCTGGGAGCAGAAGCCACGCTCAACATATCTTATCGGAATGGCAAATTCCGCATTCTGGCGAAAGCTGCCTTTTGTTTCGGAGTGGGCCCCAAAGGCAAGCTTGTACTGGAAGTGGATGCCGGACTGATCTGGGAGTTTGCCCAATGAGTGGCCTACCAGCTCAAAAACATCGACTACCAGCGGTTGGAGTTTATTGACGAAAAAGCGTTCGAAGCATTGACCAATATCGTGGCCTTGGCGTTGGAATCTGGCGAAGAGTTAAAAGAGTACATGCTGGAAACAACACACCAAGTCGCTGACTATGCCCAGAACAGATGGGACCAAATTGAGTCTGGCGTGGAGGCTGCAGATAAGCGCGCCCGGTTGGCCGAGCGAATCAACGCTAACCCGGATCTACTGAAATACACCTCGCCCGACACCAAGGGGCAACTGATCCATCAGTTGATACAGGCCAATGCGGTGGATATCGTTGACCCTAGAGGGCAGGAGTGGGATCCACTGGATTCCGCTTTCTGGAAGGCAGGAATATTGACTACCCGGAAAGAGGCGATCATCCAGATTTTCACCTGGGTGCAGTCCCAAGCGGAATTCGACAACATCATGCAGCGGGTCATACCGACCATCGGCGGCCCCAACATCAGCACCGAAGAGGGGAAACGCCGCGTTCAGGCGTTCCTGGACATGGGCGAAGTCGATTGGCCTGTCGTCTCCTTTTTCTACACGGACTTCGATGGCAACCTGCAGCGATTTTACGAGCACTTACGTCCCACGGCCTCCAAGGGCACGCCCATCGTCGCCAATGACATGACCGAGTACCTGGCGCAAAGCGACATCGCACCGAGCTTCGATCGCCCTTGCTTCAACGAAACCCAGTGCCGTGTCGAGTCTATGGTCCGAACGGTATAAGAACCCAAGGGCATCGTTCCTCGAAAATCATTGCGCTTGATTGACCACACACCGGAACGTACTCATCAGCGCGGTTTGCTTCATGCCGGCGTATTTCTCCGGATGGTCAGAATCCTTTGGTGGTATGAGTGTCAGATCGGGGTTGTAAGGCGAGCGGATAACCGTGACCAACCCCAGGAAACTACCGGCCGTTTCCCCACCCCGGCGTACCTTGAGCGTGCCCGACTCAGGGCCGGTGGGGTTATGCGCCGGCGAGTGTTCGTAGTAATTTGCCCCATACCAGTCGCTGACCCATTCATAGCCATTGAGCCCCATCTGGTATACCCCAAGCGGGTTGGGCGGGTATTTTTCCGCCACCGGATACGGTGCATAACGATCATCCGCTGGGCTCGCCTTCTGCCGTTCTTCGCGAGTCGGGTAATTCTTCCCTTTACGCAAAATCCCATCATCAGTGGCATACGGCATCATTTTCCCCCGGCTTCTGGCGGCGTATTCCCATTGGGCTTCGGTTGGAAGTGCAAACGGTCGCCCGCTTTGCTCCGCCAGCCACTGGCAGTAATCCCGGGCCTGGTACCAGTCCAGGCCTGCCGGCACATCCGGGGCGCGAGTATCGCTGCTACTGTTGTCAGTGTTGATTAGGGGCTGCCCCGTGGCTTCTGTGTAGATGTCATAGTCCGCATAAGACACCTGACGATCCATGATGTAGTAGCCGTCTAACGTGACCTTGTGGAGGTGTTTGTCATCTT
>JAVLAV010000013.1:0-46041 GCA_031580735.1 Marinobacter sp.
AGCCTCGGCTTCCTTCAGAATGGGAATGATCTGCTCTTCGGTGAATCGCTTCTTCATGTTCATCGTCCTCTCTGGTGATGAACATTACTAAGATCAGAATGGATTAGAAAGTTGGGAGCAGGTCAAATCGGCAAGTGGAACTTCGTAGGTACCAAAGTTTCTTCTGTAATTGCGAAATTACCTTAATTAGCCAATCCCACACCATGTTGCACATCAGTACCATAGTTACTGTGTTCAATATGAGAAGGAATTAGCGCTATGTTTTTGACAGTTATTGAGGTTGGAAATCATTACGGAGTGAGCCGCCACACGGTTCGAAGATGGGTTCGAGAAGGAAGGTTCCCCGCACCCAAAAAACTCACCTCAGGCTCGACCCGATGGCACAAGAGTGACATCGATGCATTCGACCAGAAGCTGATGGAACAGAAACAACAATGATCTAACCTGAAAAACACCTGTGCTGTTTGAAACTTACAGCACAGGAGCAAATATCGGGACGAGAGTTCTAATCGTCCATCAGGTCAATCTGAGGCCACCCTTCCGAGTCATCTGGTCGAAACGCTTCGTTCACATAGTAGGCGGTACGTAAAATACCGCTTTCTCCATCGTCGTCAAATATTTCAATGACTGGAAAGAAAAACTCCTTTACCGTTCGAGGGTGACCAACACAGTAGTGATAACTCAATATCTCATTGATTACCGTCTGAAATACTTTCATTGCTCGCTCATGTAACTCACCCAAAGCCTGAGTGAGGCTTTGACACTGAAAAACAGTTTTCGCAACCGCAATGTCGTAATTCGTTAACGGGATAAGGTCCGAAAATTGCTCGGGAAGCCTTTCTACAACTTCTCGAAAATCTGATCTAGTGGGCAAACCTTTTTGCGTACCTGCACTCGTGAATATATCCCGGAGACCGTCAGATAAAGCAGGTGCTCGAAGCGGATTACCTGTCGGAAGTGGAACCTCAGCAGCCTCGTAAAAAACATCTGAGATGCCGTTAAAAACCTTTTTGAAAAGAGCTTCCCTCGCACATCCAGTGTCGCACTCTTCAGTGCAAAACCAATCAAGAATATTCTTAATTGATTCAAAGTTATCCTGTTTCGCTAAGTTTATGTAGCCCGAGACATAAACTTCGTTTTGAATTATTTTCTCTGATATCCCATTTAACTCTGGGGAGTGAAAGGCACTGAATCGTACCTCTTTATGCCACTCTTCAACCGAGGTGAAATCTTTCCGAGACCTCCAAAATGAAGTCTGAAATATGAGGTACAACCCTTTCCGTTGAATGAACTTATGGGGATCATGAGGCGGCCGCCGCCAATCGTATTCAATATCCTGCTGAACAAGCTTTTTTTGCTTATCCAGCTCAGATTTATAGCTTTCGACAGAATTAGATCCAGCGTTTTTTGCTATTGCATGCCGCAAGGGCCCCACCTTCATGGGTTTGAGGTGGCGAGACAGGCTCATCGTTTCCCGAAGGAATTGTTCAGACGAAGAAAATTCAAAGCTCATCAGTCAATTCTCCACGCAGAGTCATTGTGGAATAGCTGCTCCCATTGCCATCGGACTCTGCCAAATTGATTTCAGAGCGGGTCCAATTCCTTAAGACTAGGCGTTTTTACCGTCACGGCTTTGCGTGTGGGAGCGGCGGGCAGCCATGCCCAATCCTGACTTATGGCTAGATGAATCCTGCAGGATCTACATTTAAACTACCAGAGTAGATTGAGACTGCAAGTTTTCTATCTAGGACTCGTAATCGTTCAAATTTCTCAGGTTGCTCCAGTATGCCAAGCAGCTGGATTAAAGACCGGAGGGAGGGGGCAGGTCGACGCTTTGAGAAAACCGAATGGCCGCTTAAATGTGTACCTAAAGTGTACCTGAAAGTGACTTTCCGGTACTCGAACGGCCCCGGGCCGATGCCGCGTCATTGCAGATGCCTAAAAAGTACACTTCCGGTACACTTTGATTTTGCCCGCCATTGCCAAGCACTAAATCCAGCCCCCTTAATCTCTGTCTAAATGCAAAAAATGCGCGTTTAGACGACTGGAAGACAGGAAGTTTATTGGGGTATTATTTTCGTGCATTGAGGCAATCGTCTCAACGGGTAGCTGGCTCGTTAAAATAAACAGCATAGAACTGGAGGCACCCGTCTCCACCTGCGCAGCTGACGCTAAAAATAAACAGCATCGACCGGGGCTTAAAACCCCAAAAATGCCCAACGCCCTCTTCGGGCTCAATTCAACTCAGCGCATAATTGCGCTCCCCTCCAACGCCAATCCGGCATTCACATCACCAACGAATCTCATATTTTTGTCTTCGGTTTTATAACCATAAAAAATTGAGATGAATTTTGTTGGGGGCGTGCCACCCGCCTGCTATCAGGCATTCCACGGTACTAACCCATAACCCGAGCAACGAAACCCTGAACGAAACTCAGGAATAGGCGGATTTTTGACCCATCGGTCGGAATCAGCGGTGCGTCATCATCGCCATCGTCACCTCGTCTGCTCGCGCCAAATGCACTGCAGCTTCGCAGTGACCACACCTCACGACGCGTGTTGACTGCATGCAGCCCACCCCGGACCCATCAGGTCTTGCTGGTTCGTGAGGAACATACACCGCGCCCGCAGCGGCGCCAACGGAGACCCGGAGCCATGATCTTGAAATGGTTAAAACTCACTGAGCTACGGGGACAGGGTCTACGTGCGTGGAGAATCAGAGGCCCTGCCCCATATGCTCAGGGTTCGCCACGCAATTGCTGCCAAAAGGTAAACAGGAGGTATTAATCGGAGTACTGAGATGTCACGAAAAACAGGCTTTAACCATTCACACAAAAAGCGGAATTTCGGGCTGGGTGCAAAGGCCCCATTCGCTGCGAAAACCGCTCTGCGTCATATGTACGGACACAACGATCACTACCAAACGCGAGCAGCCCATCACCAGAGGTTTCGGCACTTTCTGGACTGGCTGTCGAAACTCGACACGCCTATAAAAGATTTGCGCAAAGTCACCCTGGAGATGGTCGAGCAGTATGCAGGTGACGTGGCTAAATCCGTCAAACATAACCAAATGACAGTCGCCTATGCCCAAAATCTGTTGTCGACAATCAACATCGTTATGTTAGCTGCCCGCCGGGATCGAGCTATTTGGCTCAGCCCCTCCAATGCTGTCGGCGCACGTTCATACATCCGCACCATCATCCCGGATGCAACTGATGAAAAAATCGAAATGGCAGTTCGGCTAGCCGAAGAATCAGGTAATCATCGAGGCGCAGCTTTAATTATAATGAGCCGCGCATTTGGTCTTCGTCTCCGCGAGGCGTCTTTGGCCGACCTGTTTCGGTTACAGCAAGAGGCAGAGGCGTTTGGAGAGGTCCAAATTCTGGATGGCACAAAGGGCGGAAGAAAAAGCAGCAACAGAACCGTAGCCATGGGATCTCGTCAATACGATGCGCTGAAATATGCCATGAACACCATCTCCGAAAAAGCTGACTGCCTTGTGGATACCAATGCCAGCTACAAGGAGTTCATCAGTCAATGCATTAATCCGATGAGCAAATCCCTAAAACAGGCTGGTATCCGCTGCCCTCACGATCTCCGTGCAGAGCGACTCATTGAGCGATACGAAGAGGAAAGCGGCCAAGCAGCCCCAGTCAAACAAGACGGAAGTCCATTCGATCGCGATGCCGATCTCAAGGGCAGAAAAGCGGTACAGAAAGAATCCGGCCACGGTCGTATTAGCGTTGCCCCCTCTTACGTTGGAAAACGGCATCGTAAAAGCACAAACAAGCAACAGGGGGCTGAATGAATCTCCGACCTATCATCAAGAAAATCAAAGCAGAGCAAACGCCAGAGGCTCAAAGGGCGCGACGCCGGCACATTGCTCGAATTGAGAAGATGACCACTGCCATTGAGGCGCGCTTTCCTGAAGTAACACAGCTGAATCAAATTCAACTGAAGCACTGCGAATGGTTGGTCCAGTATTGGTTCAACGCGACAACGGCTCGTGACTACAGAAGCTCGCTAAAACTGCTCATAGTGGCCCAACGAAAAGACCACAACTGGTTCAAGCGACTTGGGATTGCAAAGCCTTCAGCTGGCGGCCGTCGCAGTCTTGTACATGTCGTTCGTTCGCGGTCGCCAAAATTCGATTAGTGATCTGAGTTAGCAGCGCTCTTCAGGCATGGAGAAAATCTATAACGCTCTCTCAATCGACTACGACATACTGGAACCAACGTTCAAGCAACTCCCGCTCTTCAGACTGAAAATCACCACTGGGAAAGTTGAGCTGTGCCTCTTGATAGCCCTCCGAAGAGCGGAGGAGATTCACAAACGGAAACCGGTTATTCAACCTCAAAAGACTGAGCACGCTATCGGCTGAACTCCCGCCATCGCCGGTCTGTTCTAGCAGCTCTTTTAGCTTGCAAGCAGATAGCGGTTGACATAACCGTGCCACTGTGCCCTCGTCTGTCCATGCTCCCCGAGGATTTGATCGCGCACGCCCTCGGAATGTTTCGGGCAGTGGCTTCGGGCCGGAAACTACCCTATTGCCCACCTGGGCACGGGCAAGATCCTGGCTCTCATTGAATAGCCTGACCTCCAGCTCGTCTGAGAACTGTTTAATATCCTCTAATCCCTTTTGCAGCTCATAAGCTGACAAGTGCTGTAGATGCCCATCTTTCACGAATAGAGGAAAGTTAACCCTGGTACTCAGGTAGAAATAACTGTTGGAGGCCTGCTCATCCAGCGCCACACGCACTAGCGGGTAACAACCACTCAGGTCATCGATCAAAGTCTGAAGTTCTTCAGGGTCTACCTCGTTGAGCGAGTCCGCATTAGCAATTGGAGAACACAAGCTAACGATATAAGCCGTGCCCGGCACCAAAGCCGAGAATTTTGGCGAAAAGCCCAGGGTCACAAAAATGGGCTGATGCCGCTGCCCCTCTCCTTTCTGGACCACAGGATCGATCACAAATAATGGCTTAGGCGACGTCTGACTGGATTCCGCAATTTCAAACCGATCTGGTCCACCGTCACAGATTTTCGTGAGAAGTTTGTGGAGCGCCCGAACAATGCTTTCTTCCGAATGGGTCTCGTGCAATCTATATCCGTCAGCGCCACCCTGCAGATCATCAAAACTCGCAGGGTACGGATCAACTACCTCTTGGCCCGAAAAGGACGAGGGCTTGCGAAGAAACATCTCCCAATCCCGAGTATCGGTCGGCCTATATTCCGCATCAAACTTTGCCTGTAAGCATGCATCCATTCGCTCCTCTACACGATGCTTTCGCTCAACAAACGAAGCCACCTGATCTTCGTCAACGGAGCTTTCAAGGTATGGATAATGGACGCTCAGCTCCCCATTGCCAGAAACCAACCGACGATTCACGCAGCCAAATAAGCGATCAATGCGCCCTACTCTCTGCTCATTGTCGCCAGGCGACCCCGCAATCCCGTAGTGATGCACCTGATGGCAATTCAGATGAAGATTCACGCCCTCCTGAAACACAGAGGTAGAGACCAATACATTGGGGTAAAACGGGCTGTTAAAGCCCAGAATCAGGCGTTGACGTGCACTACTGTTATCTCCACTGGCATGCCAGGCAGGGCTAGTAAGGCGTTTGAGACTCCCCCACTCCTGGCGCCAATCGTCCAAACGATGATCAATGATTTTGTTACATAGAGCTTCGAACGTTTCCAGAGCAGCGACGAAATATCGAAGCATCAGAGAGGCCCGGATTTTGGGTTTCACAAACTCGTAAAAAGCGCGGTATGAGGCCTGCACATCGGAGGTACGCGGCATTTCTCGTCGAAACTCGACAAACCATCCATACAACTCAACGATCACCGGGCTGGCGTGCAAAAAACCGGCTTTCACATAGTTTGCAAAATTCTCCGCAATGGGCCTCCCGGAGTGCGTCCATTC
Organism: Marinobacter sp.; assembly: GCA_031580735.1. Lineage (GTDB taxonomy): Bacteria > Pseudomonadota > Gammaproteobacteria > Pseudomonadales > Oleiphilaceae > Marinobacter. Next base: position 5,927 of record JAVLAV010000013.1, read on the forward strand.
ACGGAGCTTTTGATGCAGTTCTTCCGGCAGCTCTTTTACGAGCAGCGGCCAGACACTGAACAGTTCTTCCTGATAAGGCGTTGCTGGCGCATCAATATCGCCAACAGCCTCTCGAAGATCTGACGCGAGCCGCCAGCCACTGATCCGTTCGTATTTAGCCGCCCAACCATAATTCGCTCGCTTGCCTTTACGCTCCGAATCACTGTAAAAGTGCCAATACCCGCCTTGCAGGTAATCACTGGACGGTTCCAGAAATAGGCAGAAAAGGCTTTCAGGTTTTGTAAATCGCAGCCGGACATTCGCGCAGTCGGTCTGCCCCCCGCCTCGGCGCTTTACAACGAATAGCTGAGCCACCCGGGAAGCTAGGTAATCTTCCTCTGGATCGACTGCATCCTCATCGTTTAGCTCAAACCCCTCGGCATCATCTGCTTCCATAGACGAGACATACTTCTCGAATTCATCTCGGGAAAGGCCTTTAGGCATGCTCGAATGCGCCTTATCCCCCCACGCTTCTGACAACATTCCCCACAACAACTGGTCATAGCTTTCATTCAGTCGCTGGGTTAATTCCCGGACTGAAGGAATGCGGCGAACAAAAATTAGATGCTTAAGATCCTGGGGAGCGAGGGTTTTCAGTTCTGATTCCGAGGGCGTGCATTCTTCAATGAGCTTGCCGTATTTGGGGTGTTCAGGGATATGGCCCAGGGCCTGGTAGTAGCTGTCCGTCAATCGCATCAGCAAGTTGGTGTCGGCCGCCTTGGAATAATCTCCCTGATTCGTCTCCGCAATGGAGTCCTTGCTCTCTTCATCACCGGTTGTTACTGCCAGCGCCGCTTGCCGTCCAACGGACTCAAACCCTTCCAAATAGCCATACATCAGGCTTTTGTTTTCGTTCTTTTTGTTGAGCTCTGCCACCAGCCCCTTCTGATACAAAGCAAAAAAGCCTTCCGCCTCCGGCTGGCCTTCAAACGTCGCAGGCATAGATTTCTCATGGCGATAATGGCGCTTGCTATACAGCTTCCCATTCCCCTCCATCAGTCGCATTCGGCGCAAACCATAACATCGAAGGTAATAACTGGCTCGGTCCGCTTCACTGGACCAGTTATCACTAACGGGCAGAAAATAACTGAAAATATTCGCCACATCCGAGAGGCGTGTATGGCTGGGTGTCGCCGTTAACAGCAGTGCTTTCTGGGCCAGCCTTTCCTCTTCGCCAAAAAATGCGCGGGCTGCAGCCACCCGTTGAGAGCCACCATTAACATTCCGGAGGTAATGAGCCTCATCCACAATAATCAGATCAAAGCCGCCAGCGCCAAGGGCGCTCTCACTCTTCAAACTGTCGTGAATTTGTCCTGCTTTCTTGCCCGCTGCTTTAGCAGGATCTTCATCCCCCTCATCCTCGCCCCGCAGCAGCCCGCTCAGGGAATGAATGGTCGTCAGATACAGATGCGAAACACCGCGATTGACCGCCGCATCCAGCTCAGCCAGTGATTTACAAATCTCCACACTGGGCACCAGTCCGCCATCGACACTGTTCTTGACAGTGTGATCGACCACCCTGTAATGAGAACGCACCAACGTGTTGAGTTCACGGCGCCAGTGCAAACACAGGTCGCGGTTCGGCGCCATCACAAGAATCCGGGCATTCGGCTTCATCTTCCAGAGCAGTGCGGCGACGCCCAATGCCTGAAACGTTTTACCCATACCGACTTCATCGGCAAGCAGTGCTACTCCCCGATCAGACAACACGTTCCAGAGATAAGCCACGCCCTCGGTTTGTTTGGCAGGCATGGACTGCCGATCATTGCTGTCGTAGCGCCAATCCGCGTCGTTGCGATTGAAGTTAATCCATTCTGTGACCAATTCAGGCCCAACCCGGCCCCAACTAACGTCACTCATTCCACCTCCTTGTGTGTCCTGAGGCGATGATACTCATTCTTCAGCCATTCACGGTATTCCGGGCTTAACGACTTAGGCAGCTTAGGCAACTTGACTCTCAAACCCTGCCAGCGCTCGTCGGGAACGCCATTGCTTTCAACACGGAGTTCATTTCTAACGCCTGCGGCTTGCCGGCCGAGCCGGTTCACTTCCTGAGCAAGAAACCAGTTGAACATGGACGGGCTCGACGTAGCGTTAATGCGAAACTCGGTTTTATCTACCAGCTCGTTCAAACAGCCGGGGCGGATAAATGACCAATACTCCAACTCTTTCTGGTTCCGGCAGGCAGACAGGAGTTCGGAATAATGATGGCACGCCGAAAACAACCGAAAGTAACTGATTTCAGTAAGATCATGCTCCTGAGCATCATGAATTTCAGTTTCATCACCAGACAGAGCATCGACTAGCACCCGGCCGTCGTCATCCTCATGGACTCGGTAGGCAGCATCGTCTGCCGGCGGTTCACCGCCTGACAATACCAAAGCGTCCAGCAGCCCTCTCAGATCTTCATACTGTTGGGCTCTTCGAAAAACCGAACGCTTTTCAATGATCAGCCCACGAGCGACCAAAGCGCCATCAAAAGACACTTCATAGCTGTGATGCGCCAACAATTCTTTGGTCGTTGATACAGGCAACTCCTGTTCTTGCAAGCGCCTCCCTTCTTGCTCAGGGATGCCCAGCCATTGCATTGCTACTGAGTTCGGTATGCCAGGAAGCTTTAATTCGTAACCATGAGTTGGCGGCCCTTCACCCAGCCATACTCCCGAGATTCGGTAACGTTCCGTCCGCCAGTCAAAAATCACCTGAATATCAAAGGGCGGTGATTTCGGTACTCGCAGTCGCTCTTCCTCAAGCTGCTCCTGATTTGCAAACAACGACTCTGCAAACAGAAGTTCCTCCCCTACGTAATTGGTCACAGCATCGCTGTCGTGGAAAATGAATCCCGCTTCCACATTACAACCAGAAGATGCGCCTTCAAGCACAAGGTTGCTGCCCGACTGGGTAAAATTCCAGGAGCCAATCGCCAGCCGGTCCGCCGTTTTCCAAAGCTTTGCATGAGTCATGGAACTGCGGTTGTCCCGCTGAACTGGGGGAAACATAAAAGCCAACAATCCCCGCTCATGCAACTCGGCCAAACCTTCTTGCCAGCGGGACCTCAGATACTGATTCTCTACGCGGTCCGGCACCAGTTGTACTTTGAGAGCCGGGTTATCCGAGTAGCGCTGTAGGCCTTCCACGTATTGGCTGATGTCCCTGGAAAAATAGGGTGACCAAACCGCTAGTGTATCGGGGTGCTCGCCCATAAGCCGGTCGAGAAACGACGGGCCCGCCAAACTATGACAGAAAATATTCTCCTGCTCCGTCGTCTGTTCTGGCGTCGGAAAATCACTGGGAAACGGCTCATCGACATTGTCGAAGATCGACTGAAAAAACTGGGCCACCGATTTCGCCATTTGAGGGCCGGCCATTGTAACAAAAGAGAAGACTTCCTGGTTTCGCCCCCAGCCATCAACCGTCAAGTTGGCACTGCCACTGCCCAAAACGGCGCCTTGATCGCCTTGAATGTAAATGACCTTGGCATGAAAAAGACTGTTCTCCGTGAACTCTAGCGCCCCATTGGCTGGCAATCGCTCCGGCGAAACACCGTGCACCGGGATCGCAGTGCGCTTGTTCTGGTCGGGCTCAATAAAGCGCTTATCGCAGAACACTTGGACATCGATGTCCCGCTCGCCCAGGACCTGCTGCATGCCTTCGTAGTCCATTCTGAGCTTGGGCGTATCCATGTCCAGAATGCATGGCAGCAAATAGGTTTCTATGAACTCGATATTGATCACAAAGCTTGTGAACCAAACCCGCTCAACATTACCAACCGCTTTGATCTGGTCCCGGAATGCGGAGAGTAGCTTCATTGCTCACCTCCGTAATACCCGCCAACCAAGTAATTGAATTGATGCAGGTAGTAGGTGTTAACCCAGGCACCGACAGGCCGGTCCTCTCTGGCAGGAATTGGCGCTGTGCGCCCATAGTTATGAATTTCCTGACCTCGGGTTAGCTCCACCCAGCGGAGCTGCCCTCGCTGTGTCATAACATTGGCGTGATAGTTGATTAGAGCTCCGAGTTGCTCTTCCACGGTTTCCCGACACGCCAAGTCCAAAAGTTTATTCATTCGTTCTTTTGCGGTGCCATCTAAAACTGCACAAACCCGACCGTTATACCTAACTGTTTCAGCGCACTCCGGCAACGTTGAGTCAGAACGGCCAAGGTTTTCCCAATGGTTCCGCACATCAGCCAAGGTCTGGAGCTTCCTGTGTCGTGCCAACTGAAACAGCAAGTCCAACTCAGCTAACAGGGGCTCTACTCGCTGAATATTGGCCAGCTTTTGCCGTTCGTCGGTTTCTGGGTCGAGTTGATAAGCTGCTTCCTGAACCACCATCTCCGGTTTCAGTTTCTCATTGCCGGCCTCGTCTGACTTCGACTCAGCCAATTGTTTCTCCATAACCCGGAGCAATGCACCGGCTGCGCCATCAGCCAGTCCGGTAACAGCCAACCAAAACTCACGGGTCTCAGCCCCGACTTTGCCGCCAGTCGTAAACGCTTTTCGGTAAGCGGCACGCAGTGATGATGGGGTGCCAGACAAACTCAGCTTGGGTGGGAGCTGGCTTTTATATTGCGAGGTGGAGATCAACTGAACAAGATGGCTTTTGGCTTCCTCAAAACATCGCTTGAGATCGACGCTCTTACCGAGCAAACGATCAAATTCCGACCAACGCTCCACTGCAGTGTCGGAGAAATAACGATAGCCCTGATCAAAAAATCCCATTTCCACAAAAGGGGTTTTGTAACGACCGCTAACCCCCAAACCCAGTTGACGAACAAGCAGGTGGCCATCCGGCTTATCGGTAAAAATCAGTTGAGGATCTGAGCTTACTTCCTTATCACTCAATATCGCCCGGGCCTTACTCCCGCCCAGAATACCCATGGTATCGATCCCATCTTGTTCCGGATGATCAACCATAGAGTAAGTAAAAATATTTTCGAGGTGGATCAGACAAGCATGAATGAATGGCAGGCTGTCTTTTGGGCCCAGCTGGTCAGAAAGGGCCGAAGACACCTCCACATCCTCAGCCTGAAGCAGAGAACGGACTACTCCGTGATGCATAAGGTTCAGGGTAAAGTTCCGCACATCGTTGGAGACGGAATTTACTCGATTTCGGAAAATCTGCTGACCATAGGCAGACCAGATAACCAACTGGCCCAGCGGATCAATATACGAGTCACCAGATAGCGAATCGTCGTACTCAGTAAGCAGTGATTGCAGTTTCATACACAGGGCCCGGATTCGCAGTGCATCTTCATGAATCCGCTTCCTGTTCCAGTTTTTCTGCCTCCCACGCTTTGTAGGTTATACCGCCCGGCAGACGCCACTCTGTGGTGCCATTGGTCGGCCGCCCATTGACGACAGCAGCAGCGGCACTGGGGCTTTTGAACGCGTAGTGCTCGGTAAAAATCGCCAGCTCTCCCTCAGGCTTGAGCACGCCACTCGCAATGAGCTCGTCATGCAGTCTGCTGTAACCCGTGTGCTGCGTGCTTCTGCCCCGCCATTGAGGGCTGGCTTTTGAACCCGCCAGCACAACAAACTCACCATCCGTTAGCATCGCTTTGGCTTCAATACCGTGTTTGGGAGTGCGCAGCTCGAAGACCGTGTCAGCTTCATCGGAAGAGCCCGCCGAACCAGACCCAGCCGCAGACTTGGGCCGGGTCTGCGCCAGAAAGCTGTCTATACGCAGCGCCGGGAGTACCAACATGATGTACTCCAAGAAACTTTCCATGTTCGCCCGGGCAGCTTCGCTCAGTGAAGATCTGGGTGGCGTATTGCCATTATCCAGGCGGATTTTGCCCGCCCGGCGGGCTTCTTCGACCAGTCTGGATTCCAGATACTTCGCGTGGGCTTTGTTGAGGTTGTTACCAGCGGTGGTGATGAGAACGGCAGTGCTCCACCAATCCTTGGCCGTATCGTGGCTTTTTATTCGCCCGCCGATATCTTCACCTTCACCGATGTAGGCCAGAGGACCTGAGTCGTCTTCGCCAAACAGCAGATAAACGCCCGTATAACTTGCTTCAGGCCTTTTCAGGGCTGCTCCCAGGCGGGTTCTGGGTGCCATCAGCACATGCCCCGTCCAGTTGAAGACTTCGGCCGTCAACATGCCGTCAGGCTTACCGTCAATAAAGAAAAGTTCGAGCGATTGTCCTTTGTTGTTAATCATGACTTCCTATCGTCGTTCGGTTTTTTGATGACTAGTAAAGTTCCCTCTGGAACCCCACAAACACGTCCCGGATATTGCCCACCGGCCCCAGCTCACGGACGGCATCACCAATACTGTGATACTTCAGCTCAATCAGCTGCGGCAGTTTATCCGGGTCTAATTCCGTCACGCCTCTGGCGACGTAATGGTCCAGCACAAATTCCAGAAATTCGTGCTGCTGATAATTATGTTGGCTATAGATTTGCTCCTTGTGAGCGGCCACACGTTCTGATCGGCTGATGGGGGGCATATTGAAAGCAATAAAGGCCAACACGTCATAGATATCGCTGTTCTCGGCTTCAATCATCTTGCCGATTTCTCTCAACTGCTCCAGGCCGTATCCCTTCTCTTCAAGCCCTTCCAGCAGCTTCTTGCGGGTATCTGGCTTGCTCCAGATCTCCCGCAGCTTATCCTCGTTAGCAAACCATTCCGGCAAGTCACCATACAGGCGCTGGACAAACTCGGCGGCCGACATTGGCTTACCATCCGGGCTCCAGAAACTGGTGGCGCTCATGTGCTGAATCGTTCGCTCTTTGCCATCCGCCAGCCTGATCTTCACTTTCTTTTTCTTCTCACATACACACGGGCGCTCACCGCATATCGCGCAAGGCTCCGGAGGTTCTTTCTCGCAAACACAAGGCCGCTGCTCGCAGACCGGGCAGGGTTTGGGTGGTTCAACAGCGCACTTGCATGGGGTTTCACCACACACGCTGCAGGGTTCCGGCGGAATGGGCTCGCCATCCCATTCCGGATCGCTGAAGTGTTCGTGCGCCCGCACGAAATCATAAATGGTGAAGTAATCCTTCCCTTCAAAAAGCCGCGTGCCCCTGCCGATGATCTGTTTGAATTCGATCATCGAGTTCACGGGGCGCATCAAGACGATATTGCGCACATTGCGAGCATCCACACCGGTCGAGAGCTTCTGGGAGGTGGTCAGGATGGTCGGAATGGTTTTCTCGTTGTCCTGAAACTGTTTCAGAAAACGCTCGCCCTCTGCCCCATCATCAGCCGTGACACGCTCACAGTAATGCGGATCTTTATTGGCTTTCATTTGATTGATGAGGTCCCGAACCGCCAGCGCATGTTCCTGAGTGGCGCAGAATACGATCGTCTTTTCACGCTGGTCGATTTGATCCATGAACACGCGAACCCGATATTTCTCCCGCACCTCAATCTCGATCACCCGGTTAAAGTCGGTTTCGGTGTAGCGTTTACCCTCTTCAATTTCGCCTTCCACCACATCGTCGTCGCTGGTGTAGACATAGTCATCCAGCGTGGTGGCAATCTGCCTGACCTTGAACGGGGTCAGATAGCCGTCGTTGATGCCCTCTTTCAGGGAATAGACATACACCGGCTCGCCGAAATAGGCATAGGTATCCGCGTTGTGATCGCGCTTAGGGGTGGCAGTCAGGCCTAACTGCACCGCCGGACTGAAATACTCCAGGATACCGCGCCAGTTACTTTCGTCATTGGCACCACCGCGGTGGCATTCATCGATAATGATGAAATCAAAAAAGTCCGGCGGGTAATCCCCGAAATTCGGTGCCGGGTCGCCATTCTCATCCCGGCCAGTCATGAAGGTCTGGAAGATCGTGAAGAAAATACTGCCGTTCTTGGGCACCCGGCCTTTTTTGCGAATGGTCTCCGGATCAATCCGCACCAGGGCATCCTGAGGGAACGCCGAGAAATCATTGAAGGCCTGGTTGGCCAGAATATTTCGATCTGCCAGAAAAAGAATGCGGGGACGACGACCCGGCTCGCCTGAGGCTTGAGCCGATCTGCTCCAGCGGGCATGGAACAACTTCCAGGTGATCTGGAACGCGATGGCGGTTTTGCCCGTGCCTGTCGCCAGCGTTAGGAGGACGCGATCTCGGTCACTCGCAATGGCCTCCAACGCTTGGGTAATCGCGTTGTGCTGATAGTAACGTGGCTCCCAGAAGCCGCCCTTGTCCTCAAACGGCACCGCCCCGAAACGCTCGCGCCAGACATTTTGCTCAGCGAACGTTTCTGCCCATAGCGATTCTGGTGAGGGATACCCTTCCACAGGCCCTTCCTCGCCTGTCGCCAGATCCACACGGTAAATACCCTCGCCATTTGTGCTGTAGGCAAAACGAGCCTGCAGTCGCTCTGCATAGCGTTTGGCCTGAGCCAGCCCTTCGGTCACCGGCAGCGCACGTTTCTTGGCTTCGACAACCGCCAGCTTCTGGCCTTTATAGATCAGCACATAATCGGCAATGTCCGCCTGACCGCGCCGGCCGCCTCCCTGAAGCCGCCCCGGCGCAATCACTTCCCGGCGTATACGGCTGGCATCCACGACTCCCCAGCCAGCATTTTTCAGGGCCGGGTCGATCAGTTCCGCGCGGGTTTCAGCTTCGTTAAGTGCTTCGTGGCTCACTCGCCCTCCCCGGCCAGCATATTCATGATCAGGCGGATCATAGTGTCTTTGTTGGCAGGGTCCGATTCCGCCACTAACAACGTCAGCGCAGCAAGCCCCACATCATTGATCACCGGCTCCCCGCTGACGTTAAACAGCCGACCGTTGCGGTGGAGAAAGTCCACAAACAAAAAGGCCGCGCTACGCTTGTTGCCATCAGAGAACGGGTGGTTCTTGATCACAAAGTACAATAAATGTGCCGCCTTTGCCTCCACACTGGGGTAAGCCGGTTCGCCGAAGACGGTCTGGTCCAGATTACCCAGCAGCGAAGCCAGCCCATCCCCCCGGTCACGGGCGAACAGTTCGGTGGCTTCGCCACGGGCCATTAGCTCGCCCTTCAAACTATCCAGACCTGCCCGAGCTTCCTCCACTGACTGCAGTGTGCCACCTGCCTGCGACTGCGGATCGGTAAGCAGGCCCTCGTCGTAGCGCTGCAGAAGAAGAAAGGTCTGGGCATAGCGGCTGACGATATCCACCAGGCCGCGACCGCTGTCGGCATCCAACGCGGGACTTTGGGCAGCCTTGCGTACCAGTGTTAAAGCCGCTTCCAGTTCCTGGGCATTTTCTTCCAAGCGTTGGCGGTTCAGGGTCCAGCCCTGGGTGAGGTGTTCTCGTAGAATACGGGTGGCCCACTGGCGAAAGCGGGTGGCCTGGCTGGAGTTAACGCGATAGCCCACGGAGATAATCGCATCGAGGTTGAAGTATTCAACCTGATAGGTTTTGCCATCCGAGGCAGTTGTTGCATTTTTTGCAACAACTGCCTCCCGATCCAGCTCCGAGTCGCGGAAAATATTCTTCAGGTGGCGCGAGATAACTGATTTATCCCGGCCGAAGACATCCGCAAGCTGCTGTAGGCTCAACCAGACGGTTTCCTGATCGGCATCCAGACGTACTTCAACTGCCTGATCGGCGTTTTCGTATATGACGATGGGTGTCCTTTCATATTCGCTCATGCTCTTTCTCCATCCTTGAGAGTTCTCACTTGAAATCCGTTGCATGGCCGGTGGGTTGGCTCATGCGACGGCCTCGTCCGTTTCTTTTTCGGCAAAGTTGGCTGTCAGCTCGCCTGAAAAGGCTTTTTGGAGAAGTGACTGCTTTAACTCGCTCAAAGCCGAAAGTTTTTGAGAGTATTTTTTTCCCAGATCCAAACACTCTGCCCTGATAGCAGCTGCCTCTGAAACGACATTGTCCTGTTCCTTTCTTGAAGGAAGCGGAATTTGAGCGGCTTTTGCTGCCGTTACGTTGAAATGTTTTTGTGCGGCCCCTACTAGCGCACCGGTTACGGCAGATTTACCGTAAGGCGAATTAAAAACAACGGCTAGGTAATGGCTACTCACCTCACTACTTGGCCTAACAATTACTAAATCGCTGCAATTAACTGGCGACAAACACTCAGGGATCACTGCCGCCGTACCAGGATATCCTGTTCTCACAATCGCTAGGTCACCCGGTTTGAGCGCTGATTTTTTTAGCTCAGCATGAAACACCGAATCAATATAGACTACTTTATTAAGGTCTATTTCAAATGGCCGAATATTTTGCGACCGCAGTAGTGGTATGCCTTCACCCTGATAACGCTGCGCCATCGAGCCCACATGACCGACTGTTATTTTTTCACAAAGGCCATCAAGCCTTTTTTCCGGCCAGCTCTCAACATTACGAAGAAATAGGGAGTTTAAATAACTCTCAAACAACTCCCGAGCATTGGCAAGGTTCTTTTCGGTATTGGCGATCGCCGCATCGATGCCCGCGAAGGCTTCATCGAGAATGGCGACGATGCGCTTTTGCTCAAAAATTGACGGAAGTAGAATCTTCGTATTTCTAATTTTTGATTGAGAAATATTTGGCTGTGCGTTGCCTGACGCTTTAGATACCAGCTCTTGATTCTTTGACAAGAGAGCATAATAAAGATATTCCGGCAACACCTCGTCAGATGGATAGATAGCACACACAGCTTGATTAGTTGCGGCATTAATACGGAGTATTCCAACCTGCCCTGCTGTCGCGCCATACATCGCTACGAGAACGCTGTCTTTTGGAAAAATTTTCGCAGATGAATTATCAAGTCCAATGGGCGTAATACAGTTTTTCGCATGCTTTATGTCACGTTTGGATATCTCCCCACTCAAAAGCCACGGTACTTCCCCATTCTCGTAGAACTCTTTTCTAGATTTCAAAGGAGTCCCACCAGCTCCAGTTTTGAACACGTCACCAATTCTCACTTCCTGCCAGGCAACACTCATAGCAACCCCCGAATCCCCTCCAGGATCTCCTCGCTCTCTTTATCCAGCGTCTCAATCTCATTGATGATCACTTCGGGATCACGAAGCGGGGCCTCTTTGGCTTTATTCGGGTTCTTCACTGACAGGTCGACGGTGTCAGCATCAACATCGTCGATACTGACAGCCCAGGAATTCTCGGAATCCTCAAAATTCTCCTGCCGCGCCACAAAGTCTTTCAGGTCTCCGTCATTTAGTGGATTGGTCTTTCCAAGACTACGGCCGGGGTCGAGCTGGTAGTACCAGATATTCTGCGTGGGTGCGCCCTTCTCGAAGAATAGGACAACGGTTTTTACGCCCGCACCGAGGAAAGTGCCGCCGGGACAATCCAGAATGGTGTGCAGATTGCAGCTTTCAAGCAGCTCCTTGCGCAGGGCTCTGGAAGCGTTGTCGGAGTTCGACAGGAAAGTATTTTTGATCACCACCGCCGCACGACCGCCGGCCTTCAGGTATTTGATGAAGTGCTGAAGGAACAGAAACGCCGTTTCCCCGGTTTTGATGGGGAAATTTTGCTGAATTTCCTTGCGCTCTTTACCACCGAACGGCGGGTTGGCAAGGATAATGTCGAAGCGGTCCTTTTCCTGGATGTCGCTCAGGTTCTCGGTCAGGCTGTTGGTGTGAACGATGTTGGGCGTTTCGATGCCGTGCAGGATCATATTCATGATCCCGATCACGTAGGGCAGGCTTTTCTTCTCCTTGGCATAGAAGGTTCGGCTCTGGAGAGTCTGCAAATCTTCCGTAGAAAGCTGACGGCTATCGCCCTGCCCATCCGGACCATAGCGCAAGTAGTCATGGGCCTCACAAAGGAAGCCTGCGGACCCGGCTGCCGCATCATAAATTCGCTCACCAATCTGAGGATTGATGACTTTGATCATGGCGCGAATCAGCGGGCGCGGCGTGTAGTACTCGCCGCCATTACGCCCGGCATTGCCCATGTTGCGGATTTTGACCTCGTATAAATCCGACAATTCATGCTTCTCCGCCTGGGAACCGAAGCTGAGGGTGTCTATCAGCTCAAGTGCATCCCGCAGGCTGTAGCCGCTGGCGAACTTGTTGCGGATTTCTCCAAAGATTTCACCGATCTTGTATTCGATGGTATCCGTGCCTGAGGCGCGTTCCTTGAAGCCTCGCAAATAGGGAAACAGTTCGAAATTTACGTACTGAATCAGGTCATCACCCGTCAGCGCGGTATCGTGATCAAAGCTGCCATCGGCTTTCTTGGGCGCAGCCCATTTGGACCAACGGTAACCTTCGTCAATGATGAACTGGTAGGACTGGCCCCGCAGCTCGGCCTCCTGGGAACGCTCAAATTCCAAGTCGTCCAGGTACTTGAGGAACAGCATCCAAGAGCTTTGTTCGGTGTAATCCAGTTCGGTGGCACAGCCAGCCTCTTTCCAGAGGACATCATCGATATTTCTGAAGGTTTGTTCGAACATTGAGTTTCCGTTTGAGAATGGGCATCCAATTGGGGCGATCCACAGGCTGCTCACTCAGAGCCCTTCAAGATCATTGCAGCCTGCTGACGTGGCGACGGATAGGCTGCGTAGTAGTGACTGATAGTGCTTGATTCGCGGGCTTTTTCCAAGGTCATTTCTGGCCTAGCTACGAGTCAGATACCGACAAGCTCAATGTGTAGCGAATGCTTTGATTCAAGCATCTTGAGGAACAGGGGGTCTAAACGCGCCTGGAGCGACCGGATGCCAGCCTCTTCACTGATGAATACCAGCTTGGTCAGGCGCTGCCCTGGAGCCTGATACTCGTTATAGGTGAGCACCTTCACCAGATCTTTGTAGAACTCGTGGTGAGTATTTTTGCCGGAGACTTTGAGTTCATAGGCTGTCCTGGCGCCAAGATCTACCACGTCGATTCGCTCACTGTTTGCTTTGGAAACCCTGACCTCACCCACCACACCATCGCTACAAACTGCGGTCTGCCACTCCTTGGTGATGATTTGCGCAGATTTTGTGTGTGCGGATACATTGCCTCCCTGGAGGCGATGTTTAAGGTGAATCGACTTGAGAGTTTCAACAACCATAGGTAGTTAATACCGGACGCTCGGCCCAGCCCCTTAATTTAGCGGATGTCGCCGTCGCGACTTTTAACATTGCTGCCCTCAGACTTAGAGTTGTCGGTTTTTGTGTCGACTAAGCTGGAGAAGATATCCACGCCTGAAACCTGCATTTTCAAAAACTTTTGGGCCTGTATGCAAAAATATTGACAATTCCCTTTCCTTTATACCCAGGGAAGGTCTGAATAACCGCTGATTTTTGCTGATCTTGGTTGTAGCCGGCAAAAAATCGGAGATTCAGAGATTATTCAGACCTTCCTTAACGAAAAATAAAAATATGGAAACATTTTGCATTAACTCCTTTCCAGCTCAAGCTCCTTCCCCATATACTTTCCCTTTACATTGTAATCTTTGTATAAGGCATACATAACTATTACCCCAACCGTCAATATCCCTACAATATACACAATTTCAATTCCCGCCAAGCTAGCTATACTTGCTCGATTCATTTTACCTTCATCAAGGCCTTCAACTCCCTTGAACTTTTTCACTTTCTTTGCTAGTTTCGCGTCTGCTATATAGATACTTTTCTCTTTTTTTCGAACTGCAGATCCCAGCTCTGAAACCGTCCGCACAACAACTGTCATTTAATGCCTCAAATTATCACGTCAAAAAATTGGAGCCCTTATTTTTAGGGCGCATTAACCAGCCTGAAAAAATTTATTGAGCCAGACTACATTTTCTACAGAGAAAAATGGTTCTGCACATACTCAACAAGCTTTGGGCCTTCAAGCTTATCTGTTGCGGGGTTGGTTCGAACGTAAAAATCTTTCCCATCTAAATAGCACGGGGAGCTTGCAGGCATGCAATTAACTGCCAATACATGCACACTCCCCAAATCAACCAACTTGTGATCAATGAATGGATAGTTTTGTTCCCCAATGCGCACTTTCAGTCGGTTCTTAAAATGCAAAAGGAATTTGTCGTTATTGTTTTTATGAAACTTCTTAACTTCTTCGCCAATGCCAGAAATTTCGCCGTCATCAGTTACACCAACCAACAACATTCCTCCATTCGTATTCAAAAATGCAACCATTGTTTTTAGTGCGGAGAGCTCTATATATTCCTCCTTCTTTCCTTTCCTAACATCTAGGCTAAAGGTTTCCTTAAACTCTACAGTCCCAGACTCACCTTCTCGGACCAAGCTCATAACCTTATCCGCTTCTGTTAGCCCGCCAATCGTTTCTAGCATACCATCTACTTGCCCACATATTGTGGAAGCACTTTGGGGATTTAGTGCCAGCTCTCTTTGCAGCTTCGCTATTTCCTCCGTCAAAGTCTCTAACCGGCTGTGTGAGCGAATAATTTCTTCCTGATCTTTGAGGCCGGGAATCGCAACCTGCGCTTGAGCAAGATTGTTTTTGGTTATTTTTTTTATGACCGCCCCTCGTGTTAAAGATCGTAGCACCAACAATCCCAAATCGGATCGAAAAAAAGCAGCTACATACTTACTTTTAACTGAATCAGGCAATACCACTTGAATTACATTGTGGTGTTTTATGGTAACTGCAGACAGCTCCTCGGTGACATCAGAAGTTCCAAGCATTGGCACATAGATCGCATTGTCTTTAGGCTCAAGAAATTCTCCAGCCCGAGCCGTATTAATTTGCACCGCAATATCGCCAAGTATATAACTTCTATAATCTTTATACTGCGTCTCAAGCTTATCAAGCTGGAGCCTGGCTTTTAAGCTTTCGAAACCATCAAACTTACAATCACTCAAACATATTCCTTGGTATAGAGACTCAGAACATACCCTTTCAAAAAATGCCTGGGCGAGCGCCCTCGCCTGAGTTTCCTCCTCTAGTTCGGCAATGAATAAGCTAGGTTTCTGCTCTCTACTAAACGCAACCAAGACAGGTCGAAGCGAAGTTGATGTGAGAAGGTGGGGAGGAGCATTGAAAATGCCATTCAAATAGAACCCTTCGTCTTCCAACGCGCGCTGAAAATTAGGGCCTTCTGCAATTCCAAAAGCAGTGGGCTCAACTACTGCGACACATATGCCTGTTGGAGAAGTTAATCGTAGAGCTTTGGAAAGCTCTATCCAGTTGGCACGTACATTGATTGTTGAAACCCCGATATTAGCCCGATGGCGCCCCATCGATAGAGGAAGATCGGCGACTACAAAATCATATTGATTTCCTGGAGCCAGATGATCAAACCAATCACGCCCTTCAACAACCGCGTCGACACTTTTTAGGTCCAACGCTCTATCGTTCGATGCTTTAATTGTAATAGATGAACCGGGTGACTGTCGTGCGAACAATTCTTCTAAGAATACACTTGTGATGGACCTAGGCTCCATGGCTCCTCCCTGTAATAGTTTCGCAGTCAAAATTAAATCCCATGTTTTGGCTAATCATTAACACTCGTAAAATAGGAACTTACAACAACAACGGGGATAGATCGCCTACCCTCCACCCTGTTTCAAGAGCCTTTTGCGTCAACGGTGGCGACATTGAAGGCTGGCAGGTACGATTCCGTAGCCAACTAAGCGTAATCACTTCAATACTCAGGAAGCAAGGCATGCACTATCGAATCCTCCAGACGATCAAGTTGATCGCCGTCTCCCTCTGCCTCTCATTTCTAGCAGGGTGCTCCGGCCTATACACCCACCAGTATCAGGAAGATCACAGTCGCGCCTGGAACATCGCCCACTCGGTTGGAATGTATGATCTGGAAGACGCCGAAGTTCCTTCTGACCAGATAGACCGCCACTATGATCATATGGTGGGCTATGCGATAGACGTCGCCTACTTCAGCACTACTACCACCAGCTTGGCCATGAGCCTGTCTGATGCCGCTGCGTTCTCAGTGCTGGGTCTGTTTACCATGGAAGATGGTCATGGGGAGGACAGTAAGCCGCTAGCCTGGGTTCCTGCAAGCGAGGCTAATACCCCAAGAGAGGCCCATGACTGGATCCACAGAAATCTCGTGGAAGCGACTTTGGCCGGCATGGATGAAATGGGAATCGATGAGCCTGTTTTTAACTACCGCAACCAGCTGAAAGAACAATGGCTCATCGAGGACAGTTACGAAACCCAAGTCTGGGGCGAGACAGAATCCGGCATGGAATGTGGCGCTTACATTCGGACCTATCCGGATTATCTGTCGGAAAAAGGCAATATGCCGGACTTCTTTAACTCAACAGAGAAGGGCTTCCGGATGAGCAATAATGACAAAATCTCCTACCCGACCTACAGGTTCTACTGCCTGGCTGACGGGGACTTCGACCCATTCCTGCGGTTCGCTGCAAAGATCAGCTCTAATCTGCCCGAGACAATGTTCCTGTATACCCACCAGATGGAGGCTGAAGATAACAAGATCCCTCCCATGGTTCATGACCATGGCAAGATTCTTCTTTTTCTCGTAGAAGAATAATAGTTCGGTGGCAGCCCCCGATACTTGGCAAGCCCCTGTACAGTCAGCAGGCGCCTGATGGCGTTACAACTCTAAAGGTGCTGGTCATCCCGCCATTAAGCTGACTGCATGATCAGAATACCCATAGGCGGGATAAAGAGGCCCGTGACCAGCAGGTAGCCACGGGCGATTGGAAGGATGGATGATGGGGAAGAAAATTAGCTTCCAGAAGGGAACGCCATTTCCGAGCGCTCCATCCCACCCTGGGCCGGCCAACGGTAGGACACGGCTTTGCGGCGGGTATAAAAGCGCACTGAGTCCGGGCCGTAGGCATGGAGATCACCAAACAGGGAGTCCTTCCAGCCACCAAAACTGTGGAAGGCAACCGGTACCGGCAGCGGCACGTTCACACCGACCATGCCTACTTCAATGGCGTCGGTGAAACGACGGGCCGCTTCGCCATTCGCGGTGAACACGCAGGTGCCATTGCCGTACTGATGACGGTTAATCAGCTCAATGGCCTCGTCCAGAGTTTTCACCCGAACCACACACAGCACCGGGCCAAAAATTTCCTCCCGGTAAATCGCCATGTCTTCGGTCACATGGTCAAACAGGGTCGCACCCACGTAGTAACCGGGCGAGTCATTCACCAGCGGATGCTCCCGGCCATCTACCACCAGTTCCGCACCGGCCTGCTGGCCGGAACCAATGTAGTTGATGACCTTGTCGCGGTGCCCAGCATTGACCAGTGCGCCCATGTCGTGACCGGGTTCGGTGCCCGGGCCGATCTTGAGCTCGGCGGCCTTGGCCGCCACTTTTTGGGTAAGAGCATCGGCGGTATCGTCACCCACGCAGACGGTCACCGAGATCGCCATGCAACGCTCACCGGCACTGCCGTAAGCCGCGCCGATCAGGGTGTTAGCGGCGTTTTCCAGATCCGCATCCGGCATGACCACGGCGTGGTTCTTGGCACCGCCCAATGCCTGGACCCGCTTGCCGTTCGCTGCACCGCCCTCGTAGATCTTGCGGGCCACCGGCGTAGAGCCAACAAAGCTCAGCGCTCGGACGGTCGGCGCCTCGATCAGTGCTTCCACCACTTCCCGGTCCCCGTGCAGCACGTTGAACACACCGGTCGGCAGTCCGGCTTCCGCCAGCAGGTCGGCCATTTTCACCGCTGCGCTCGGAGTCTGCTCTGAGGGCTTGAGAATAAAGGTGTTGCCGCAGGCGATCGCCATGGGGAACATCCATAGCGGCACCATGGCCGGGAAGTTGAACGGCGTGATACCAGCCACTACACCCACCGGCTGGTGGTTGGAGAAAGAATCGATGCCAGGGCCGGCGTTATGGGAATACTCGCCCTTGAGCAGTTCCGGAACGCCGCAGGCGTACTCCACGTTCTCGATACCCCGCTTGAGCTCGCCCATGGCGTCTTCGCAGGTTTTGCCGTGTTCTTCGCTCAACAGTTGAACCACTTCGTCGGCGTCACGCTCCAGCAGCATCTTGAAACGGAACATCACCTGGGCTCGCTTAGACGCAGGCGTATTACGCCATTCCGGCAACGCAGCTTCAGCCGCGGCAATCGCCTGCTGAACCTGGGCGGGGCTGGCCAGGCCGACCTGCCGGATGGCGGTGGCCGTGGCCGGGTTTTCCACATCAATC
Organism: Marinobacter sp.; assembly: GCA_031580735.1. GTDB lineage: Bacteria > Pseudomonadota > Gammaproteobacteria > Pseudomonadales > Oleiphilaceae > Marinobacter. The sequence goes on from JAVLAV010000013.1 coordinate 23,969, forward strand.
AGTCGCTCACCGGCAACGGGCTGGCCGGCAATGCGATGCTCTACAACAGTCATAGTTACAAATTCCTCAGTTGGATTGGCCAAGCAGCTCGGCGTTGAACGGATACCGGGACAACTTCTCGTAGCCGGTGTCGGTGATCAGCACTTCCTCTTCGAGCTTAACACCGTCGGCCGCGCCTTCTTCACCAATGTAGCTCTCGACCGATACCACCATGCCCGGCTCCAGCACGCCGTCTTTGGAGAACCGGTCAAAATCCATGTGGTGCGCCACCAGTGGCGTCTCACCGTGCATGCCCACACCATGGATAATGGACGGGTAACGGCGGTTCAGGAAACGCTCAGGAATCTTCCACGCCTTCTCCGCAATTTCCCGGTATTCAACACCCGGCGCCAGCAGGTCCATATTGTGATGCACCTGTTCGTACGCCATCTGATACAGGCTTTGCTGGTAGGCTGAAGGCTTACCCGGCCCCACGTGGAAGGTCCGGGAGAAATCGGAATAGTAGCCATGAACGCCAATGGTGTCGGTGTCCAGCGCCACCAGCTCGCCGGGGCGAATCACCCGGTTACTGGCCTCGTTGAACCAGGGGTTGGTCCGTGGCCCGGAACTCAGTAGCCGGGTCTCGATAAACTCGCCACCCTGGCGGATCACCTCGCCGTAAAGCTCGGCAAACAGCTCGTTCTCGGTAATCCCGGGGCGAATGGCTTCCTCCACACGCGCCACGGCTGCCTCACTGCCCGCCATGGATTGAGCCAAGCAGGCGATTTCTTCCGGGGTCTTGATGCGCCGGGTGTGCAGGATGTCCTGCATGCAGTCGAACACATCCAGGTCCTGGGCTTCCAGGGAGCGCGCCAGATTCAGGGAGCAGCGGTCCAGACCCACCTTGCGATTGCCCCCGCCATGTTCGCGCACCAGCTCGGCAATCTCGACGCCAAACGGGTCACTGGACAACCCGTCGCGCTGGTTAACGGCAGACCAGACCACCTGGGAGGTACGGGATTCGTCAATGGTTTCCAGCCAAGTGGAAACATGGGCACTGCCCGGGTATTCAAACAGGATGACGGGGCCTTCCAGCGGCACGTAGATGTACCGGGTCGAGTTCCTGAGAAAGTAGCCGAACATGTTGCGGGAGCCAGTGGCATAACGCTGATTGTACGGGTCAAACAGGATGACCGCGGCATAACCCTCTTCGCGCATCATGTTACGCAGCCGGGCCAGGCGACCGGCCCGGAGTTGCTTGGGATCAAACGCCGTGGGAATACTGTCGCCATTGGCCATCGGCGCGGATGGCACCACCGGAATGGATTCCGGTTCGTTATCGGTAAGAGGCTGTGTTTCTACCAGACTCATGCAGTGTCTCCGTGAGTAAAAAGGATTTAGTCCGCCAGGTTGTCGGTGCGCTCAAGTCCCTGCTCAAGAATCTCTTCATGGACCGGCGCCATGCGTCCGAAGATTCGCTCGGCCCGCTCCGGGCGGCCGATGAATCCCGGCTCCTTGGCGTAAGCAAAAATCACCGTGTGACGTTCACGGGGGCCGACCACCGGCTTGACCCGGTGCAGGGAATAGCGGCCGAAGAAAATCTGCAGGTCCCCTGGGGTCAATGACAGCGAACGGACGTCGTCGCGATCGCCGTCCAGCACTTTCTGCACCCCTTCAAAGTTCTCGCCATCCACACTCCGGATACCGGGTGCGTATTCAAATTCACCACCACCCTCGGGTTTGCGGGTCATCAAGGACACGATGAATTCGTTGGTGTCGTAGTGCCAGGGATGCTGGCACCCCTCACGCAGCACATTAACCACGAGGTCCGCCAGCGGATCGGCGTAGGGATGAATGGACTCCATGCCCACCACCCGAGCAACAAACGCCTGAAAACCCGGGTTCTGGTACACCTGGCGGATGATGGTGTCCTGGCCGATACGGTCGCCGGCCACAAAGCCATTGGTACGGTCATCGAACCGGTTCATCGGGTGACTGTCGGGCAGGCTCTGGTCACCGGCGTTGTTGTAGGGGTTGGTTTCTGTCTGGTTGTAATGCGCCTCCGGCGACAAACGCTCCGTTTCGTGTTCCAGGCGCGCCAGGGCCTCTTGCTGAATAAAACCGTCCAGGACCACGCAGCCGTCGTCGTCCAACTGCGCGCGGCACCGGTCAATCAGCGCCTGCCCTTCGGACGTGTCCAGCCGGTCGAGCGGATAGCGTTTCAGATCAACTAGTTCTCCCAGCGCGGTTCGAACATCGTCGGCCTTATGAGCTCGCATTGTTACCTCGGTTGTTGGTTGCCAATGAATGAATGGCAACATCGTATAGAGCTTGTTAGCATGAGTTAAATAAATAGTTGCCATCCACTCCATTTCAGATGCAAATACCATGGACACACAGCTGCTTCGAACCTTCGTCACCGTGGCCGAATCCCAGGGCTTTAGTTCCGCCGCCAAACTGCTGCATCGGACTCAGTCCGCCGTCAGCCTCCAGATCAAACGATTGGAAGATCAGATGGGCGATGCCCTGCTGGAACGCAACCATCGGATTGTCACCCTGACCAATGCTGGGCGTAGGCTGCTGCCCTATGCCCGGCATATCCTGAAGCTGGAGGATGAGGCCAAACAGGAAATGGGCGCAGACCGCCAGGGAGAGCTGATTCGTCTGGGAATCTCGGAGGAACAGGCCATCACCTACCTGCCCCATTTGCTGGAGCGTTTTTGCCGGGCGTATCCCGACGTGCGCCTGGAGATCACCTGCGGTGTCAGTTCTCGAATGGTCGAAGCCTTTCAGGAAGGGCTACTGGACGTAGTCCTGGCAATCCGCCACACACCCACCCAGACCGGACAGTTGATTGGCGTGGAATCGCTGGTGTGGGCGGCCGCTGAGGATGTCGATATTTCAGGCTGGCAAACGCTGCCGCTGGCGCTTAACCCCGAAGGCTGTGTTTTCCGAGCCCATGCGGTAGCCGCGCTGGGCCTGGCGGGTCAGCGCTGGAACGTGCGATTTACCAGCTACTCCCCCACCGGATTGAACTTGCCGGTTCAATCCGGCCTGGCGGTGACCATCAAAACACCTAGAAGCGTGCCGGAAGGCTGCCGGATCATTCGTGAAGAGGAAGGCCTGCCGCCGCTCGGGCAGGTCGAGATCGAGATGCATCGCTCACCCAGTTACTCCAGTGAGGCTTATGAAGCCTTCTGCGCCGATTTGGAGTCTATTGTGACCGGCACCGATTCCTTTTCATCGCTGGAAGAGCTGGCCTTACAGCCATCGGACGAACATTCTGAAACGCCAAACTAATAATAACCGCAAATAACATCAAAAAGGCAAATGCCGCCACCCAACTTATTTTCCTTTTAAGTCAGTCGCTTGAATCAAAAACAATCAAACACCATCAGAAGACATCATAAGTTCCATTTCAGTTACTAATAGTAAAACCCACTTAATCCGGGCAGAGATTTGTTAAGCTCCATACCCCAAAGGCGCACCCCTTGCCTTGATGCCCATCAAACGATGGCCCTGTTTCCCTGTAAAGCGCTTGATGAAGGAGCCCCACAACGTGGAGTTAGTTCAATACGCTCTGGACAACCTGGACATTCTGACCGCCCGCACCCTTGAGCACATTGCTCTGGTGGGGGTCGCCGTCGGTATCGCCACACTCACCGGCGTACCGATCGGCATTGCCATTACCAAAAACGAACGCGCGGCCCGGACCGTTCTATACCTGGCGTCCATCATCGTGACGGTACCGTCCATCGCTCTGTTCGGCCTGATGATTCCGGTGCTGTCGCTGATCGGACAGGGCATTGGCTACCTGCCGGCCGTAATCGCGGTGCTGCTGTACTCACAGTTACCCATCATCCGCAATACCTACACCGCCATTAACAATGTGAACCCGGCACTGCGGGAAGCAGCACGAGGCATTGGCATGAGTGGCAACCAGCGCCTGAGGATGGTGGAGATTCCACTCGCCGTACCGGTGATCATGGCGGGCGTTCGCACCGCCGTTGTCCTGAACATCGGGGTGATGGCCATTGCCGCCTACATTGGCGCCGGCGGGCTTGGCACCTTCATCAGCCGGGGTATCTCCCAGTCTGACCCCCGACAGCTCATCGTCGGCGCGGTGGCTGTCAGTCTGCTGGCCATCATTGCCGACTATGGCCTCCTGGCCACTCAGAAACGACTGACGCCCAAGGGTATGGAACGGGAAGCGGCCCAAACACCCTGACCTACGAAATTCTGGACCTGAACCGAACTTCTAAGGCTGTTTCATGATTGAACTGGATAAGCTCACGAAAATATTCGACACACCCAAAGGCGCTGTCACCGCTGCAGACCACATCAGCATGACAGTGCCCCAGGGCGAGATCTGCATTCTTTTGGGCCCGTCAGGCTGTGGCAAAACCACCACCCTGAAAATGATCAACCGCATTGTGCAGCCCACGTCTGGGCGTGTGCTGATCAATGGCGAAGATACCACCAGCCTGAACACCCAAGACCTACGCCGGAGCATTGGCTACGTAATCCAGCAGATTGGTCTGTTCCCCAACATGACCATTGAGGAAAACATTACCGTGGTGCCCAAACTGCTTGGCTGGGACAAGGCAACCTACAAGAAACGGGCACGGGAAATCATGGATATGGTGGCCCTGGACAGCGACGCGTTTCTCAGACGTTACCCCAGCGAGCTTTCCGGCGGGCAGCAACAGAGGGTTGGCGTGGCCCGCGCCTTGGCGGCAGACCCGCCCGTCATGCTGATGGATGAGCCGTTCGGCGCCATCGACCCCATCAACCGCGCGGTGATTCAGGAAGAGTTCCTGAAAATGCAGGCAGAGCTGAAGAAAACCATCCTGTTTGTCAGCCATGACATCGACGAAGCCATCAAGATGGGGGACAGCATCGCCATATTCCGCGAGGGTCAACTGGTACAGCACTCCGAACCGGATGAATTGCTGGCTGCCCCAAAAAACAGCTTTGTCGAATCCTTCCTGGGCGAAGACCGGGCCCTGAAACGCCTGAACCTGGTCAAGGTCCGGGAGCTGGCCAGCGACCACATTGGCGTTGTCCGGCCTGACGACACGCTGCAAACAGCCCTGCAACGTATGGACGACTATGGCTATGACAGGTGCATCGTTATGGTCAACGCTGATGGCCAGCCGGTCGGGCAGGTACGCCGGTCCATTACCCGAACCACCAACGGCTACTGCCACGACCACTACGAAAGCCTGCAGACCGTCGTGGGTCTGGAAGACGATCTACGCAAAGTCGCCTCGCTGATGTTCGCCCACGACATGACCTGGGTCCCCTGCGTGGATGATCAGGGCCGTCTTCGTGGGCAAATCACCCAGCGGGCCATTACCCATCATCTGGGAGCTCGTTACCGGGCGGCCAAGCACCCGGAATCCGCCGACGCGATCCACGAGGAGTAAAGCATGGCGTACCAAAAACTGGTCACCATGGTTCGCTGGCTGATTCTGGCGGCAGTATTCGCACTTGGCGTCTGGAGTCAGTCCAGCGGCGTGGTCGATGATTTTGCTTTCTATTTGCCAGATATCCAGTACCTCACGGCACAGCACCTCTGGCTGACTGCGGTTTCCGGCGGACTGGCCATCGCCTTTGCCATTCCGCTGGGCATTGTGCTGTCACGCCCAGCCATGAGCCGCTATGCCGAGCCGGTGATGCAGGTGCTGAACGTGGGCACCACTATACCGACGCTGGCGGTACTGGCCCTGTCCATGAGCTTGCTGGGTATCGGTACACTGCCGGCGATTTTCGGGCTGTTTGTGGCCACCCTGCTCCCCATCACCCGCAACACCTATGCCGGCCTGAAAGGAGTATCGCCGGCGATGCTGGAGGCGGCCGCAGGGCTGGGCATGTCCCCCATCCAGCGGCTGTTCCGGGTGGAGCTACCCAACGCCCTTTACGTCATTTTTGCCGGTATGCGCACGGCGCTGACCATTAACGTTGGCACCGTCCCCCTGGCCTTTCTCATCGGCGCAGGCGGCCTGGGCGAGCTGATTTTCACTGGCATCGATCTCTACGACCCGCTAATGATGCTGGCGGGTGCCATTCCAACCGCAGCCCTGGCAGTGGCCGTAGATGCTGTAGTGGCCTTTTTGGCCTTCATGATTGTGCCCCGTGAAGTAAATCCTTCTCGGGCCTGAAGACTCTCAACCCAAGGAGATGAAATGATGAAAACAATGACTCATTGGCTTGTCGGCTTGTGCGCGCTGGTCGCCGCGACCGTGACACAGGCAGAAGAAATTGTTGTTGGTGGCAAGAACTTTACCGAGCAACAAATCCTCGCCAGCATGACCACCCAATACCTGGAAGGTCTTGGCTACGATGTCGAAAAGAAAGCTGGCATGGGCTCAGCCGTGCTGCGCCAGGCCCAGGAAAACGGACAGATCGACCTCTACTGGGAGTACACCGGCACATCGCTGATCAACTACAACGATGTGACCGAGGAGCTTTCGACAGAGGAAACCTACCAGCGCGTCAAAACACTGGATGAGGAAAAAGGCCTCATCTGGCTGAAGCCGTCCATGGCCAACAACACCTACGCCCTGGCGATGCGTGCCGACGATGCTGAACAGCGTGGCATCAGCACCATTTCCGAGCTAGCCGAAGCAGTTAACAACGGCAAGGACCTGACCTTTGCCAGCAATGCCGAATTCTATGCCCGCGAAGACGGTCTTCGTCCGCTTCAGCAGGCGTACGACTTCCGTTTTGCACGTCGCAATATCAAACGCATGGACTCCGGTCTGGTCTACAACGCTCTGCGCGATGGTCAAGTTGAGGTAGGTCTGGTGTTCGCCACCGATGGCCGCATCCAGGCGTTTGATTTCGTGGTGCTGGAAGATGATCTGCAATACTTCCCGGCCTATGCGCTGACGCCGGTTGTACGCGAGCAAACTCTGGAGCAGAATCCGGAACTGGCCGGCCAGCTGAACCAGCTCTCTGGCCTGCTGGATGACGAAACTATGGCCTCACTCAACGCCCGTGTGGACGTTGAACGCAAAACCATCGAGAAAGTGGCCGAACGTTTCCTGAAGGACAACAAACTGCTCTGAAAACCGGAGATTTTGGATGCCTCCACAACCGCAACTGCGAGTAGGCGCAGCGCAGATCAACTGCGATCTAGGTAACATTCCGGCCAACCTGGAGACACACCGGCGGCTGATCGACCGGGCCCTGGACCGGCAGCTGGACCTTCTGGTTTTCCCGGAACTGTCCCTGACCGGTTATGGCTTGGGCCGCCACGTTCCCAACGTTGCCCTGCCGGCAGACAGTGAGACACTGGCCGAACTGGCAGAAGCTTCGGGGTCATTGCAGCTAGTGGTCGGTTTCGTGGAGGAAGCCAGCCCGGGGGAATACTACAACGCCCTTGCCATCCTTCAGGATGGCCGCATCCAGGCCATACACCGGAAACTGAACCTGCCCACCTATGGCGGACTGGAGGAAGGCAAGTGGTTCACCCCCGGCAACAGCCTGACGCAACATTCGGTTGCGCCGGGCTGGCCTGCCCAACACCTGATCTGTGCCGATCTATGGAATCCCGGGCTGGTACATCAAGCGATGATGCAGCGCCCTGCCCTACTCTGCGCCCCCATCAACTCCGCCTCCGGCATCGTCAGTGATGATTTCTCCAATGAGCGGAACTGGCTGATCAACGTGCAGTTCTACGCCATGACCTACGGCACGCCGGTGATCATGGCCAATCGCTATGGCGAGGAAGGAGACAGTTGGTTCTGGGGCGGTTCCTGTATTCTGGGCCCCCGGGGCGAGGCCCTTGCCCGGGCAGAAGAGGGTGAGCAACTGATCACAACAACCCTGACGCGCCAGAGCATCGCGCAGGCCCGGTTTGACCTGCCTACCCACCGGGACGCCGAGTGCTTGTCAGTATGCTTGAACGAACACTAGGAAACAAAAAAGTCGACCGGGTTCTCCCCCCCCACTGCGAACATCTCTGAAAAGAGGCTGAAATACCACCCACGATTCACGACCACGGCAAGATTGTCATTTTGCTCGTAGAAGAGGGCTAGCCTGACTTGTGATGAAAAATGCCCGGAACCCAAGCCCCGGGCTTTATTTACTTTCGCTACTCGTCTCAGCAGCGGTTCTCACTCATCTTCATCCTCGCCAGCTGAAGCATCATCGCTTCAATCTCGGCACTCGTAGGCTCAACCTCAATTTCGTTCATCAGGTGAGCTCGCGCCGGTGCCCTCGTCAGCGAATCAAGCTGCTGCCCCAAAAGGCTCCAGGCCATTTTCATGGCTTCGTAATAGGAGCCGTGTTGGTAGCGCCGACGAACGACACCCCCTGTGCGATGGTTTTGGCATTCATCAATAATATATGGAGCAACACCCATCATCTGCATTTGAGTAGATGCCGTTCGGCGAAGGTCATGAACGGTCCAATGACCACCGGGGAGAATGAGCGCGGAATGCTTCGGCGTTCTTTTCTTGAACACTTTTGCGTCCTCTCCTTTCTGCCGATCACTAACTTGTTTACCCAGCGAGCCGGGCAGCATATGACCACACTTGGATCTACTCGGGAACAACCACTTTGTGTGGCCTGAGAGCTCATAAAGCTTCTTGAGCCAGCCAAGAGTGTAATCGGACAGGTACACCCTCATCGGGTCACCGTTTTTCGACTCATCCGTTTGAATGATCCAGTGCCGGGCCTCGAAATTAATATGGCGCCACTTGGCACTCATAAGCTCGCCAACCCGACAGGCCGTGCCCAAAAGCACGTGGATAGCTATTTCACTATTGATCGATAACCCCGCGTCCGGGAGCAGAAGATACAGCTCATGGAGTTCGTCTTCTTTAAAATCGGTCGCGCAGAGGACGCGATCGCGGATGGGGTCAGGGCCGCCTGCATCCCGCTTGCTCAAGACATCAATGGGTGAGTATTCAATGTACTCCCGTTTCACCGCAAAACGGAACAGGCTTTTGGTGTTGGAGAGTATGGCGTTGGCTGTGCGGTTATGGCCACGAGCCAAAGCTGCATCAACGGCCTCGAACAAATGTTCACGCCGGAAATCTTTAATGGACAGGTGGCCAAAGCGATTGAGCACATGATTATTGAACAACGCCATCACGCCTGCTCCACCGTCCTTGTGACCGCTCACTGGATTAGCAAGCTTAATTGCATAGGCGTCGGCAACCTCGTTCAATGTGACCAACGAGCGCGCTTCGATCAGGGCACGCTCCTGTTCTGCTTTTCGCTCTTCCGCTTTTCGATCCCGCTCTTGAATAGGATCATGGCCCTGTCGAATGCGGACACGGAGCTCTTGGGCAATGTCTCGCACTTTCCTTGTTCCCATTCCCTCATCGAATGAGCCTATCGTATATTTTCGACCGACGCTTTGACCCTGACCGACCTTGGACTGGTATCTCAGATGCCAGACGTGTTTGTTGGTCGGGGTCACCCGCAAAACCAGCCCCGGAACGACGGAGTCTTTAATGTATTGGTCAGAGGTCTCGGGGGTGAGTTTCTTGATATGCTTATCTGCCGCTTCTGCGTTTTTTGGCAGTTCTTTTTTCGATGATTTAGCCATTGGTTCAATTCCGTTCAATCGTGTTTTTTAAGGAAAGCTGGGTACTGTCTGGGGACAATTTCCGGAGCAAAACCGTCCCAAATACAGGCTGGGTACAGTTGCTCCCGATTGCACCAAGACAGCTCCCAATGCACAAGTAAATCGTACATTTATCCTTTAAAAACAAGAAGTTAATAGAAATAAACGGAACCGGGATGAACCAGAATGAACCGTAATGAATAAAATAAAATTGCGGATGGGGTGCAAGGGGTCGCAGGTTCAAATCCTGCCGTCCCGACCAATTAGAAATACAAAAAAGGCCAATCCTTCGGGATTGGCCTTTTTTGTTTCCAGTACTTGCTCATGATCCGGGCACAAACAAAAAAACGCCCCCGGCGAACCGGAGGCGTTTTTCAATCTTCAGCTGTCCTGGACAGGCTTCAGATCCTGGTCATGCGCAGGTACGGGCGCAGCTCTTCCCAGCCATTCGGGAACATTCCCTTGGCTTCTTCGTCAGAGATGGACGGCGGGATGATCACATCACCACCCACTTGCCAGTCAGCCGGCAGCGCACAGGTGTTTTCATCAGCCGTCTGCAGGGCATCAATCACACGCAGAATCTCGTCGAAGTTGCGGCCAACCGCCATCGGGTAGGTCATGGTCAGGCGCACTTTCTTGTTCGGATCGATGATAAACACGCTACGTACCGCAGCTGAATCGCTCTCACCTTCGTGGATCATTTCGTACAGCTTGGCGATCTTGAAGTCCGGATCAGCAACGATCGGGAACTGCAGGTCACAACTCTGAGTATCGTTCACGTCGTCGATCCACTTCAGGTGTTCTTCCACGGAATCAGTGGACAGGCCCAGCGGCTTCACGTTGCGCTTGGCGAACTCGTTGGCCAGTTGAGCAGTGCGGCCCATTTCAGTGGTACACACGGGGGTGAAATCAGCCGGGTGGCTGAAGAAGAACACCCAGGAATCACCAATCCAATCGTGGAAGCTGATCTCGCCTTTGGTGGTGTCTACTTTGAAGTCCGGTGCGATTGAACCGAGTTTGATGGACATAGTCTTTCTCCTCATTGGGTTTGCTTTGTCGTTCTGTTAACAGAACAGATATTTATGACAACTTAAGGTTATGCTTGCTGACTCAGCAGCTCTCGTATCGGCTGCGGATGTTAATCGGAACTTTTAAATACACTTGGCCGTTGGCATCCGCTTCGGGAAACTCGCCTGCACGCATATTCACCTGAACGGAAGGCAGAATCAGTCGAGGCATATTCAAAGTGGCGTCCCGCTCGGTTCTCAGCCGAACAAACTCTTCTTGCTCCACGCCTTCTCGGACATGAATGTTCTGGGCGCGCTGCTCTGCCACTGTTGTTTGATGTTGATACTCGTCACGCCCCGGGGCTTTGTAGTCGTGACAAAGAAAAATCCGCGTTTCCGCCGGCAACGCCAGCACTTTTTGAACCGATCGGTACAGCACCTCCGCGTCACCACCCGGGAAGTCGCAACGCGCCGTTCCGGCATCCGGGGCAAACAAGGTGTCACCGACAAAGGCTGCGTCATCAATCACATAGGTCAAGCACGCCGGTGTGTGCCCAGGCGTATGCAAGACACGCCCTTCCAAACCGCCAATATAAAAGCGATCACCCTCTTCAAACAGCTGCCCGAATTTCCGCCCATCCCGCGCAAATTCGGTACCTGCGTTGAAGGCCTTGCCAAAGATCTCCTGAACCTCAATGATGCGAGCCCCGATACCTGTTTTACCTCCAAGCTGTTCCTGCAGATAAGGCGCTGCTGACAGGTGGTCTGCGTGAACATGAGTTTCAAGAATCCACTCCACACTCAACCCGTTGTCCTGCACGTAACGGATGATGTCATCTGCAGAACGGACATCTGTGCGGCCCGCGGCATAATCGAAATCCAGAACGGAATCGATGATGGCGCAAGCCTTACTCTCTCGATCTTTTACGACGTAGCTGAATGTGTTCGTTGCTTCGTCAAAGAAGTGAGTAACTATGGGCTGCTGCATCGCCGCTTTCTCCCTAGATTGGTATCGACTGCGTTGGATCTAGTAGAACAAACTTTACGATATAACGATAGATTATTTTGGAATATTTTATCAATGGTAAAGCTAGCCAATAACTATCGAAAACCAGTTATCCATAGATTGTACAGCCATACCTCAAGAGAATGGCATCCGAACGCAAAGCCTATTCACTCGTCGGGTTATCTCGCGCAACGATACGGCATCAGTCTCAGTAACGAACATTGCCAGGGAGCAGTTGGAATAATGGCGGGGACAGGTCAAAGTGGCGCTGGTCAGAAAGGTCGAGGCCTGATAGCGTCAGGGGGCATTCAAGAGATAATAACGAGAGACTAGCCCTTCTTTTTACAAGCGAAGAGGCTATGACACAGCCCCAAATCGTCAGTGATGGAGCTCAGTTTCAACCCTGCCTTTTGAATGCACTCCATCAACTCTCTTGAGTGATACATCTTCGAATTACCACTGGCCATAGCGGTAAAGTAAAGAGAGGTGTTAATAAGCGAGTAGCTTGATGTTTTGTGCTGCTGACGATCCCAGCAGGTTTCAAGAATATGGAGGGTAGAGTTGTCCTCCATCGCATCAGCTATACGGCTCAGGATGCTGATAATTTCATCCTTACCAAAGCAAGACAGGAACTGACTTAACCAATAGATATCAGCTCCGGCAGGCACGGTACTGGCCTCATTCAGCAAATCGATCCCCAGAGGCGTAACTCGATCTAACAGGCCTGCTTCTTCAACATTACGAATGGCATTTTGAAGTTGATCCGGCAGATCGATCATCGTGATATGAAGGTGAGGATCATGATGCCCCGCCAACAGGGTGAATTTCCCGACGTTAGTGCCAACATCCACCAATGTTTCTGGCCCATCGGCAAGAATTATTTCAAGCGCCGCAGGGTAAGCCGTATCAGAATAGAAGTGGTCAAAAGCGTACCAGCTCTGTTTCACCTTCTCCGGCAGGTGCGGTAAAGCCTGATACAGAGTCTCCCATTGCTCGCCAAACACCTTGAGACCACTAGGGCTACCCGTCTTGACCGCCTCTTCCAGGTAGAACATTCCCTGGTAACAGACATAGTGGTTGTAATCCATATTAGTGCGGGTCATGGGATCATTCAGAAGGTAGTGGCCAATCTTGCTCAGCGTAAAACGCGCATCCGAATCCATATGAACGACGCCACAGCTCATACCACTTTCTAACAGCGTCTCAACACCATAGAACGACATTTCAAGCTCTGAAGCGAGCTTCTGAGCGGTAACCCCCTTCTCTTGATGGAATTCCAACTGTTCTAAAATCCCAAGCTCACGCATGGTGCGAACAGCCTGAAAGATTAAGGGAGCAAAAGCGATCTTTTGGGCCTCACCAATCGCTTCATACGCAGAGATTTCTTTTTCTTGGAAAACCGGCTTACTTTCGGCACCCATACATCCCTCCAGGGGCGGAACTTTTCATGGCATTCAGGTTTGCCCGTTAGCGCTGAAGAGAAGTTAGCTATACATCAAATACCTCTTTTTGCATACTCACGGGAGGCAGGTCCCTCTATTGAGGCCCCTCAGTCGTAGTCGCTGACGATGACCCGGCACACCTCTTCGACGGCTTCATCGTCATAGCTCTGGCCGTAATGCTTACCGAACCCGAGTTCGTACAAGCGAACGTGGCGCTCGGGGTTCACCCCAATATTTTCCAGGCAGGCATGGGCGCAATGCAGAGGGCAGCCATCTATAACGGTGATGGGTCGGCCGGATCGGGCGGTCTTGACCAGGGCCTGCACCTGTCCCCCCACCCCGGAAATACAGGACATTTCGAATACACCGTCATGATCCAGGCGCACCGCGGCGTTGTTGGCCAACTGGGCGACGTCAGAGCAGCCTGAGCAGGAGTAGATCAGTGGTCGCTGCTTCCTCGGTTTCATGCTTCTCCTCCGGATTTTCCGCCAGGCTCCACACAATCATTCATTTCTACTATCGCTTATTCCAGGAGTTCTGCTCGGCACTCGCCTCCCGGGTGTTCTGGAAATCCAGAGTTACCGGATCTCCCGATGCGCCTCCATCCTCGTTAATGGACTTCTTGAAGCCACGGATGGCACCACCCAGATCGGTACCGATACCCCGCAGCTTCTTGGTGCCAAACAACAGGATGACAATGGCGAGCACAATCACGAGCTGCCAGATGCTGATACTGCCGATACCCATGAGGAATCCTCGCTTGAATATTTCAGATAGGCTCAGTGTACGCCGGTGCCGGCAGAATCAGGAATTGCCCCTTAGAGGTACCCCCTTTCAGGAATTCCGGAACGACGCAAGGAAGCTTCCAGTCGAGCCCGAGGTTACGGCAATGCGAACCATTTAATCGCCATCTGTTTACGGATTGCCAGTAAACTCAAATACCTGCCTGATAATCCGCCCCAACCTGCATCGCCCCAAATGATCGGAAGCTAAAGTTCCACATAAAGCAGAAGAGAGCTCCAAATAAACCGCACTGCTTGACTTAAATTAAAGCTTCATAACAGATAAATCTTTAGTTTAGTCAAGAGCGATAATTCTATACGAAAGGTGCCAGCGTGAATTTTATCAACTACATGTCAATGCGGAACAAATTGCTTACTTTGGTGATGCCGGCTCTGCTCGTCACTGTCTACTTTGCAGCTCAAAGCATTGTCATGAATTACAACGAGATGATCAGTTTTCGAGCGTTAAGTTCTATGGCAGAGCTGGCAGAAATTGGCGACCCAGTGATTGAGGAGCTTCAGAAAGAGCGGGGAAGATCGGCAGTCATTCTGGGCAGTGACCTAGGTACGCCAAGTTTCAACAAGGCACAATCAGCGCTCAAGAACCAAAGGCAAGAAACGGATGCGCGTATTTCTAGTTACAACACGCAACTTTCGGCGCTTCTGGCTGAAAGAAATTTTGATCGCAAGGTGAAGGCGACCATAGAAGCTGCCAGGCAAGGTTTGGATAGCCTCGACATGCTTCGCCAGTCAGTAGATGGCCGCAATATTGCAGCTGCTGAATCAGGCAACCGTTATGCGTCTTTGATTGCCGGCCTGATCGATAGTATCCCCCTGATAATCCGACGCTCCACCGATTCAGCACTGACCCGGGAAATTACCGCTTATTACTCATTGGCCCAGGCGGCAGAAATGTCCGGCCGCGAGCGGGCGACTGGCGCTCATTTCATTCGTAATGGCGTTTTTGAATTATCGATATTACGGAGGGTAGCCGACCTTGGCGGGCAGCAGGACGCTTTTATCAGTGAAGCGGTTTCGATGTTGAACTCAGATGCTGAATTACGCACAGCGCTCGAAAGTCAGAAGTCTACTGCGGCAAATCAAGCCCTGGAACAAATGCGGCAGACTCTTTTCAGCGGCTTCTCTGGCGTTGAGGCACTAGAAGCGTCAGATTGGTTTGCCACCACAACTCAGCGCATCGGAGAGCTCAATGAAATTCGTAGCGCTATACTTGCCAACTCAAGCTCCATGGCTGCGACCGGCCTTACCGATGCTCGAAACGGTTTGGTAATCGCCTCCGGAATTGCCCTGGCTGCCATACTTGGCGTTATTTTTCTCATGTTCTTTATTATTAAAACCATCAACTCTCAGGTAAGCCGTCTGCTCAAAGGCGTGCGGTATGTGATGGAGAATAAAGACCTGACTCGCCTGATTGAAATTTCAAGCAAAGATGAGATTGCAGACATCGGAACTGCCATCAACGAGTTATTCGGACGCTTTGGCCATGCGTTGCAGAAAATGGATAGATCCAGCGTCCAGTTGGCAACCTCGACGGAGGAAACCAGTTCCACAGCGGGTCAGAACGCCGCCCAAGTTAAAAATCAGCAACAACAGATCGAACAGGTCGCCGCTGCGACAGAAGAAATGTCGTCAACGTCAGAAGAAATTTCCCGTAACACCCAGCAGGTGGCAGATGCGTCAAAAAATGCCATGGAGAAAAGTGAAACTGGCGGGCAAGTCCTCCATGAAAGTGTGGACAGTATTCGCTCCCTCGCAGCTTCGATTGAAAAAGTTAACGGCGTTATTGCAGAGCTCGAAAGCCGCAGTGTAACGATCAGTGACGTCGTTGATGTCATCCGTAAGGTCGCTGACCAGACTAACCTTCTTGCCTTAAATGCGGCTATCGAGGCGGCCCGGGCGGGAGAGCACGGCCGTGGATTCTCCGTTGTGGCCGATGAAGTTCGTGCCTTGGCACAGCAAACTCACCAGTCCACAACGCAGATTGAAGAAATTATCAACGGCTTTCGAGACATAACCGAGAGTGCCAGTCACTCTATTATTGAAAGCCACAAGCTTGCCAATACAACCAGCGAACAGGCCTCAGATCTGGAGCAAACCTTCACGGGTATTCTTGCTGACATTAACAGCATCTCTGATATGGCAAGTCAGATTGCGACGGCCTCTGAGGAGCAGGTGGCCGTTACTCACGAGCTGGCGGGCAGCATGGAGTCTGTTAGCGAGGTCGCAATATTAACCTTGACCGGCTCACAGGAGATTACGGAAGTCACCGAAGAGCAGGCTCGCCTAGCCCGTGAGCTGCAAGATCTGGCTAATGAATTCAAGCTTAATGACAATAATGCAAGTTCATGAGGCCGGATAAAAAAAGATTGAACGACACTTGCCCCAAGGCTACCAAAGCTCTCGGAGGATTTGACCGACTTCCACTGTCGATCCGCTTCTTGATGGCATTCACACCACTTGTTATTGCCGTGGTGTGGATGACCGTTTTCAATGCCATTGAGCGCTACCAGGTGACACAGAATCTGCACCAACTGGCACGAAACACCACCCTGGCCCTAGAAGCTGGCCAACTTATAAGCCAGCTACAACGTGAGCGCGGGCTCAGCGCTATTTTCCTGGACAGCGGCGGTGACAGTACTTTCAAGAAACAGTTGAACGAAGCCAGAGAGCGTACAGATAGCCATTACGCTACGCTTCGAGTAGAACTCAGTAAGCCGATGCCGCGAGGAGCCAACTCTCCTTACCTCAGTGACCTGAGAACTCTGAGTCACTCCTCAGCCAAACTCCCGAGCGTCCGATCTGGAATTGATCGTCTTCAGATAACACCCAATGAAGTAAGTCCTTTTTTCACTCATCATATAGAGAGACTCAATAGCCTGATCGACCGGTTATCGACGATGACCGAGAACAACCAACTTGGCCGCATGCTGAATGCCTATTATGTGCTGAATCGTTTGAAGGAGTTATTGGGCAAAGAGCATTTGACCATCGCCAGGATTCTAATTTCAAAAAACATCACCGAAGCTCAGCATCGAGAAATTATTGCACTGGAGGCCAAGCAACAAAGCACGTTAACCAGCTATCGCAGCCAGACCGACAACACCGCCGGCTATCAGGCCCTGACACCGGAATCACCCGCAACGACTTTCCGAAGTCGATTGATTTCAAGCCTTCATCCATCCGCTGTACTGAAAGAGATCACCGCTAAAGAATGGTTTTCGTGGCAGTCAGAACGAATTCAGAACCTTGACCACATGGGAACCCAGCTTACCGATAAAATTCAGGGTGAGGCCGATCAGCTGCTGGCCTCGGCCAAGGGAGAGCTATGGCGTTACCTGCTTATTTCGCCGCTGACACTGCTGGCTTGCCTGACTTTTGCGGTACTGATATTCAGACAGACACAGTTACGGTTTTTACTGATCAAAGCGGTCTTCGAGCACACCCATGACCGGATCACCGTGACCGATAGCGACGCCAGGATTATCGAAATCAATGAGTCGTTTACCCGGAATACCGGTTACTCTCGCCGGGAAGTGCTGGGGCGTAACCCCAATATGCTTCAGTCCGGCCGGCAAAGCCCGGAATTCCACAAGCATCTCTGGGAAGAGCTGAAAGCCACTGGAAAGTGGAGGGGAGAAATCTGGAACCGGCGCAAGAATGGCGAGTTTTTTGCTGAGCTGACCACCATCAACGCCATCACCAACCGTCACGGCAACGTTGAAAACTACGTTTCCGTATCCTCCGACATTACGGACAAAGTGGCTCAACACGAGCGTGAGCTGGAGTACCGGGCTTACCACGACCCGCTTACCGGCCTGCCCAACCAGATCCTGCTCAAAGACCGGCTGGAACACGGGATCCTGCTGGCTAAGCGTTCAAGCGATGAAATCATTGTCGCGGCCTTTGACCTTGACCACTTCAGTCTGATCAACGATCAATACGGTCATGCCGCCGGCGATGTGCTGATTAAACGTATGGCCAAGCGCCTGCAATCCATCATGCGCGATTGCGACACCATCGCTTTTACTGGCGGTGATGAGTTTCTTGTGGTTATCGAACAACTCAAAAACCCGGGCCAAGGCCGGCGTGTGCTGGAGCGCCTGCAACAAGAACTGGCGCGGCCTATTGAATTCAATAGTTTCACTGCTACCCTCACCGCCAGCGTGGGCGCCACCGCCTTCCCGGAGGATGATGGTGATGCAGATACACTAATTCGACATGCCACCGAAGCCCTGCACCACGCCAAAAATAACGGCCGGGCCAGGCTCAGCTGGTTTGATCTGAAACAGAGACGCGATCAGAGTGCCTTCTTGCAACTGCTCCATAAGTTGGAGAAGGCCATTGTCGAAAACGAGCTTTGTCTGCACTACCAGCCAAAAGTGGATATGACCAGCGGGGAGCTGTTGGGCGTTGAGTCTTTGTTACGCTGGCAGGATCCGGAACGTGGCATGGTATCACCGGGTGAATTCCTGCCTCAGATTGAGCAACACCCAATTTCCATCGACATCGGTAACTGGGTTCTCGAAACGGCTATCTCCCAAGCCGAACAATGGAAGGCCCACGGCATAACGGTGAGCGTCAGCGTCAACATCAACGCTGTACATTTGCTGAACCCGGGTTTCGTAAACACATTACAGCGCCATATTCGCCTCCATCCGGAGTTTAATCCCGCTAACCTGGAACTGGAAATTCTGGAGAGCACGGCCATCAATGACATCGAACTGGCTGGCAAAGTGCTGCGGAAATGCAGGGAGATGGGCGTTCATGTTTCGTTAGACGACTTCGGCACGGGCTTCGCCGCGTTGGAGTACCTCAAGCGACTGCCGGCCGACACTCTGAAGATTGACCAGTCTTTTGTCCGCAACATGGAAGACGAGAAAGGCAACACGGCGATCATCAAGGGCATTATCGGACTGGCCCAAGCGTTCAACTTCGGTGTGATTGCTGAAGGTGTGGAAACCACTGAGCAGGGTTGTAGGTTGATCGAACTCGGCTGCATCAACGCCCAGGGCTTTGGCATCGCCCGCCCCATGCCCGCAGATAAATTCAAATCCTGGCGTCAGGCCTGGCAGCCGCCCGCCGCTTGGCAGAACAGTAAAGCGGGTTGATAGGAATCACCCTGTTCAGGCCTCGGCCAGCTTCTCATCGTCTTAAAAATGCTTTGAAGGTGCATCTTAATTGAATATTCGTATCTGCTGGCCTGTGACATGACGCTTCCTTATCGAGTAACGCTCGAAACCGGTAATTTTGCACTCTTGACGAACATCAAGACTACACGCCTTAATTTAGCCTTACAGTAGGCCGCTCTACTCTCTCTTCTTTTAACAACATAAAAATATGCGAAATTTCTTTGGAGAAACTGGCATGCGGCCACGGGCACTCATATCCCATACGATTCAAATCATTCTACGCTCCGTCGGAGTGCGCAAACTCGACCACCAGTTTCTACTGTCCTACGCACTGATCTTTCTTTGCGCCCTGGGTTCAGCCTCCTTCCTCTATTTCAGCACCGATCCGGGCGAAGCGAAATCCCTGAACGTGGCGGGGGCACAACGCATGCTCAGCCAACGGGTCGCCAAGGAAGTCCAGATGGTGGCCGCTGGCGTGGAAGAGAGTGCCCAGGCCCAACAAACCATAGAGCAATGGGAGCGCGCCCACGGCTGGCTGCTGAATGGCAGTGAAGAGGCTGGTGTCCCGGCCGTAACGGACCCGGCCATTCGTGCTCAACTGGAACATGTACTGACACTCTGGCAGGACTACCGGCCGGCATTGGTGGAATACATGGATGCCCCTGACACACAAACCCTTGAACAGCTGCATGAGATGTCGCCACGGGTTCTGGCACAGATGAATGAAGCGGTCGGCATGATGTCCACCCTTGCCGACCGCAACACTCAGTTCAACCAGATCATGTCCATTTCCATGGTCCTGGCCATTCTGGTGTTGGTCATCCTCGGGCGGATGTTCGGTCTCACCTATCTGATGGACCAGATCCATATGTTGCGGGAGCGCCTCCTTGACCTTGCCAAAGGGGATTTTCGTCAGACAATGTCGCATGAGTTCAAAGATAACGAGATCGCAGAGATCGTCGAAGCCTATAACACCATGCGAAACCAGGTCGGAGAGTTGGTCGGGGGTGTCCGCGATGCCGCAAAGCAGATTGATGACAGCACGGTCCATGCTGCTGATATCATTGAACAGGCGCGACAGGGAGTGGAGCACCAGCGGTCTGATACGGATCAGGTGGCTACGGCTGTCAACGAGATGAGCGCCACGGTTCAGGAAGTGGCCCGAAACACCAGCGAAACAGCAGAAGCTACGGTCCGGGCCGACGAGCAGGTAGAATCCGGGCAGAAGACAGTCTCTGACGCCGCTCACATGGTGCAGACCCTTTCAGGCCGCATGGGGGAGCTGGAGAAACTCACCACGCGCTTGCAGGAGGAAAGCAAGGAAGTAGGAACCGTGCTTTCGGTGATCACCGACATTGCCGACCAGACCAACCTGCTGGCCCTGAATGCTGCTATCGAGGCAGCCAGAGCTGGCGAAGCGGGACGAGGGTTCGCGGTGGTCGCGGATGAGGTCCGCGGACTCGCTCGACGCACCCAGGAATCCATCGGAAAGATCGGCGAGATCGTTGACCGCTTCCAGACTGGAACCGGTGAGGTTGCCACAGCTATGCTCAACGGTCGGAAAGAAGCCCACCGTAGTGCTGAGGCGATGAGTGAAGCCGAAGCCGTCCTGCGGGAGATTGCGGAAACAGTCACGACCATTCGCTCAATGGCTGACCAGATTGCCACGGCTACCGAGGAACAGGGCCAGGTGGCCGGAGAAATTGATCAACGCGTGGTCAAGATTGCCGAGGTGGCCGACCGCAATACCGAGGGAATGACAGAAACGGTAACCGCCACCGGCGCTATACAGGAACAGGTCCGGCGTCTTACCGGCCTGGTCGAGAACTTGCGAGTTTAGGTTAAGGAGGCAACCATGAAGCTCTATCTCAATGCCACTTCACCCTACGCCCGGGCTGCACGCATCGCTACGATGGAAAAAGGCCTGGAATCACAGGTGTCACTGGTAACGGTCGATCCCTGGAGCAACGACGACCAACTGTTACGGGTGAACCCTCTGGCCAAAGTTCCGGCTCTGGTCACGGACACAGGGCAATCCATCAGTGAATCACTTTTGATCCTGAGTTACCTGGATCAACTGACAGAGCAGACATCCCTGTTTCCAGGCTCTCAGTTGGCCGATGTTCTGCAACTGGCGGGTGTTGCTCAGGGGATTATTGATGCCAGCTTCACCACTGTCATCGCCCGAAAGCACGAGGGAGAGGAAGCAGACAATACCGTGCTCGGCCAGCGTCGTCTGGCGGCCATTAAACGCGGACTGTCTACTCTCGACAGGCTGGCGACAGAAGACAATCTCCCCGGGTTCAGCGCGGGTCACATTGTCGCCTGTGTTGCGCTTGAATATCTGGATTTCCGGCTGCCGGAAATCAATTGGAGGGACGCCCATCCGGCATTGAGCCAGTGGGCCGGAAGACTTGCTGCCCGGGAAAGCTTTAGCCGAACCGCCTTTAGCTGAGCATCCGGCGAGCCGACGGGATCAGGTTGGTGGTTTCCGGCGTTCGTGAGTGGGGATGAGGCTTTTTGAAACAGATTGCCGGTTCAGTATTTTAACCCGGTACATAGCGCTGTCCGCTTTCTTCAATAACTCGTCCGCGTTTACCCCGTCATCGGGGTAAACACTAACGCCGATACTGAGTTGCATCGACACATCACGGCCACCAACAACCATTGGCTCTGCGGCAGCTTCCCGAATCTTGTCTGCAACGGCATAGGCATGGTCCGGCTGCGTGATTTCAGCCAACAGCACCACAAATTCGTCGCCGCCAAAGCGGCAAACCGTATCTGCATCCCGGACAGAGGCTTTCAGCCTCTCGGCTACTGCCGCCAGGATCCTGTCGCCGGTATCATGGCTCAGAAAGTCATTGATGCTCTTGAAGTTATCCAGGTCAATGAACAACAGGCCCATCTGGTTATCATGCCGGCGCGCCAGCGCCAACGACTGCTCGAACCGCTCGAAAAACGCATTACGGTTGTGGAGCCCGGTCAGGGCATCGTGCTGAGCAAGATGCTCCATACGGGCCGTGGTTTCCCTGGAAAAGCGGGCGTCGTGAAATACGATGACGGCCCCTATAACGACCCCATGCCGGTTGTGAATCGGAGCTGCCGAGTCTTCAATGGCCAACTC
>JAVLAV010000140.1:0-1475 GCA_031580735.1 Marinobacter sp.
GCGGGTCAAGCCGGCCTGGGAGCAGAAGCCACGCTCAACATATCTTATCGGAATGGCAAATTCCGCATTCTGGCGAAGGCTGCCTTTTGTTTCGGAGTCGGCCCCAAAGGCAAGCTGGTACTGGAAGTGGATGCCGGACTGATCTGGGAGTTTGCCCAATGGGTGGCTTACCAGCTCAAAAACATCGACTACAAGCGGTTGGAGTTTATTGATGAGGAGGCGTTTGAGGCGTTGTCCAATATTCTGGTTATGGCATTGCAGACCGGTGAAGAACTAAAGAGGCATATGTATGAATATACAGAAAACATAAGAGAAGAGGTCGGCGCACTATGGAGAGATCTGCAGGATGAAAAAGCTGCTGCGGAGGCTCGCAGTGTTTTGGTCGAACGAATTAACACTAATCCGGATGTACTTCGGTACGCCACGCCAGATGCCAAAGGAGCTCTACTCTACCGATTAATGCAAGTAAATGCCTTCGATCCACTAGAGCCCGAGAATCGCACCTGGGATTGGGAAGACATCAACTTCTGGCGTTTTGGCTTTATGACCGAGCGTAAGCGGGCCATTATCAACCTCTTTGCTTGGGTGCAATCGCAGGCCGAGTACCGTAACGTCATGCAGCGTATCAAGCCGGAAATCAGTGGAGCCAATATCACCGTGAAGGAAGGTGAGGCGAGGCTGCTTACGTTTCTTGGTCGGGGCGAGAAAACATGGCTGTCCAGTGATTATCCGGGCAATCTCCAGCGCTTTTACCAGCAACTCAAACCAAAGGCCGCCAAGGGGACTCCGATAGTCCGCAACGACATGGAAGACTACCTAACCCAATATGACGTAGAGCCCAAGTTCCATCGAGCCTGCTTTAATCATACGGAATGCCTGGCACCTCCACGCACGGAAAGTGTTTAGGGAACAAAGGGATGGCAGGCCTTGCCTGCCTACCCAAAGCTACCTCGTTTGGTTAACAACGCAACGTAGTGTATTTGCCATGTAGGGCTGCTTATGGTCGGGGTCAATTGCGGCAGAGCTTCCTTCTGGAGGTTTACTTGCGAGATTAGGCCTTGAAAATGACCTTATGACTGTCACCTTCCCCAAAAAACCTGACCCGACGCTCCCCCCCCGTCTGACTTTATCTTTACCTGATGCAGGTCCAGTCGGGTTGTGTTCTGGTGAGTGCTCATAGTAATCCTCCTCGTACCAGTCACTCACCCATTCAAAACCATTGAGGCCCATTTGGTGAATGCCCAAGGGGTTGGGCGGATACTTCTTTGCAACAGGGTAAGGCGTGTAAGGATCATTTCCGGGGCTTGCTTTTTTCCGTTCTTCGCGAGTAGCGTAATTTTTTCCTTCCCGCAAAATCCCATCATCAGTGGCATAAGGCATCATTTTCCCCCGGCTTCGGGCGGCGTATTCCCATTGGGCTTCGGTTGGAAGTGCAAACGGTCGCCCGCTTTGCTCCGCCAGCCACTGGCAGTAAT
>JAVLAV010000141.1:0-1408 GCA_031580735.1 Marinobacter sp.
TCCAGGACTGGAATAATCGGCTTTATCGGGATTTGTTGCGCCGTCGTTAACAATTCATAACGGTTTGGTCCGATTGGAAGGCGGGCATGATCGCCCAGGTGCAAACCGAAAAGGGCCCGCGCCATGTTCTGGTTGCGAAGGTCGGGCATCACTGATGCATGCAAAACGTCTGCTCGGAAGAGGTGTTGTCGGAATTGCTGCAGTCCTGCCCTGCGGTGCTACTGTTGTACGGGGGAGCAAGCTGCGGCCTCTATCAGGCGATCAAGCCCAGTTGGAAAAGCTTGCCAGCGAGGCATTTCCGAGGCTGGTCACCGCTTATATCGACTGCCAGGCAACCCCTCATTCAGTAAGATTTTCAGCGGGGTAGCGGCTCTGTTTGGTGGGTTCTCTTGTGGTGACTTGTTCGCTGGGTTTAATCGTAGAATCTAACTCACAATCCGCAATGCCAGGAGCATTTTTATGCGTAGGTTTGTTTCACTGAGAGCTGTGCTGATTTTCCTATCACTGGCGCTCGCACCAATGCTGGCTCAAGCGAAGCCGGTTTGGATTGATGTCCGCACGGAAGCCGAACACCGGCAGAATCACATTGATGGGGATCCGCTCATTCCGCACCGGAACATTCTCGCGCAGGTTACCGAACGGTTCCCGGACAAAGATACGGAGATAAATCTTTATTGCCGTAGTGGAAACAGAGCCGGTAAAGCGAAATCTGCCCTGGAAAGTGCGGGCTACACCAATGTGAAAAACAGGGGTAGCGTTGCCGAGGCGCGGGAGGCACGGGGCCCCGGCGTTTTACCCTGCCGATCACGGTGGGGCGGCTGCAGGTAAGCGAAGACGGTGTGGCTGGTGAGATTATTGAACTGCCGGTTTGATCAATTGGGAATACCGTGACAGATTTACCTTCCTTCAGGCCCACGCACAGGCAAGCGCCTGAACACACCGCCGAAACAGTTCCGGGAGTTGGTTTTGTAGTGGGTGAAGCCTATGCTCATCACACACATTTCTCTTCCGGGAGTCGCTTTATGAGTCTGGCTATCTCACGTTTCTCTCGCATCTGTTCGTGATCCTCGTGGCCTGGACCTTCTTTATCAAATACCTGTTCCCGATTGGCTTTGCGCTGGCCAGCAATGAAGCGTGGGCAACCTATATCTATCAGGGCGAAAGCATTGATGTTTCCTTTTTTGAAACGTTATGCTAACGTTTCAAAAAAGGAAACAAGGAAGTTCTGTGCACATAATTTCGAGGAAGCCGTTCAATGATGCCGCCAAGCAGTTTCCCAATGATCGGGACGCCTTGGTGAATACCTACACCACGTTGCGAAATGGGAGGTTTGAAACACCTGATCAGTTGCGCCGGGTGTTCCCGTCACTGGACAATTTCAAATACCGCGACAAATGGTGGGTTATCG
>JAVLAV010000142.1:0-1143 GCA_031580735.1 Marinobacter sp.
AGGATAGCGAGGTAATGCTATGAATGACGTTAACCTGAACAGCCCGGATTTAAAGCTTGTGCGCTCTGGTGTCCAGGCTCCGGCAAAGGCCCTGTCGTCATCTCAGGCCGAGGGCTCAAAAGCCCCTGACCTTGCTGCTTCATCTGCCGGCGACCGCACTAGTATTCAAAGCCCTCAGGCCGCGACTGAAGCTTCTCGGGTAGAGAAGATGAAGGAGCGCACGGAGACACAGCGGGAAGATTTGAGTGATGCGGTCAGCCAACTGAACGATTTTGTTCAGAACGTGCAGCGGGATCTTCAGTTTGAAGTGGATAATGACCTGGGTCAGACCGTGGTAAAAGTGGTCGACCAGCAAACCCAGGAAGTAATTCGCCAGATTCCGGATGAAGTGGCTTTGAGGTTGGCAGAAAAATTGCAGCAGGATGAACCGCTGACGTTGTTCAACATTAAAGTGTAAAAGTTTGCCGCTTTTGCGGGTAATGTAAGCAACGGACTTTCAGCACCGCCGCCTTCGTTTGAAGCCGGCGGTGTTCTTGGCTTTGGGGTATGCATGGGATCTGTCGAGAAAAGACGAACAGATTTTTCGCCACGGAATCCACGGAAGAACACGGAAGGAAATGATTTATATAGTTTTTGTTTCCGTGTTCTTCCGTGGGTTCCGTGGCAAGAAAAGCTTTTAGAGCTTGTCGTCGCGGAGCAGTAAGATTAAGTTCTAGAAAACTGGCAAAGTTTTGCCGCTTGCTGCCGTTAAGCATAACAGTATAGAGATTCGCCCCCTTGAGGAGGCATGGTTATGGCAGGTATTTCATCATTAGGTGTTGGTTCCGGGGTTTTGAACTCGGATCTGGTTGACCAGCTGGTCAGCGCCGAGCGTAAGCCGACGGAAACTCGGCTTACCCAGGAGACCAAGCAAGCCGAGGCGATGTTGTCAGCTTACGGCAGGTTGCGCAGCGCCGTTACAGAGCTGCGGCTGCCGATGCGGCAACTGAGCTCGCCGGATAACCTGAAAGCGTTTTCTGCCTCTTCTACAAATGAGGACATTGGCGTTTCTGTAGACAGCACCGAGGCCAGTAAGGGCAGTTATAGCGTAGAAGTTACCAGCTTGGCTTCGGCCCAGGCGTTAGCATCCCGCACGGAGTTTGC
>JAVLAV010000143.1:0-1097 GCA_031580735.1 Marinobacter sp.
GCCCAGGAAACTGCAAGGGTTGCCGGGGATCTTCTGGCCATGGCAGAAACGCTGCACAAAACCATTGAACAGTTCCGGTTGTCCCGGGACTGATTCCACGCGCAGGGAGGCGCGGGTCATTGAAACGCTATCTGGACAAGATTCGTCAGAACCAGCCGATCAATTACCCGGCTTTCCTGAAAACGCTTCCGGTGGGGGTTCGTAGCCGCCACCGGGACGTTTTCCAGCCACACAAAGTTTCCGCCAACCGTTGGCGGGTTGAAGTTATCGATCAGCGCGCCTTCGATGCCTTGCAGGCCCGCGCTGCCGCACCGGAAAGCCGTATCCAGGCCGCCCATCAAGGTGATTCCCATCGCCACGGCACTGGCGTTTCCTTCCTTCTGTTTTATCATCACGGGCAAGCCACGAGTCGGCCGGACACGGTTGTGCTTTCCGGTACCGATACGGATATGGGCTTTACGCCTGCATCTCGTGTGTTGGTGGTGGAAAACGAACGCAACTTTTACCACTTTCGAGAAATGTTGGCGTTTGCCCGTGATACCGCCGGCGCTGATCTTGCGTTGAGCAATTGCGATGTGGTGTTGGGGGCCGGTAACCGCATTACTGGCGCGGAAACCCTGGCCTGGCTTGATCGCAGCTATCAACAGGTGCTTTGTGCTTTTGATTTCGACGCCGGGGGTCTGCAGATGTTTGCGACTGTAGCTGGAGCGCTGGGCCATAAGGCCGGTTTTGTTCAGCCGGCAGATTGGCTGCCCTGGCTCGGCCATTTCCGAAAAACACCAAACACCACAGAACGGTTTACAAAAGCGGTGTCGCTGGCGGAAGATCTGGGGTTTACGTCCCTTGCTCATGCGTTTCGAGAGACCGGCAAATTCATGGAACAGGAGATGATTCTGGATGAGTGATGCGCAGGCCAGTCCGGGTGCTTTCAATTTTGGTATTCGCCGGCTGGTGTTGGTGGATTCCGCCGGGTTTTGTTATGTGGAAATCCCGGTTGACAACCACGGGCTCATTCTTGGCCCGGGTAACCTGGGTAAATCCAGCCTTCTGAATTCCTTACGCCTGTTTCTGTTGCCGGAAAACAATTTCAGGAACAG
>JAVLAV010000144.1:0-1058 GCA_031580735.1 Marinobacter sp.
GGTCGACGTAGGTGCCCACGACGCGCTTGGGGTCGATGCCCTGGACGCCCATGGTGACGATTTCTTTTTTGAGTTTAACTTTGGTGCGCTTAAACGGCTGAATATCGACGAAGGATTCTTTGTAGTCGATGCCTTCAAAACGTTCGTCTTTGCCCAGCCAGGCTTTGACGGCATCAATGCCTGCGCGGCTGCCGGCGATGGTGCCGTTGATGCCTTCGCGGGCCAGCAGCAGGGTGCCGTGCACGCCGTTTTCCTGCATGAGGTTCAGCAGGGGCTGGCGGAGGTCTTTGTAGTCGTTCAGGACTGCGAATTTGTATAGGGCGCAGACCACAACGTTGTTGCTCATGTTTTTCTCCTGCGGGCCGGATCGTAAATCCGGAGCATGGTTGGTTTGGGTTCGCGGAATAGTCGCGAGGCGCGGAGTTTAACCAAGTGCGGGTTGGATTCAAATGAGGGGAGGCCGTATCAGGCGAGCAATGAGCGTTGGCAAGCGGGTAGGCCTGCCAAAAATTTGCGGAGCCTGGATGGCGGAGCATAAGCGTACAGGGATGTATCTACAGCGGTTTTTGGCAGGCCTACCCGCTTGCCAATGCGGACTCTCGGCATACTCCGTCTTTTATTCACGCGGCTAAACGGTAAAGGCTCCCAAAAGACGCTGTGGATACGTCCCTGTACGCTTCTCTCCGCCATCCATGGCTACGAAGACTTTTGTGAGCCTTTACCGTTCAGCCGCTCCATTCAGAGTTGCCTGGTGACTTTTTAATTTTCAGCCAACTCTCTTTCCACCACTGCCGACAACTGCCCCCACCCTGGCCGGGTCAGCCGGATGTTATCGACCATCACGGTGGGCGTGCTCATCACCCGCATCTGGCGGGCAACGTTCGCGCTTTCTTCGATGTCTTCACGGTGCAATTCTGTGTTCATGCAGCGGCGGAAGCGGCGTTCGTCCAGATCGAGATCATCCGCATAGCGGGTGAAAGTCGCCACCGGGTCGCTGGAGCCGCCCCATTCTGTCTGCAAGGCATAGAGCTTGTCGTGCATGGCCCAGTAACTGTCCT
>JAVLAV010000145.1:0-1050 GCA_031580735.1 Marinobacter sp.
TCACGCCAATCCCTACATCAACGACCGGATCAAGGGCCAGCTCGACCGTCTCGAGCACGTCATCCTGGCGGGCTTCTCGCACCAACCGGTCGTCGAACTCTCGGAGAAGCTGGTCGAAATCACCCCCAGCGGGCTCGATCGGGTCTTCTACGCCGACAACGGCTCCTCGGGGGTCGAGGTCGCGCTGAAGATGAGCTATCACTACTGGCGCAACAGTGGCCGGCCGGAAAAGAGTGAATTCATCACGGTGGCCAACAGCTACCACGGCGAGACCCTCGGCACCCTGTCGGTGGGCGACGTCGGCCTGTACAAGGATACCTACGGCCCGTTGCTGCGGGCCACGGCCACGGCGCCTTCGCCCGCCTGTCGCCAGGACCGGGGCGACTGCCGCGAACGCGCGGCCGAGGCGCTGGAGGGGATGCGCGAGATCCTGGAAACACAGGCCGACCGCACCGCGGCGGTGATCGTCGAGCCCCTGGTTCAGTGTGCCGCCGGCATGCTGATGCACCACCCCGACTATATCCGCGGTCTGCGCATGCTCTGCGACGAGTTCGACGTCCACCTGATCGCCGACGAGATCGCCGTGGGCTTCGGGCGGACCGGCACGCTGTTCGCTTGCGAGCAGGCGGACATCACCCCGGACTTCATGTGCCTGTCCAAGGGACTGACTTCCGGCTACCTGCCGCTAGCGGCCATCCTCACCAGCGATACGGTCTACCAGGCCTTCTACGACGACTACAGCACCATGCGGGCATTCCTGCACAGCCACAGCTTTACCGGCAACCCGCTGGCCTGCACGGCGGCACTGGCCACGCTGGAGCTATTCGAGCGTGACGATGTGGTCAATGCAAACCGCGCGGCCCAGGCCACCATGGATCACCACTTGGCGGAACTAGCCCGACTGCCGCACCTGACCAATGTCCGTCGCACCGGCATGATTGCCGCGATGGACCTGGTCGACCCGGAAACCGGCGAACCCTTCCCCTCCGAGGAGCGTCGTGGCGTGCGCGCCTACCGATACGCCCTCGAACACGAATTGCTGCTGCGTCC
>JAVLAV010000146.1:0-1014 GCA_031580735.1 Marinobacter sp.
GGTATTCTCCAATCCGGGGCCGTATTCCTGGATGTTCTTTTTAACTATCTCATCCAGTGCTCCCGGCTTTCGGCCGCCGCGATGTCGCTGTCTTCGGTCAGTGTGATTGTGAATGCGTTGCGGTTGAGGGTAGTAAAGCTCGGCAAAGAGCGAACTTAGCGCTGGTCCGCACGTTCCTGGCCACGCCACTGTGGCCAGGCGTCTTTTGCTACCTTAACCGAGGAGTGCAGGTACAGAAGTGCCAGGCCCACACCCACAATAAGGTCTGGCCACAGGGACTCGGTCAGCATAACCAGCCCTGCGGCACCAAGCACACTAAGGTTAGCGATGACATCGTTACGTGAGCACAGCCAGGTGGAACTCATATTGATGTCGTCGCTTCGGTGGCGGTAGAGCAGCACCAGGCAACTCAGGTTAGCAACCAGTGCAATGCCGCCAATCACGCCCATCCAGCCGGCCTCGGGTACTACGCCGACGATGGATTTGCGTACAGCCTCGGCGATAATCAGAAGGCTGAACACCATAAGAAAGCCGCTCTTGAAAAGAGCAGCTCCTGCCCGAGCTCGCACGCCACGATGAAGCACAAACAGTGAGATGGCGTACACCAGAGAGTCCCCCAACATATCCAGTGAATCGCCCAGCAGCGCCGTGGAATTCAGAATCCAGCCAGCTGTAAATTCGACAAGAAACATCAGGGCATTGATGGCAAGAACGATATAGAGAACCCGGCCTTGCCGCTCGCGCAATCGAGCGAGTTCGTCGCCTTTACTGTCGCAACAGTTATCCATCGTTCAAACCCTGGTCTGTGAGATTGATCCACATCAACCCTGAAAATCCTGTTACCGGCAATTCAGTCTCGGTTCAGGTTAGCCCTCTAAGATTGCCACTCGATAATAATCGCAGTGGAGAATCCAAATTGTCCATCCCCTCTCGCTTCATAAAACCGGCCATTATTGGCGTGCTGGTTCTGACGAGCTTGTCTGCCCGGGCCGAACCAGAACTGGAACTGACAAG
>JAVLAV010000147.1:0-973 GCA_031580735.1 Marinobacter sp.
GGACGTGGCGTGGGTATGGACGTGGTCAAGACCGCGATCACCAAACTCTCGGGGACCATCAGCATCGATTCAAGCATGGGCGAGGGCACCCAGATCAACATCAAGGTGCCGTTGACCCTGGCGATTCTGCCGACCCTGATGGTGATCGTCAGTGGTCGCAAGTACGCCGTGGCCCTTTCCGTGGTCAATGAGATCTTCGAGATGGCCGACAAGGAGATCAACGTGGTCGATGGCCAGACGACCATCACGGTTCGGGATCGCGCGGTTCCTCTCTTCCGCATGACCGATTGGCTCGGCCTGCGAGGCGAGCCGCCCGGCCAGCGCTCGGAGACCGATCAGGTCGTCATGGTTCAGCATGGCGCGCAGCTGATGGCCCTGGTGGTCGATTCGGTCATCGGTCAGGAAGAGGTGGTGATCAAGCCGCTGGGCGAGTTGCTTCGCATCGTGGAAGGGTTTGCCGGCGCGACCATCACCGGCGACGGGCATATCGCGCTGATCCTCGACCTGCCTGGCATGGTGCGACGCAATGCCGGCCGCGGGCATCAACGCATGCGATCGGTGGCCTGATCCATGCCCATCCGGATTCTGATCGTTGATGATTCCCTGTTTTTCCGCCGGGCGCTGCGAGAAGTTTTCTCCAGCGACCCCCGGCTGGAAGTGGTCGGTGAGGCATCCAATGGCCGCCAGGCCGTCCTCAAGGCCTGCGAGCTCAAGCCGGACATCATGACCATGGACGTGGAGATGCCGATCATGGACGGCATCTCCGCGGTCCGGCGCATCACCGAACGTTGCCCCACGGCGATCCTGATGCTGTCCGCGCTGACCAAGGCCGGTGCCGAGGCAACCCTCGATGCCCTCGATGCCGGCGCGGTGGACTTCTTCCCCAAGAATGGCGACGACCCGGACGATACCCTGGCGCGTTCGGGGCGCCGGCTGTGTTCGCGGGTGCGCATGCTGGCGCTGCGCTCCCAGC
>JAVLAV010000148.1:0-966 GCA_031580735.1 Marinobacter sp.
ATCGAACTCATTTCAAACCGTATTGAGGACCAACCGGTCTTCACAGGAAGCAGCATGCGCAATAACGGCCCTGTCACCCAGCGGGAACGCACATTCGACTCGTCGCAGCGATTGGTCTCAACCACCGACCTCAAGGGGCGGATCACCCATTGCAACGATGCCTTCGTGGAGATCAGCGGGTTTGCTCGTGAGGAGTTGATCGGGGAAAGCCACAATATCGTGCGTCATCCGGATATGCCGCCGGTGGCTTTCCAAGTTATGTGGTCCTACCTCAAGCAGGGCCGCCCCTGGATGGGTTTGGTGAAGAATCGATCGAAGAACGGCGATCACTACTGGGTGGATGCCTACGTCACGCCGATCTCGGAGCACGGCACTATCGTGGGTTACGAATCGGTGCGCTCCAAGCCCGCGCGTCGGGACGTGGAGCGAGCGGAGAAGCTATACCGGGATATCTTCAAAAGGGGCTTTCGCGAGCGTCGCTATCGGCTGCGTGCACAAGATGGCGTCGGGCTGGTCGGCTTGCTTGCCGGCGTCGGGTTAATGCTAGCGGGGAATTCCCTCCCCGGCGCTCTCGTGCTGGCCGCAACCGGTGTCGTGATCGGCTTGATGGGGCGTCTGCAAATGCGACAGATGATCGCGACCCTTAACGAAAAGTTGCCGAATGCCTTCAGTCATCCTGTAGCCGTGGAAACGTACACGGATGAGACAGGTCTGCGTGGCCGCCTGGAGGTGGCCATGAAAAGCGAACAGGCCCGCATGATCACGGTGATCACGCGTATCGAAGATGCCTCGGACGGCGTCAGTCGGCAATCCTCCTTGGGCATGGACTTGTCTCAGCGGGCCAAGGAAGAGATTGCCCGTCAGCAGCAGGAAACCGAACAGGTGGCCGCGGCCATGCACGAGATGTCGACGACCATCAACGATGTCTCCGAACACGTCGAGCGCACCGCCGACGAAGCATCACGC
>JAVLAV010000149.1:0-961 GCA_031580735.1 Marinobacter sp.
GTCTCGCCCGGATGGGGCAGGGGCTGCGTCAGTACCGCGGCGAAGGCATCGGCCCGCCGATCATGGTGGTCATGCTGCTGGCGATGGTGATCGTGCCCATGCCGCCCCTGGGCCTGGATGCCCTGTTCACCTTCAATATCACGCTGTCGCTGATCATCCTGATGGTGGTGGTCTATGTGGGTCGCCCACTGGACTTCGCCATTTTCCCGACCATCATCCTGATCGCCACCCTGCTGCGCCTGGCGCTGAACGTGGCCTCGACCCGGGTGGTCCTGCTCAATGGCCACGAAGGGCCGGGCGCGGCGGGCAATGTCATCGAGGCCTTCGGCAACTTCGTCATCGGCGGCAACTATGCCGTGGGTCTGGTGGTGTTCATCATCCTGATGGTGATCAACTTCGTGGTGATTACCAAGGGCGCGGGGCGCGTTTCCGAGGTCTCGGCCCGCTTCACCCTCGACTCGCTGCCGGGCAAGCAGATGGCGATTGACGCGGATCTCAATGCTGGCGTGCTCAATCAGGAGCAGGCCCGCGACCGGCGTGAGGAGATTGCCTCCGAGGCTGATTTCTACGGCTCGATGGATGGTGCCTCCAAGTTCGTCCGCGGTGATGCCATCGCCGGGATCCTGATCGTGTTCATCAACGTCATCGGTGGCCTGCTGATCGGCGTGGCCCAGCACGGCATGCCGTTCGGCAAGGCGGCTGAGACCTACGTGCTGCTGACCATCGGCGACGGCTTGGTCGCGACGATTCCCTCACTGCTGATTTCCACCGCCACGGCGATCATCGTTACCCGCGTGACCACGTCCCAGGACATGGGCAAGCAGGTCAAGACGCAGATGTTCTCCGACCCCCGGGTGCTGGGGATTGCCGCCGGCCTGATGGCGGGGCTGGGTGTCGTGCCGGGCATGCCCAACGTGGCCGTCCGGCTCGGTGAGAAGTTCGGCCGGCTGATGAACTACGG
>JAVLAV010000014.1:0-3105 GCA_031580735.1 Marinobacter sp.
GACACTGGAACTGTCCCGAATGATTCCGGGACTGCTGGATGCGCTGGGCGGGGAAGACCGTTCCGCCATCGTCGAGGAATAAACCGGTCGGAAAAGCGGGGCCCACCACCGCCCCGCTTTTCTTCAACCGATCTACGCCTTCTTCAATCGTTCTTTCTGCCAGTCACTTTCCGGCTCATTCAGCACCAACCGCAAATCCATCACATCTTCCTCGGCGTTGTACCTGACCTCAAAGCCCAGGTGCTCGGCCAGTTGTAACATCGGTCGATTATCCGGCAGCACATCCCCCACCATTTCCATGGTGCCCCGGGCACGGCAGTAATCAATTATCTTCTGCATCAGCCGGATACCCAGGCCCTCACCTTTCATACGGTCATCGACCATCACCGCGAATTCACAGCGCAGGTTATCGGCATCTGTCCAGGTGCGAACCGTGCCCAGGGTTTCCTCTCCCTTTCCATCTTCACGCCGGGCGTTGGCAATGAACACCATTTCACGGTCGTAGTCTATCTGTACCATCTGAGCCACATCTTCATGGGAAAAGTGTTTACGGTACTGGAAAAATCGGTAACGGATTGACTCGGGTGACTGGTGTTCATGGAAGGCCCGGTGTGCCGGCTCGTCCTCGGCCAGTACCGGGCGGATAATGACCCGGCGTCCGGATTTAGGCAATACAATCCATTCCTCCAGTTCCCGCGGATAGGGCTGGATGATGGGTTTGCCGGGATTTTTATCGAGATCAATGGCAACATTAACGGCAACGGCACCGTTATCGTTAAACAGCAAGGGCGAGATCTCCAGACCACGGATCTCCGGCATATCAATCGCAATCCGGGACAAAGTCACCAATGTTTCAGACACGGCGCGAATGTCTTCTTCCGGCCGCAGGCTGTGTTCTCTCAGTAACCGGTACATGTAGGTGCGGCACAACAGTTCCCGGGCCAACACCATATTCAAGGGAGGCAGCGCGATCTGCCGGTCACTCATGATATTGACCCGGGCACCCGCCGCTCCACAGACCACCAAGGGTCCGTAAACCTCATCCCGGGTAATTCCCACGCTGAACTCAATGCCCCCGACATGCTGGTAAGAATGCTGCACCGAGAACCCCAGGAAACGGCTGTTCGGGAAGTGCTCCAGGTATTCATCCATCAGAAAGCGACAACCGTCGATAATCGCCTGCTCGCTGTTCAGCTTTTTGTCGACGCTCTTATAGCGACGCTGAGTCGGGCTAAGAGCCAGAAACGGGTGGCAGGCCTCTTCATGAAGAATGGTGATATCGATGGGCCGGCGTTCAATGGCGAACACCTGCAGCACTTCTTCCACATCATCACAATACATAGTGTTGATGGTGTTCAGGCCGTAATCCCGGATCACCCGATGGGCTTCCTCGCCGGACAAATACTGCCGACCACTGTTCAGTGCCCGGGTAACCATGGCATGAGTATGGCTGTGATCAGCAAAGTGGTCGGTAAACGATTCCGGCGTTTCTGTCAGTAATCGCTGAACACGCTGATGCCGCACATGCTGCATAAACGCCATTACCGCCTTTTCCGGGTTGAAGAATGAGGGCACCCCTGCCCGATAAAACTCATCCCGGGAATCCATCACCGTGCTCTGCCCCAGCCAGCAGGTAAAGATGTTCAGTCTGGTTTCCCCGGCAGACTTAACCACCGTGCGCGCAATGTCGAGACTGTTGCCGGTCAACGTGGGGGCATACATCACCAACAGGTTGGCGACATTCGGGTCTTTGGCCAGAATTTCAATCGCCCGGGCGTATATTTCCGGTGTGGCGTCGTAATTCAGATCAATCGGGTTTTTGCGTGTCCAGTACGGAGGCAGAATCTGGGCCAATGCATCGATACTCGCCTGCGACAGTTCCGCCAGTTCGCCGCCAAGGTCTGCCAGCCTGTCGACGGCGAGCACACCAGGGCCCACGCCGTTACCCATGATAGCCAGAGACTCCCGGCGCAACGGGCGCATGCGTGTCAGAGTTTCCAGAGCATCAAACATCTGCCCCAGGCCATCCACACGCAAAACACCGGCACGCTTGAGCATGGCATCAAAGATCGGGTCACTGCGTTTTATTCCTGCGGGGAGCTTGTGCGGCACCCACTCAGACTCCGGCACCCGCCCGGATTTCACAACAATCACTGGTTTGGTGCGGGCAGCTACCCGAACCGACGACATGAAACGTCGCGGGTTGGGGATATGCTCCATGTGCAGAAGAATGGCCCGGGTATGAGTATCCTGGGCAAGGTAGTCGATCAGATCATCATGGGCGATATCCATGCCATCGCCCAGAGTCAGAAAATACGAAAACCCGACGCCCCGGGCAAACGCCCAGTCAAGCACTGAACTGGCAATGGTTCCGGACTGACCAACAAAGGCCACGCGCCCGGGAATTGCCCCCATGTGGGCATAGGTGGCGTTCAACTGCCGACCGGGCACCATCAACCCGATGGTGTTGGGCCCAAGCACCCGCAGACCGGTCTTGCGCGCAGCCTCGCGAACCGAGTACATCAACGGCTTGCCGCTTTTACTATGGGTACGGGACATGCCACCGGTCATGACAATGGCTGTACGCACACCCTGCTCGCCCAACCGACGAACAACTCTTGGCACGGTTATCGGGGGAGTGCAGACAATGGCCAGGTCCGGCACAAAGCTGAGATCGACAATTTTTGTTTCACAGGGCACGCCATGCACATTCCTGTACCCACGGCGGTTAACCACCACCATCCGACCCGGGAAGCCACCTGCCAGAAGATTGCGCAGCACCATGCCACCCAGATTGTCTTCCCGCTCAGATGCACCAATAACCGCGATGGACTCAGGGTTGAACAGGCTTTCCAGATAACGGGTACTCAAAATGACTCTCCCTGAGATCTAACAGCGGCACGATTGCACGACCGACTCAGCTAAATAAATTGATTGCCATGTACATCTTATCCTAGATGGCGAACTTCTGATGTAAATCGGCTAACAATCTTATTAAAGTGAACAGACGACAGGGTTTGCTCACGCCTGATAACATCACCGCATCCCGGCAACAAGCGCAACAAGGCTCATGACCACGGCATTTTTCTATCACGACGATTTCAT
>JAVLAV010000014.1:3115-43066 GCA_031580735.1 Marinobacter sp.
ATGCCTGATAACATCACCAAATCCCGGCAACAAGCGCAAGCGCACCAAGGCTCATGACGACGGCATTTTTCTCTCACAACGATTTCATGAAACACAACATGGGCCCGGAGCATCCGGAGTGCCCGGAACGCCTTTCCCGCATTCTGGCCTACATTGCTGACACGGACCTCGAAGCAAGCCTGGAATGGATTCGACCGGAAGAAATCACCCGTGACCAGCTTCTGGCGGTACATCCGGAAGGTTATCTGCAGCAACTGGAAGAAATGCAGCCGGCTCAGGGCCGGGTATTCACGGACGCAGAGACGGCCATGACACCGAACACCCTGCGCGCCGCCCGGCTCGCTGCCGGCGCTAATGTCCAGGCCGTCGACATGGTCATGAGCAACCAGGTCACCAATGCCTTTATCTGTGCGCGCCCACCGGGGCATCATGCCGAGCGCGCCCGCTCCATGGGTTTCTGTTTCTACAACAACACCGCACTGGCCGCCATGCATGCTCTGGACGTCCACCAACTGGAACGCGTTGCCATCATCGATTTCGATGTTCACCAGGGCAACGGCACTATCGATATTGTCAGTGGCGACAATCGCATTCTGATGTGCTCCAGCTTTCAGCACCCCTTCTTTCCCTATTCCCACGTGTACGGGCAGGCCGAAAACATTATCAACATACCAATTCCGGAAGGCTGTGGTTCGGCAGAATACCGGAAGGTGGTGAAAGAAAACTGGCTGGAGAAACTGCAGAACTTCAGCCCCCAGCTGATTCTGATTTCCGCCGGGTTTGATGCCCACCGGCAGGACCCGATGGGTGAAACAAATCTGGAAACAGACGATTTCCGGTGGCTGACACAAATACTGGTTGATGTGGCCACCGAGCACGCCGACGGCCGGATTGTCTCAACACTGGAAGGAGGCTACGATCTCGACACGCTCTGTGAATGCGTGGTTGCCCATCTGAACGTACTGAGCGATGCCTGATAAAATCATCCCGGGGAAGTTCTAGCCCGAGAAGTCATCACTCTGCGTACCCGCCTGCTGGAATTCCGGTCTTTCGCCCTCTCGCTGCAAACGAATATCGACCCGCCGGTTTTCGGCAGCACGACGGGATACCGGATACTGGTCACTGTGGGCGCGCACGGTCATCATGCTCTCATCGACACCCCGGGATTCCAGGTAGTCCGCAACGGCATTTGCCCGTTCTTCCGAAAGTGCCCGGTTATCAATGCGGCTGCCGGCGCTGTCGGTGTGACCATCCACAAACACCCGCTCCACCGTCGGATCCGCTTGCACAAAGGTGGCAATGTTATCGAGCAATTGCCGGTCTGAGTTCGACAACTCCGTGCTGGCACTGGCAAAAGGAATCCGCGACCGGCGAATCTGGTCATAGTTGACCGGCAACAGCCCCGATGCGCACTCCCGGTAACCCGACCAGGGGCCCGCAAAATTCACATTGGATAGATGCACTCGCACCGGCTGATCATCGTACCTTGCCGCCCGCGTGACGGTCGGCTGCATTCCCTCCAGCAACCCCCGCACAATTCGTGCGGCTTCGCGATTGCCAAGACTGACGGCGCGCCGTTCTGAAGAAATCCTGACCGCACCCAACGACCGTGTCGGCACACCCGGCCGCCAGGCTGGAGCCTCAACCACCAGTTGCCCCTGCCCCGCGCGCATTACCTGCGCATCGGCTTCCAGAAAAAAGCTCAGCTCCTCACCGGCCCGATGCCGGAACACGGCACGGCCGTATCCGGGCACATCATGCACCAGCGAGCACTCGAAGACCGAATCCGAGAGATACCACTGGCTGTTCTCTATGCCCGCACCATAGCTGGACGCCAGAACCGGCCAGGCCACCAGAGGCAATACCGCCTTGCTGCCAAACACAACAAGCCGGCGAGTGAGAGACTGGCGAGAAAAATTGGCCATATTCATGTCCCGATAAACAGAGAAGGAACCAGACACCCAAGTTAACGGCCTCGCGCTGCAATACTTGAGCCCGGATATCAGCATGCGTGCCAGAACATTTCGCCCGCCCTTCTGATATAATCCGGCTAAATTTTTAAGCGGCTGTGCGAATACTTTCATGACCAGACAAATAACCATCACCCGCCCTGACGACTGGCACCTGCACGTTCGCGACGGTGCGGTTCTGGACCACGTGGTTCCGGCAACGGCAGCGTGCTTCGGCCGGGCCATCATCATGCCCAACCTGGCACCACCGGTGACTGACACTGCTGCGGCCATGTCTTACCGCGACCGCATTCTCGCGGCCGCCGGTGATACCAGCTTCGAGCCGCTGATGACGCTGTACCTGACCGAAAGCACCACACCGGAAACAATTCGCGAGGCGAAGAACGCGGGCATTGTTGCCGCCAAGCTTTACCCCGCCGGGGCCACCACCAATTCGGCCTCCGGCGTGACGGATATCCGCAACATCTACCCGGTGCTCGAAACCATGGCCGATTGCGGCATGCTGCTGCTGGTGCACGGCGAAGTAACCGACGCCGAGATTGATATCTTTGATCGGGAGAAAGTCTTTCTGGAGCAGGTGCTGACACCCACTCTGGATGCCTTCCCGAATCTGAAAGTCGTGCTGGAACACATCACCACCGCAGACTCCGCCAGGTTCGTGCGCAGCCATACCGGCGGCAATCTTGCAGCCACAATCACGCCACAACACCTGATGTACAACCGGAACCACCTGTTGGTTGGCGGCATTCGCCCGCACCTGTACTGCCTGCCTATCCTGAAACGCAACAAACACCAGAAAGCCCTGCGTGAAGCGGTTGCCAGCGGTGACCCGCGATTCTTCCTGGGAACCGACTCGGCCCCCCACGCCCGGGACAAAAAAGAAGCCGCTTGTGGCTGTGCCGGTTGTTATTCCGCTTACGGCGCCATCGGCCTGTACGCTGATATTTTCGAAGAGCTGGGTATTCTGGACAAACTCGAAGCCTTTGCCAGCCACAACGGACCGGATTTCTACGGCCTGCCCCGCAACTCCGACACCATTACCCTGGTGCGGGAACCCTGGACCATGCCGGAAAAACTCCCTCTGGCGGATGGTGACATCGTCCCGCTTAAAGCCGGTGAAACTGTTCACTGGCGCATGGCGTAACCCTTTTTAATTCATAACACGAACATTGGAGTTCGAGTGTCAGACGAAAACAAACAGCCGCACCCTATGTCCCTTCGCTTCCGCGGCTTTTTGCCGGTGGTTGTGGATGTTGAAACCGCCGGCTTCAACCCGGAACGGGACGCCCTTCTGGAAATAGCCGCCGTCATGCTGACCCTCGATGAGGACGGCTGGCTGAGACGGGGTGAAACCCACTTGCAGCAGATCGATCCCTTCGAAGGCGCCAACCTGGAACAATCGGCACTGGACTTTACCGGTATCGATCCCTGGAGCCTGGAGCGTGAAGCCGTTCCCGAACGCGAAGGCCTGAGTGAAATTTTCGCGCCCATCC
The DNA here is from genome assembly GCA_031580735.1 of Marinobacter sp. Lineage (GTDB taxonomy): Bacteria > Pseudomonadota > Gammaproteobacteria > Pseudomonadales > Oleiphilaceae > Marinobacter. Next base: position 6,579 of record JAVLAV010000014.1, read on the forward strand.
GACAGGCGGTGAAAGCTCACGATTGCAAACGCGCGGTTCTGGTTGGCCATAACGCCACTTTCGACCACAATTTTGTGTTCGCTGCCGCCATGCGTGCCGATATCAAACGTAATCCGTTCCATCCGTTTTCCACATTCGACACCGCCACGCTGGCGGGTCTCGCCTATGGCCACACCGTACTGGCCCAGGCCTGCAAGCTGGCCGGCATCCCGTTCAATAACAAAGAAGCGCACTCTGCCGCGTACGACGCAGAGAAAACCGCTGACCTGTTCTGCGGCATCGTCAATCGCTGGAAGGAGCTCGGAGGCTTTCCTCCACCCGCCATTCCCGAAACCGCCGAAACCAACAACGAATAAGGACGTTACTGTCGGGAACTTCTTGCGCCTGACAACGTCCTAAATCCCACACCACACCGGGAAACAGCAACACCATGCAGAACGACAACCCGAACACCGAGCGCTACATCGCCATTGCCCGGGCTTGCCTGAAAGCCATTAATGATACGGCTCAGGACAACGGCACCCGGGAAGAGAAGATCGAGGCTGTTTATCAGGCGATAGACGATGCCTTCCAGGCGGAATTTTCCGAACACCAGCAATCCATTGCCATTATGGCTACGGTTCTTGAGCGCATTGCCAACGGTGATCTGAGCGCAGAAAAAGCCGCCAGCCTGGCAAGCCAGACTCTTGAGCAGCAGCCGGAGACCGCCAGAAACTCATTGGTGCACTGACCGGAAAACTTCGCGATCACTCATCCATCGAAAAGGGGCCCCATGACTGAGGAACGCTTTTCCGTTTCAGCCGCGTATCGACTGCCACGGTTTATTCTGTTTGTATTTGCCACCCTCCTGTTCAGCCCCTTGGTGACCGCCAGCGTGACCCCGACCAAAAGCCCCAACGACAACAACGACTACCGTTATCTCGAGCTGGAAAACGGCCTTGAGGTGCTCCTCGCGTCCGACCCGCAGGCCGACAAAGCTGCGGCTTCCATGAACGTGGCCGTAGGTAGTGGCGATGATCCGGATGAACGCGCAGGTCTGGCCCACTTCCTGGAACACATGCTGTTTCTGGGCACGAAAAAATACCCGGATGCCGGTGAATACCAGCAGTTTATCCGCAGTCACGGCGGCAGCCACAATGCCTTTACCGCCTTCCAGGACACCAACTACTTCTTCGATGTGGAAGCGGACTTCCTTGAGCCCGCCCTGGATCGATTCGCCCAGCAGTTTTCTGCCCCCCTGTTCACCGCAGAGCTGGTCGACCGCGAACGCAACGCCGTGCATTCCGAATTCAGCGCCAAACTCAAAGACGATGGCCGGCGCCTGTTATCCGTCAGAAAAGCCGGCGGCAACCCGGACCACGCCTTCAGCCGGTTTGCCGTGGGCAATCTCACCACCCTGGAGAACACCGAAGACAACCCGCTTCGGCCAGACCTGATCGAGTTCTGGAAGGAACATTATTCGGCCAACATCATGACGCTTGCGGTGTATGGCCCGCAGAGCCTGAATGAACTGGAACAGATGGTTCGCGAACGCTTCACTGACATTGAAAACCGGAACCTGGCTGCGGAAAAGCATCCGGAACCGCTGCTAGACCTGGATCGACTGCCCGAGAAAATCACCGCCGAAACCCTGAAAGACAGCCGGCATATGACTCTGGCCTTCCCGATTCCCTCACAGAAAGAAAACTACAAAACCAAGCCTGTCTCCTATCTGGCCAACCTGATTGGACACGAAGGTACCGGCAGCCTGTTCGATGTCCTGAAAAAGGCCGGACTGGTACAAAGCCTTTCGGCGGGCCTTGGCATGGATACCGGGGAACACGCCACGCTAGAAATCAGCATGGCGCTTACCCCACACGGTCTTGAAAGCCAGAACGAAATCATTGACCTGACTTTCCGGTATCTGGACAAGATCCGTAAAAACGGCATAAGCGAAGATCGCTTTCACGAAATGCAGCAGCTGGCGACCATGGATTTCCGTTTCCGGGAGCGCGGCAAGCCGGTAAGTGAGGCCATGCGCCTGTCCAGAATGCTCAGAGATTACCCGGCTCAGGATGTCCTCAGCGCCCCCTGGCTGATGGAAGCGTATGCGCCGGACCAGTACCGGGCGCTGCTGCAACAGCTCACACCGGAGAATCTTCTGGTACGGGTTTCTGCCCCCAACCTGCAACTGGAAAACCCGATGTTCACCGAGTGGTACCAGACCGCATGGCAGCGTGAGCCTTTGCCGCTCGACAGAAAAACCGACACCAGACTTGCCAGCCAACTGGCCCTGCCCGACACCAATCCTTTTGTGCCTGAAGACCTGGACCTGGTGGCCGGTGAAACCATGGCCCAACCGGAACAACTGGCCGACTTTGACGGCCTGGATGTCTGGTTCGCCCGGGACACCCGTTTCAACACACCCAAAGCCAACGTTTTCGTCAGCCTGCGCACGCCGGCTTCACAAGCCTCTGCCCGCGCCAACGTGCTGACAAAGCTGCTGCTGGATGCGGTAAACACCAACCTCAATGCCCAGGCCTACCCTGCCAAACTCGCCGGGCTGAACTACCGTGTGTACCCTCACCTGCGCGGCGTGACCATTCGGGTTGGTGGCTATAACGACAAACTGCACACCCTGCTCGGCCGGATCCTGACCGAGCTGGCGGACCCGAACATCACAGAACAGCGTTTCCGGATTGCCCGTCATCAGCTGATCGACAACCTGGAGAACCAGGCAAAGAACCGCCCGGTTCAGCAAACCTCGGAATTCGTGCAAACGGCCCTGATTGAAGGCAGCTTCCCGACGTCCGACAAACTGGCCGCAGCCAAAGAAGTGACGCTGGACGAGCTGAAAACCTTCGCTAACGCCCTGCTGGCAGAAACCGACCCGGTCATGCTGGCCCACGGCAACCTGACACGAGCCGCCGCGCTGAACATGGCAAAGCAGGTGAATGCGCTGGTACTTGACGACGGTATACGCACGATCGTGGAACGCTCTGGCTTGCGCCAACTGCCTCAGGACCAGACCAACGCGCGGATCTACGTAGACCACCCGGACACCGGCTATACCCTCTATCTACAGGGCCGGGACACGTCATACCCCGAACGGGCACGCTTCCGTCTGCTGGCGCAGATCGTAAGCAGTCCGTTCTATGAGGAAATCCGCACCACCCGCCAGTTGGGCTACATTGTTCAGGCCAGCAACTTCGAAATCCTGGAAACGCCAGCTCTGGGCCTGATCGTACAATCCCCCACTGCTGACGGCACCGCTATTGATAACGCAGTGGCCGACTTCGCCGAGTCTTTCGCCGAACAGCTCGGCAACCTGGATGAAAAACGCCTGGACCGGGAAAAACAGGCCGTTATCAGCAAATTGCTGGAAAACGACCGGCAACTGGATGACATCTCCGGCCGCTACTGGCGTGAAATAGACCGCAAGAACCACCAGTTCAACAGCCGTGAACAACTGGCCGACGCCATACGCCAGGTTACGCTGGAAGAACTGGGGGCAACCTTCAGGCAAACCATGCTCGAACGCGAACGCGCGCTGCAGGTAGTAACCAACAAAGGCGAGACCAACGAAAAGGACATTCTGGAACAGCTACGCCAGCGGCCACCGATGGATAATGCGGCCACTCAGACCGATTGAGCCACAAACGGCCGGCACCCCTTGAGACCCGGGCTGGTGCCGGCTATCATACGCCCTCTTCAAAAAGCCCCCGTAGCTCATCTGGATAGAGCGATCCCCTCCTAAGGGATAGGTAGCAGGTTCGAGTCCTGCCGGGGGTACCAATTACCCTTCCATCAAGATCCACCAACCTCCACAACCTACCGTTTTTAAACACTTTTTACCTTATACTTAGTCCATGACCATCCATTGATATCCATGCTCAGCCACAACCTTTGGGGGTACATCTGGGGGTGCAAACTGAAATGCACCCCGCTATAGTAAGTTTTATACCCCCAACCGCTGCAGGATACCCCCAATGGCGACGGACAAGCTGACCGACAGACAGATCAAATCTGCCAGCTTCGAAAAGTATGGCAAGCGCACCAAGCTCTCTGACGGTGCAGGCATGTACCTGGATATCCAGCCGTCGGGCAAGTATTGGCGCATGAAGTACCGGTTCGGCGGCAAAGAAAAAACGTTGGCTCTGGGGGTATACCCGGACGTTCCACTAAAGCTCGCCCGGCAGAGGCGCTCTGAGGCACGAGCATTAATCGCTGACGGCGTAGACCCCAATGAGATCAAAAAGCAGGAAAAAGCCACTGAGCAGGAGAAAAGCGACACCTTCAAGGTTGTTGCGGAAGAATGGCTGAAGCTGAAAAAAGGAGAGCTCTCCGAAGGCACCTTGAGAGTAGCGCGTAGAAGACTGCAGACCTGGGCCTACCCCAAACTAGGTCACCTGCCCATCGCAGACATCAAGCCTGCCAAGATTCTGGAAACGCTTCGCGAAATCGAGAACCAGGGTAAACACGAAACAGCACACCGCATACGCCAGCGCATTGGTGAGATCTATCGGTACGCCGTCGCAGAAGGGCGAGCTGAAACAGATCCGACTTCCACACTGAAAGGCCTATTGAAGACGGTACCTACGCAGCACAGGGCCGCCATCACCTCCTCAGACGAATTAGGGGCACTGTTACGGGCCATCGACGCCTACAGTGGCCACGCATCAACCAGAGCGGCGCTGAAGCTCGCTCCCATGCTGTTTCTGCGACCCGGCGAGCTAAGGAACGCTGAGTGGACAGAGATCGACCTGGAGTCGGGCACGTGGGTCGTGCCAGGTAAACGCATGAAAGGCACCCAAAAAGCAAAACGGGCCGGCTTAGTGCCAGACCACATTGTCCCCCTGCCCAAGCAAGCGGTTGCTGTTCTGAAGGAACTCCACACGATCACGGGCCACCAGCACCTGGTATTCGAGTCGGTGAAATCGGGCCGCCCACTCTCGGATAACACAATTAACGTCGCCCTGCGGTCCATGGGCTTTGATGGCTCAACCATGGTTGGCCACGGCTTCCGCGCAACAGCCTCAACGCTACTCCATGAGCAGGGATGGCAACCGGAAGTTATCGAGCTTCAACTCGCGCACAAGCAGCGTAATCAGGTTGCTGCAGCATATAACCGCTCCGCTCGACTGAAAGAGAGGAAACACATGATGCAAGCATGGGCAGATTACCTTAACAACCTAAAGGCTTAATTAACACTCCGCCTTTAACGCTTTATTTCAACCTCAGGGATTTTACAAATGCTCGTATTCAGAAAGCGCCTTACTCACGAGATCGTCCACCACTTCCCCTTGAGTCTTGTAGTTATACCTTTTCATAAGTTCCTTTATCCCTTTTCGAGTCTCAGGTAGAACCAAAACATTTGTCTGGCACCGCTCCATTCTTTTTTTATTGTTTTTCACACTCCATTTTCTTCTTAGGTCACTAACAAATATGTCGGCTAGCTGAGGGGATAAGCTTGACTGATCCAGCATACATTTGAATTTTGTCACACTCTCCTTTGAGCTCAAAGGTCGGTCAATACTTCCAGGAACGAAACTAGACAGCCCAGCCTTAACACCTTCATCTAAAAGCCAGGACGCCTGCGCAGCATTACTCTCATCAATCCACCCTAATGAATAATCGGCACCTAAATGCAAATTCCATAATGCCAACACCTCTTTTATTATTTTTAACTTCTCTACACCTTCCCTAGCATCAACATCAACCGCCAACAAAAAGTGGTCCCAATCGCTCAAGTAGTCTTTCATTAAACCAAGATAAAAATTAAATCCGTGACCCGTTACAAGCCTATAAATTAACCAACTTATAGTTCGCTTATCGGGAGAAGGAACCAACCTACGAAGCTGAGAACTGACAACGTATTTTTCATTATCATTTACAATCCAACTTATTTGATCATCTCCCGCATTTCGCAATGCACTACCGATGACTCTGGCCAACTCCTTGGGATTTTTCAGTATGTCGTGAGAACAAATAGTTTGATTTTCGCTCAATACATACCAAAGCCAAACAAGATCTCCATTAGAAAAATACTGTATCCGCTTAGGTAACATTTCTCGGCCAATCCTACGCATAGTCATACACCTCTCGCGCTTTCAACAAGAAATAAATCGAGAAACCCGGCGATAGACTAGCATATTTCTTGTTGACAAATAGGCCTTTTCTTCACTAAACCTTTGTTTATTCTACGGCGTTTCTAGGTTTTTTCTATTTTTATGTTGCTACAATAAACCTTACAATACATATACTTACCGATATCAGTGTCAGTGGCAGCCTTTAGTTTTACTATTTTCGAGTTAACGTTGGGAGTTAACCAGGCCACCCCATACAAAGGAGGTCATGCGTACAACCAGGTAAATTTTTACTGGCCTCCCTGGATCTTCTGAGACGAACCGTTCAGGAGATCAGCCATGAGAATTCTCAGACTCAGAGACGTGATGGAAAAGACAGGCCTTGCCCGCTCGACAGTGTACAAATACATCGAAGCAGGCACTTTCCCCAAGCCAATTGATTTAGGCGGCAGGTCTGTAGGCTGGGTAGACCAAGAAATAAATGATTGGATACTAGAGAAGATTAACCAGCGTGACTCCTGTCAGTGATCAGAAGCCCTCTTTCAAAGCCTACAAAATTTTTGCAGACCAAAAATCCACCAATCCAACACACCCTCCACAGCCTAGCCTCTAGGTTATTAATACTTTAAAAATAAAAATTCATGTAGGTTTTAAATATTATCAATTAATAACATCAACAACCAAATACACATTCAATTGAGAAAAGGCCAACAACCAAACCCTATACATGGAGATCATAACAATGACTCAGACATACAACATGCCCCTCACCTCAGCGGGCATGTTTAACACAAAGCCCCTCCTCCCAAGGCGCGACCCATACATCGAAAGCTATCTTCATCGAATAGAAGACACCATTAATCAAGCAGTTATTAACCATCCCCATTCAATTGCCATAAGAATAGATCTCAGACTCCCCTATTGGTACGACTGGCGTAACGAAGAAGGTCGTCCTTTATTCAACAGGTTTATCGACTCGCTAAAAGCGAAGATCAAGGCCTATGGAAAATCACTGTCCCGTCAAGGTAAACGATTTCATCCAACCAATGTTGGCTTCATCTGGTGCAGAGAGTTCACCAACCCTAATTATCCCCACTATCACTGCATCCTGTTCTTCAACAAACAAACCTTTCGGGGACTGGGTGAATTAGGGGTTGGTAGTACCGGCTTGTATGGAATGATCAGCAGGGCCTGGTGCAGCGCATTGAACTGCACCCAGGAAGAAGGTGACGGGCTCATTCACGTCCCACAGAACTACCTTTACCATCTTCGTCAGGACGAACGGTACGATGACTTGTTCAAGCGCGCCAGCTATCTGGCGAAATACGACACCAAGATGTGGGGATTAGCCAGCCACAATTTTGGAGCAAGCAGACGATGAAGCACCAGCAACTGACTTAGCATCCTCAACCGTCTACCCCTCATCCGCCGGTTGATCATCCCTGCGCTACCGGGCAATATCACCCCACTCAAACGCAACATTCGCGACACCCTCCGACTCAATCTGTCGCATCTTTCGAATAGCGTTCCCAGAAACACCAAACGGAAGTACCCATGGCCTTAACGCTCGAACAACTTGAACGCCACCTGTTCAAAGCTGCTGACATTCTCCGGGGCAAGATGGATGCCTCGGAGTTCAAGGAATACATCTTCGGCATGCTGTTCCTCAAACGCTGCTCTGATGTGTTCGAGCAGCGCTACCAGGAAGTTGTCTCCAACCAACTGGCAAAAGGCAAAGGCGAGGTGGAGGCGAGAGCCATTGCGGACATGGAGAACTGGTACACGGAGACACCTGCCTTGGCGGCAGCCATTTCCTGGCTTGCACCATTTTGTCGGTGCTGCATGTACAGCTCCTCTTGTCGGTTGGTTATGTGTTGGCCTGGCACCCTTTGCTCCACCATGGAAAACAAGGGGCCAATTGTTACACCCAACCGGCCAAGATAATTGTCGCCGAACACTCGGGAGACCAGTCAAGACTGAGCTTTTCGGCAACGGCCCAACGAAGGAGTTCGTTTAATGCGAGCAGGTGCAAGTTCAGCCGATGACGGCCATTTCCCTTGCAGTGGCTCCCTTATTTCTGAGAAGGCCCAGTGCGGTCCATGCCTGGACTTTCCTGGCTTCTATCTTGCAGATTACACCTTGAAGCGGGCAACTTGTGTATTGAGCCCTTCTGCAAGCCGTGCCAGCTCTACACTGGAGGAAGAAACCTGTTCGGTGGAAGCCGCAGACTGATCACCCACATCACGGATCAGGGTGACATTCTGGTTGATCTCTTCCGCAACGGAACTCTGTTCTTCAGCAGCGGTGGCAATCTGGCTGTTGTACTGTCGGATATGTTCAACCCCTTCCGCCATTTCCTGGATAACAGTCCCGGCCAGCTGCGCCCGCTCAAGTGTTTGTTCGGCCAGCTTGTTACCAGTCTCCATGCTGGCAACGGATGTTTCCGCACTGGTGACCAGATTGCTGATCAGGGTTTCAATCTCGGCTGCGGAACTCTGGGTACGCTTAGCCAATGACCGCACTTCGTCGGCCACCACCGAGAAGCCGCGCCCATGTTCGCCGGCACGGGCGGCTTCTATGGCGGCGTTCAGTGCCAGCAAATTGGTCTGTTCAGCAACCGATTTGATCACGTCCAACACCGTACCGATGTTGTTGGTTTCCGCTTGCAGGCCGTTGAGCTGTTCCATCACATTGGCACTTTGTTTGTTCAGGTCTGCGACGAGTTCCAGCGTTTCCTGTACCGCCTTTTCACCATTGCCGGATTTTTCGCTGGCATGATTGGCGGCCTCAAAAGCCGCTTCCGCACTTTTGGCGACGTCATTGACCGTCGCCACCATCTCATTCATGGCGGTGGCTACCTGATCGGTCTGACTTTGCTGTTCCGCCACGCCCTGGCTGGTCTGGTTGGTCACCGTGGAAAGCTCTTCCGAAGACGAGGCAATGCTGGACGCACCGGTCTCAATTTCGCGGATTAGCTCTCTGAGGTTGGTGATCATGGTGGCGAAAGCGGCAAGTAACTGACCGAACTCATCCCCCCGCTGGCTCTGGACATTCACAGTCAGGTCGCCTGAGGCAACCTTGTTGGCAATGTCGACCGCTTCGTTGATTGGGCGGGTAATGGATCGGGTCAGTCCCCATCCAAGGACAATGGCGATGAAGAGGGCGATCACTGACACAATAATGATTTCGGCAACTGCGAGGTCATAGATTTCCTGCAACTCTTCTCGTTCGCCGTATTTCAAATCCTCCGCCAGGCTGATGGTATCTGTCGCCACAGCGTACATTTCCTTTTCCAGGGCTCTGACGGTTCCTGGCGGTCCAGATATGGCGGTTTCGTACCTTTTCAGAAGCGCCTCGTAGGACTTTGCGCCTTCCAGAATCTTTTCTGCCTGCTGCCGATCCTCGCTGCCTTCGGGTTGCGTTTCGATCAGAGACTTCAGTGAACTTTCAGCCTCAACAACGGATTCGATGGCACGCTTGATGTATTTTGAGTCCTTGGTGATCGCAAAGTTCCGTTCGTCTCTTTCTGCTTCCAGCAGGTCAATTTCAGCGGTGTTGGCGTATTTTATAATGTTTCGGCCCTGATCGAAGTCATTAAGCGAGAAATAACCGACCACGGATACGATGATGAGCAGTACGAGAAGAATAGCGAAGCTGGCCGCCAGTTTTTTACCGACGGCAAGGTTCCCAAAAAAATGTTTCAGCGGCATAGCAGAAATCCTCAAGGCAGCCAGGAATAACAAAGGTTGCAATCTTCACTTAAGTGACGGCCTTACCAGTACGAACTTTAGCCCGGATTCGGATTTCTTTTTATTGGCAATCCCAGTTTATCAATAAACCAGGATACGAATTAGTCTCGTGCCGGTGGCCAACCCTCAAGATTCATTCCCTCAGTTGCTTGATTTGAACCACTGGCGGTCGCCATCCACCAAGGAAACCAAGGCAACAGGAACATCAAAGATGTTGCATGGCAAGTCGGGTCAGGCAATCAAAGCGTTCCTCAGGCGGAGTGTCTAGAAGATTCGTATCCTGCAGCGCTTGCAGGCGTTTCTCATCGTTATTAAGAATCGCCGCCTTTTGCATTACCGCACCTCTTGTTCAACAAACTTCTCCTTTATGGTGACGATGCGGGGCAGCTCGTTTAAAAATACCTCTACCAGAGCGGGATCAAAATGTTTCCCGCTATTTTCCTTAATCAACTCAACTGCGGACTCTACGGTCCAGGCCTTCTTATAAGGTCTTTCTGATGTGAGCGCGTCAAAAACATCTGCCAATGCAGCAATGCGTCCTGATTGGGGAATGGATTCACCAGCAATGCCTTGGGGGTAACCACTGCCATCCCACTTTTCGTGGTGCGTCAAAGCAATTTCTTGCGCCATTTTGATCAAATCACTGTCCTCTTCTCCCCCAAGCAGTTTTGCTCCAATTGATGCATGGGATTTCATGACTTCCCACTCATGAGCCTCCAACTTTCCCGGCTTAAGCAATATGGCGTCGGGAATACCAATTTTCCCGATATCGTGCATAGGGCTGGCATTGAGAATCAAATCACAATCGGCTTCACTCCAACCTATCTTTTTGGCCAACAAGGCACAGATATGGCTCATACGCAAAATATGGCACCCCGTCTCCTCATCCCGATACTCTGCTGCCATGCCGAGTCGCTGCACCACCTGAAGCCGAGTTCGGTGGAGTTCCTCAGTACGTTCGCGCACCTGTTGTTCCAAAACGTCCTTGTTGTTATGAAGAATGCGGTGAGCCAATTGAGCATCAAGCAAATTACGGACCCGCATTAACAACTCATTGCGATCGAACGGTTTGCTAATGAAGTCTCGTGCGCCTGCGTCGAGGGCTTTTAATAGATATTCCTTGGTGCGCTGAGCGGTCAGGATCACAATGGGTGGCAGCAACGGATCCTCCAACCGGATCAATTGCTCCATGACCTCATAGCCATTGATGTGCGGCATGTTGATATCGAGGAGAATCAAATCAGGCTGGTGCGCCTGGTAGGCCGCCACGACCTCCCGTGGGTCCTGAATCAAGACTAGGTTTTCATACCCCTGACCACTTAACAAACGATCCAGGAGTTTCAGGTTAACGGCTTCATCATCTACGATCAGGATGCAGGCGGACCTGCTTACGTTATCGCTCATGTCTCACCCTTTTTTGGCCAGAGCAGTGGGTTAACGGTAGCCAAAAACTGTTTAATGTTTAGAGGCTTTGTTAGGTAGTCAGTAAAACCTGCGGTCTCACTACGACTCAAGTCGCGTGGCATCGCGTTGGCAGTAACAGCAACAACGGGAGTAGCTTGCAGGTCATTATCAGCTTTAAGAGCCTCCATAACTTGGTATCCATCCATACCGGGCAGGTTAATATCCAATAGAATCAGATCCGGCTTATGCGTTTTCGCCAACTCCAATCCAAGGTCCCCTGTATGAGCGGTCACTAAGTCCAGGTGAGGGATCCGTGCAAGTATCTGACTTACCAATTTCAGATTGGCTGGATTGTCCTCCACATAGAGAACCTTGCGAGTTGCTTGCCCACCAAGAAAGGCTTGCTCGTCCTGGAATTCTAATGAGTCAATGAGATTATCGTCCTGGCTGTCGACCTTGTTCTCCAACGGCAAATCGAGCCAGAAACAACTACCCAAACCCACTTCACTATTAACCCCGATAGAGCCGCCCATCATTTCCATAATACTCTGAGTAATGGTTAATCCGATCCCTGTACCTTCAACTTCGCTGGTTTCCGCTCCCAATCGATTAAAGGGTTCAAATAATTTCCTCAGCATTGATTTAGAAATCCCTGGGCCCGTATCAGTAACTCGCAAGTGAACACGATTTTCAGGCTGCAAAACGGCCTCTACTGACACCCGGCCGTCTTCCCGATTGTACTTAATGCTATTGGTCAGCAAATTTAGCAGGACTTGCTTAAGACGGGTTCGATCAGCACGAACAGTTAGTGCATGCTCAACTTTAATATCAATTTCAATATGGCGTTTTTCAGACATCGGCCTGACGAGGGAGAGGCATTCCTCGACAACCGGAAGCAGATCGATAGCCTCGATAGACAGATCGATACTTCCAGACTCAACTTTTGCCAAATCAAGCACTTCGTTGATTAGACTAAGCAGGTGCTCTCCTGCCTTAACAATTTCCTGAACGCTCTCTTGATGGTCATCCTGCAAGTCATTGTCATACTCCATCAACTGGGCAAAACCCAGAATGGCATTCATGGGTGTCCGCAACTCATGACTCATACTGGAGAGAAAATCCGACTTTGCATGATTAGCTCTTTCAGCCTCTTCTCGCGCAATGACTAACTCAGATTCAATGCGTTTACGAACGGTGATATCCCGCATCAAGCCAACAAAGTAGCGTGTTGGACCTGCCGAAATTTCGCTGATAGCTAGCTCCAAGGGGAACTCAGTGCCATCGCGCCGCAGGCCAGTAACTTCCACCTGGCGATCCAGAATCCTTGCTTCGGCCGAATGCAGATAACGCTGTATGTATGAGTCATGCTCGGACTGCATAGGCTCCGGCATCAAAATAGAGACATTCTTACCTTTTAAGTACCTCGGGGAGTACCCGAAAATTTGCGAGGCAGCTGGACTTACCAGCTGGATATGGCCTTCAGTGTTTATGACAACCACCCCGTCAACGACGGAATTAACCACGTGCTTGAATACTTCGAGCGACTGCTCAGACGCCTTACGCTCATCAATATCGCTGTGAATACCTATTACGCGAACCGGATAACCGCTTTCATCTCTGTCTATTACTGTCCCTCGGCAAAGCACCCATTTATAATCGCCATTCTTGCAACGCAACCGAAGTTCGACGCTGTACTCATCTCTACGGCCCTCCAAGTACTCGTGCAGTTGCTTTTGGACATCTGCCAGATCAGCCGGATGCACCCTCTCAATCCAAGCATCGATGGTTGGCTCTAGCTCACCCGCTTCAAAGCCCAGCATAGGCTCGTAATGGCCCGTCAATATCATCCTGCCATCGGGTAGGAACCAATCCCAGACACCATCGCCGGCCCCCTCCACTGCAAATGCAAACCGCTGTTCAGTCTCCTGTAATCGACTTTCTGCTTCAATACGACTGGTGATGTCTTGAACTGTCCCGCTTAAACGAACAAGCTCGCCGTTGTCGCCCACCCCTGCTCGACCCAACTCATGAACATGCCGAATCTGTCCATCGGGCCGAATAATGCGGTGCACAACATCGTAATTGCCGGTCTTCTCGGCCAGGCGTTCGCTATTTTTTACTCTAGCCCGATCCTCTGGGTGGACAGCATCGAAAAAAGCTTCAGTCGAGGGCTTGATTTCGCCAGGTTCGTATCCGAAAATTCGGAATATCTCATCAGACCAACTTAAGTGACCTGTCCTGATATCCGCGTACCAGTTCCCTAAAGAGGCGAGCGATTGAGCTTCCTCCAATGCTTTCTGCCGGTCATGAAGCGCTAGCTCAGCAGACTTTCGGTCGCTGATATCCTGCACAACGCCAAGCATACTCAACGGGTTCCCGTTGGCGTCACGTACTACTGCTCCGCTCTCTAACAGCCAGCGAACCGTTCCGTCAGGCCAGACTACCCGATGCTCGATGTAGTAAGGAGTGTTATCTTCTAAGCAGGCATTCACAGCATCTACCACAGCTGTACGGTCGTCTGGATGAATCACAGCCAAGAAATTATCGTATGAAGTTTCCAGATCCCCTTCTGGATAACCGAAAAGAGGGGCAATCCTTTCTGTCCAGAACAATTCCCCGGTCAGTATATTCCATTCCCAGGTACCTATATTGGCGTAAACCTGCCCCCGACGAAGCCTCTCCCTTGCCAAATCTGCATCCCGTTCGCTCCTAGCCCGTTCCAGCGCACTGCCAATAAAACCAGCCATCAGGGCGAATAGCGATGTAGATGCTTCGTTCCATTCGCGGGTAGAGTCAACCCGCTCAAAACCAAGGAAGCCCAACGGCCGGCCGGCTCCTCGCTTGATAGGGAAGCCGCACAGTGCCCGAATGTTCAGGGAATCAAACATTTTTTTATCCGCTGCCGCCTCGGGAGGTAAGCTAGCCACGTCCTGCACAAGCAAGGGCTGCTCTCTCAATATCTGGTCCCACCACCAAGGGACAGACGCCCGCAGTAGACTCTGCATCTTTACTTTCTGCGCATCGATACCAGGAGCACACCATTCGTGACTTTTACTCATGCTCTCTTCGCCATCCGAGAGTAGGAACAAACAGGCACGATCAGCTCCCAAATGTACTCCTGCCTGCTCAAGCAGCGATCCAATGACGTCATCCAGTTCATCGGGAGCCGCAGACAATAAGTGAGCCGCAGCATCCCCTATAACCTCTCTTGCCGCATTTTCCCGGGCCTGAGCCACCTCCCTAGCTTTAACATCGGTAATATCGGTACGAATCGAAACGTATTGATAAGGCCATCCTGAACTATCCAGGAAAGGTGTAATGGTCGTCGATACCCAGTAAAGAGAACCATCTTTGCGTCTATTACAGATCTCCCCCTGCCAAACATTTCCCCGGGATATGACTCGCCAAATATCACCGTAAAAGGTACTCGAGTGCTGATCGGATTTAACAATGCGATGATTCTGCCCTATCAGCTCAGCGCGACTGTAACCACTGACTTGACAGAAGCGATCGTTAACCTCCGTGATGTCACCTTTTCCATCAGCCACACTCACCAAAGCATGGTAATCCAGCGTCAGGTGTTCACGTTCACGTTCATAGAGAGATTTGCGCAGGCGACTCTGGATTTCTGAGTTCTGACGCGATCTCTTTGCTCTCGCTGTTACAGCGGAGACCAGATAATCCGCTCTTGCAGGTTTGACCAGAAAATCATCTCCACCGAGATTGAGTGCTCGCAATTGCTCTCCCATGTCGCTTTCAGCTGAAAGAAACAGTATTGGAAGGCTCTGGCGGTCCTCTTGCTCACGTATAACGGCAGCTAATTCCGGCCCACTGACATCCGGCATAGAAACGTCAAGAATGACTACGTCAGGATTAAAAGTTTTCAGCTCATCGAGGGTGTCACGGGGGGTCGACAGCCCCTGTACGCTTATCCCAGCTGCACTGAGAACCGAGGCTTCTGCTTCCAACAACAGCGGATCATCATCTACCAATAAGACGCGGTAGGGTTCTGTGGGCATCCGACCAGTCAGATCATCGAGTAATTCAATAAGTGCAACTGGTGCGACGGGTTTGAGTAGATACCGGCTGGCACCCGCGCGAAGCGCCCCGAGCCGGGCATCAAGGTCATCTCGGACAGAAACGAACACGACCGGCGGAAACGGTTCCAGATTTGCCTTCAATTCCTCCAGAGTTGTAACGCCGGCATTATCCCCCTCTGGAAAAACTATGTCCAAAACCACTGCGTCAGGCAAGGACTTTTGAGTGCATGCGGCATAGAAATCATTCAGGGCATTAAACACTTCTACCCGATAACCTTGCTCGCTTATAGTTTGACAAAAGTGCTCAGCCTGCTCGGCATCATCTTCGACAAGATATACAAGAGGCGCGTCGTGAGCGCGTGGCCCCACACTAGGGGTAAAAGGCTTGATGGGTTCACCATCTAGCCGACTACATACCAGCTTTTCGATACGCGCTAACCCAGTGTCGACAGACTGCCAAGTCAACATCTCTGGTGGTTCCCCCGCATTGATGATGACCTTCAATTTGTCATCGACTTCTCTCGCAGCGACAGACAGTGAGTGCAGCCCGAATGTGGCAGCACTGCCGATCAAGGAGTGTAGTTGACGATGAAGTGACTCCGCCCTCTCCACTTGCCAGCCGGCTAGATCAAACGCTGAGTACTCTGCCCGCAAATCCCTTATACGAGCAGGGAGAGAACCGACAAATTGACGTTGCAGATCGAGGAGTTCCGCACTAAGGGAGGGCACTGACTTATCTCCTTAAATTTATATAATCAAAAACGGGTTCTACCCCGTTTACAGGGAAGGCTTGCCCGAGGGCATTTCGACGTCGCCACTCTCCGAGCGGCTCTGGCCCACGGCCATAATCTTGAAATCAAGGTATTGGCCAAGGGTGTGGAAGCCCGGCATCAGCTAAATTCCCTCCGCAAGCAAGGCTGCACTCACGCTCAAGACTTTCTTTTGGCCCGACCAGGGCCTCTCGATACCATGCCAGAGGCCTTTTCCAGAGGTTTTGTCTGACGGGGGCAAGTCGCTCCACTGTTTGTCTGAAGCTTAAACATTCGAGCACCTTGCCGGCAAACCTTTTTTGCCTGCAAGATGCCCCCTAAAAATTGATCAGAATTCACGTCTCAGGCGCTGTTTCGCTCGCGTAACCGGTAAACCAACCCGCCGACTTCTCCAATCTGCTTCTTCAACTCCTGCATAGACTCCTCGGCCTCTTTCACTACCAGCATAGCGGAATCACCCAAATCGTTGATGGTCACGATCTGTCCTGATATCTCCCCGGCGGCACTGTGCTGCTCCTCAGCCGCAGCAGCCGTGCTGTCACAGGCTTCATTGATGCTCTCAATATAGGTCACGAGTTCCGCCAAGGTGCTTTCGGAGCTGATGGCATTTTCTGCTGTTTTCTGTGCGTGGACATCACAGCTTTTCATGGACTGAGTGGCTTCGGAGACGGTTTCGTGGAATTTACCGAGTGTTTCATCAATTTGTTCGGTGGTCGTCTTGGTGCGAAGGGCAAGGCTTCGCACCTCGTCGGCCACGACCGAAAACCCGCGACCGGCTTCCCCGGCTCTGGCCGCCTCAATGGAGGCATTAAGCGCAAGCAGGTTGGTCTGCTCAGTAATTTCACGAATGATACCCAGCGCTTGACCAACCCCACGGCTGGCTTCATTGAGCTGACTCACGGACTTGGCGGCTTCTGTGAGTTCTTTTGAAAGCGAGTCCATACTTTGACGAGTCCCCTTGGTCAAGCCCTGGCCGTTACTAACACCCTCTTTGGCCATTTGGACTTGATCCAGCATGCTGGAAGCATTGCTTGCGACCTCCTGAGAGGTGGCGGACATTTCCTCACTGGCCGACGCAATCGTCGCAGTGGCGGTGGATTGCTCCTGCACTGCCGAGTGAGCATCTTTGCTTCGGGCAATGGTGTGTTCAGCGCGGCTATCGAGCTTTTTAATGACATCGTCCATTCGTTTGACGATGGCATCGAGTTCTGCGGCCTGTTGCGTCATGACGAGTTCCAGGCTGCCGACGTCATCGACTCGGCCTGTGAAAATGTGTTCCGCAACGGTGTTGTCGATAATGCCCCTGGCTCTTTGAACACAGCGCCTTAGAGGGCCGGTAAGGCCAACGACTGCGGCTATATTGATCAAAAGTGCTAACACCCAGACGCCAAGTGCCGCATACCAGGACTGCATGAAAAACTGAATAAAGCCGGCGGCACCAAAAATAAGTGTCATAGACACAATGAGTTTTAGATGCAGTGGCATCCGCCTCTTGAGTGTTGGTGCTTCTACAGGCCCCTTGGTCGGCTGGTTTTGTCTGAGCTTCGCGTAGAGTTTTTCTGCCCGGGATTGGGCGTCGGACGGCAGTTGTGACCGAATGGATTGAAGCTCAACAATCTCACCGTTTTTTCCGGTTACGGGTATCGCATAAGCCTGAACCCAATAGTGATCGCCATTTTTGCACCGGTTTTTTACTGCGCCCAGCCAGGTTTCACCCGACTTCAAGTTCCCCCACATCTGTTCGTAAGCCGCTCGGGGCATATCTGGGTGGCGGATAATATTGTGAGGCTGACCAATCAATTCTTCCCGCGTAAACCCACTGATTTCGACAAATTCGTCATTGATGTGACTGATCTGACCTTTGGGGTTGGTTGTGGAAAGAATATTGGCGCCTGAGCTTACAGGCACATCCCGATTGGTCACTGGTTCATTAACTCGCATAGCGTTCCTCTAATTTAATATCCGAGTGGCGCCTCGCCACGAAATATCGACTGCCACGAACAGTCATGGTCGTTCCACTTCCCTTTAAATGAACCGTTCTCTTCCCATTCACCCATTTTTACCATTAAAATCAGAAACCTAAATTAATAATTCATTTTCTTAAAACACCAAAGAGTACGGCCATCATGTTACGCTGGATTTGTTGACTTACTCAGGTAACGGCAGATTTTGATGCTTCTTGACCGGCATTTCACACCAGTTGTCCAAATGACCGCGTTTGAACGGCCAATTCGTGGACTCAACCAATAACCGCAGCACCGCTCATTCATAATGCCCCGGAATATTCACCCCAGAACACTTCTGCCGGTGTCCGATAGCCCAGCCGTTTCTGGGCCGATCATTCAACTGCCTTTTCCTCCAGAGTCATCTCGTCGCAACAAAAAATAAATATACACCGGTCCAGACGAGTGGCCCATGTAGGACCACTCGATAAATTTCATCTGGAAGCAGACTTGGCAGGTTTCAGGTCACTTTGCAGCTTTGATACGACAGAGGAGCTGTCCACCCGGTTCTTATCTGCATCTTTCGTCGGTGGATAAAACTCCTCAACTACCTGGCTCATCTCATCTTCATCATACTCAAACAACGCATTACCAAATCCCTTGGCAGCCGCCGCATCCAGCGCGGCCTGGTCAATACCTTCCGCTGCCACCTTGTTGGCTGTTTCTTTTGCCTCCGCCACCGCCTCCTGCAATGAAAGGCATTCCTTGATCACCAAATCCACGTAGAAAATGGGCGTTCGCCGGCTCTGGGTCGTGCTTTTTCCCCGTAGCTTGAGCTCCAACGGCATGTAAGCCAGCAAGCCACCGGATACCGCCTGGTAATAGCTCAGCCGGGCCGCAAGCGTCCGGATGCTGTTGTAACCGGTTGTGCGGAAGATGAAAGTACCGAGATCATCGTCGTCACCGATTTTCACGTTCAGACGACCGTAGGGCTTGCACAAGCCACCTTTGCCGAATTCGCACAGCGTTGGCCCAGGGCACGGCAATGACTGCACACCGGATTGCGTCAGCCGCTTGCAGGTATCGCCGTTCCCCACACACATGGGCCGACCGCTTTTGCGGTCGAACATGGTGTATTCAGCGCGAAGGTTGAGGTCTGCCTCGTTGAACAGCATGCGTACCGGAATGGTTCGCAGCTTGCTGTTGGGCGCGTCTTTTCTCAGCTCTTCATCCAGGGGATGCAGTACCCAGCCATCCTTTTCCTGGATCTGGGAGGTGATGGTGAATTGGTTGTCTTTTTGTGGCAGCCGGATGCCGTTTTTCTCAACAACCCGGCCAATACTGATACGCCCCAATACGGGCGGCGTGATGGCTAAACCTTTAATCATGATGGCTCTCCTGAAAAAGGGCCACGGGGCACTCGTTACACCCGCGTGGCCAATGGGGCTTTAGGCGTGGATGAGAAATCGCCGGCTGCCCGGCTTGGTGAGTGGGTACTGCTCCAGCAATTCAGGCTGGTCTTTCAGTAGTTGCTTCACGTTGAGCCCCACGGAATCCTTGCTCCGCTTCCAGCTCACACTGCCACCCGGGAACGCGGCCTTTGAGGCCTCGCCCATGTGGCTTTGAATGCGCTGCTTCAGGTGGGATTCAGTGGACTTGAGGGTTTCCATTTCAGAGCGTATTGCCAGCAGCTCGCTGAAAGCATCGGACAGCTCCTTGCTCTCGCTGAAGTCCAGGGTCTCGCCCTGGTCCTCGGGGTAGAGATGGCGCAGCGCACGTTCCGCCGATGCCGTGCCATCCACCGGGGGTGGCGTATCCGTTTCTACGTAATCCCAGAACTGGCGTTCCAGCGTGATCAGCGCTTCAATCAGTTCCTCGTTTCGCTCGATTCGGAAGATCTTGAGTGATTGGCCACACAACAACACGCAGACATCGGCTGCCTGCTTGCCGGTGACTGCCAGTTGGTGCTGAACCTGGCACTGGATGTAGTCCGGCACACCGTCTTTCCAAAGACGCGCCCCAAACTCCCCAGCGGTTTTGCATTCCAGAACTTGCACCTCATCATCAGCCACCACGGAATAATCCAGGTTGGCCAACATCCAGTGCTTGTCCGGATCAGGATGCTGCAGCACCGCATTTACTCGCCGGACCTTACGGCCGGTTTGGCGGCTGTACTGCTCAGCCACAATGGGTTCCAGAATATGCCCCCAGTAGACCGGTGATTCAGGATCATCCGAGTCTGGTTTTGGCATGCCGGCATCTCGACCGGTTTTAGCCATCCAGAGCTCCAACTGAGACTGGTATGGGTTCATGCCCACCGCTGCCGCAGCATCACTGCTGCCAATGCCTTGTTTACGGACTTTTAGCCATTCGTCACGGCTGAGGCCTTTGGTTGAAACCAGTCGCAGTGCTGGCCGTTGCTTGGGGAGTACGTTTGCGCTCATGCCCATGGTGTTTTCCTCCAGACATAAAAAAAGCCCACCAGAGCACGAGGCTCCGGTGGGCTTTATGGCGGTTTTAGGGTTTTGAGATAGAAGTCAGGCCACAAGTGACATGGCCTGTTCGAGTGCGCGGTTTTTAATGGAAGCACCATTACCAAACCAGGCGGAATCCAGCCGATGGTCAACGGTTTTGGCGCGGCGTTGATGGTCAATGAACTCAGTGACTGCGTTCAGCAAGCCATAGGCAGTGCCGTCCGACGAAGCCAGCGTTGCACCCATGCCCTCCCCTTCATACAAAGACAGGGCCTTGGCCATGGACCGTTCGTTGGTTTTGCCAACGCCGGTAACGGAATCGTCGGTGAACACCTTCAGGAAGTAATTCCTGGCCTCAGTGGTTTTCACCTTCCGCTCGCTCAGGGTTTTCAGGCGATACATGAAGTCGTCCCAGGCGGAAACGGAAATGCCGAGTTGCTTCTTCACCAAGTCCGCATCGAACGCCGTGTTGTGCTTCACCTTCACTGCATTGGCCGTGGAATCCTTCAAGGCCACAGCCAGGGTGTTGTTGCACACCACCCGAATACTGGTGAATTGGGCCGTAGTAGCCATGGTGCCATCACAGGCCGTGGCCAACAGGACGTAGGCGTTGGTTTGGTCATTGCCTTTCAACATGCCGGATTGGCCGGTGCGAGCCAGCGCCCACATTTTTCGGCCACCTTTCAGCACCCCCGCTGTTTCCAGCTCAAAACCGGAAACTTCGGTCAGATCCCGATAGAACTCCAGGATTTCTTCGGGCTGAACCACCTTGAAGCGGTTACCGACGACCGACAGCGGCGCTTTGGTATCCGAGCGATACAGTACTTTGGAATCCGGGTAGGACAGGATCTCACCCAGCGGGCTTCCGGCATTAGTCACGTAGCGAACGGGGCTTTCCTGGATCTGCCAGTCCAAGCCAGCCTGCCTTGCCCAAACTTCCAGTGGTTGATTGGAGGACAGTTCATTCCCCAGGCCATGCCAAGGGGTCTGGCCAACGTAGGCCATTTGCTCGATCAGATGGGCCATGGGGTTACTCCTTAGGGAATTTGGAAGTGGGGTTATCGGTGGTCTCGTCTTCGGGCTCCGATTCTTTGCTGAAGGAATGACCGCATTCCAGGCAGCGGTAGTTATCGAGCACCTGCTCATCCAGCACGTCACCCAGGATGATGCCAGCGGAGACACCGGTAACTCCGCCCAACAAGCCGCCGATCACTGCACCGCCGATGCCACTCACTGGACCTGCGACGGCACCAACCATCGCGCCAGTTCGGGCGCCTGCAATGGCAGACGCATAGCCGCCATAAACGCCGGCTGCGGCGCCGACGACACCAGCGGCTTTCTTGCCATAGTTGTTTTTGCCAATCCGTTCGGATAGGCACTTGGGGCATTGTTCGTTCATGGGAAAGGCCTCTGTGAATGGGAGGGAAGGCACTGTTGGTGCCTTGGTTCACAGAGGTGATATAGGTCTCAAACCTGATTGATTGAGTTATTTAAAGCCTAAACCTTAGTTCACTTCATTTTTCCACATGGAATGACAGCTGACGCACGCCGTATTCAGCTCCTGCAGGGACTGGCTGGCCTTGAGCCAATATTTCTGGGCAGCAGCTTTCGCTGTAGCTTCCGTGTATTGATCCAGCAATTTGTCGAATGACACCAGGCTCGATTTAAACCCTGCCTGCTTCTCCTGCGGCATGATACTCCAGGGCTTATGGCTCGGGGCCGGGTGCGTCAGGATAATCTCGGCACCGCTTTTCACCATTTGCGGGTTCTGCCGCAATATGCCTTCATGCATCATGCCAGAGGCACCACCCATCACTTCCATCAACTGGCGGTATGTCATATCTGCCCGTTCCATCCCCGCGACCAGATCTTCCGCCGTCCCTTCCTGAGCCTGAAGGCCTGCTGGTAATAACGTCAAAGCCAGACTGATAGCCACCACTTTTCGTTTGAAACGCTTCATGACTCTCTCCTCTATTTCTATTTTTGGCTTATTACCAGGGCCAACGTCGGTGCCAGTCGTCCACGATATACGGATGCGTGTGGCGGGCGCCGGTTTCTTTAATGTGCGGATGGTCTTCCGGCAAATCGTCATGGACATGGCTGATTTCCAAAGGGTCATCGGCCGGCCACAATTTGATGGCTGGAATGAGAAACAAAATCGCCAGTACCGTCATCACTACCAGGGTCACCTGCAGCCCTACCGCAGAACCGAGCCAACCGGCCAGCGGATAAGCCACCAACCAGCCGGCATGAGACACAGAGAATTGGGCGGCAAACAAAGCTGGCCGGTCTTGTGGGTGAGATGAGCGGGTGAGAAGCCGGCCCACCGGGGTTTGCACGGTGGAAAACCCCACGCCAAGCCAGGCCCAAACAGGAAGTAACCACATAAAGCTGCTCACTGGAATGGCCAGCAGCAAGCCGATGATCAATATCGCGGCACCGGACAACATGACCTGTCGATCCGCCCACCGCTTGAGTAAAGCTGGCAATGCCAGGGCTGCCAGCATGGAACCAGCACCGAATGCCGCAAAGGCGAATGCGGTATGCTGCTCTGTCAGACGCAATTCGCCCTGTACCCACACCACGGTATTCACGATCACCATCGCGCCGGCCAGGCTCACCACCACATTCAGTGCCATAACGCCGCGTAGTCGAGGCGTTGCCAGAAACACCCGGAATCCGCGCTTAACCCGCTCGAAAAAACCTTGGGGCTTTTCCCCCGCTGTCTTCTTGGGAAGCGTCACAGACACCACCAATAGTGCCGATGCGATGAAACCGAGTACCGTGCCCGAGAAAAGCCCCTGCCAGCTGGTCATCAACAAGACAAGGCCAGCCAGTGCGGGGCTGATCAGGTTCTCCAGGTCATAGGCCAGACGGGAGAGGGACAGTGCCTTGGTGTAATCATCTTCATCCGGAAGGGTGTCAGGGATGGTGGATTGGAATGTGGGCGTGAATGCTGCAGATGCCGACTGAAGCACTGCAATCAACACGTAGACTTCCCAGACTTCGGTTACAAAAGGCAAAGCCAGCGCCGTTGCCGCGCGCACCAGATCCAGAGACACCAGCAGCATTCGGCGGGGCACATTCTCTGCAAGGGCGGAGGCCAGTGGCGCGACCAACACATACGCGACCATTTTAATGGCCAAGGCTGTGCCAAGCACCTGACCCGCATTCTTTCCAGCCAGATCATAGGCCAGGAGACTCAAGGCCACCGTGGCCAGGCCGGTGCCGAGCAGCGCAACCACCTGAGCGAGAAACAAATGACGGTAGGTGCGGTGTTTCAGGATGTCGAGCATGGTTTGCCCTGTCTCCATCAGACGCTGTGAATTAGGGGCTTTGCTGATCTAAGTTAGCCTCAACATGCTATCCCCCTCGGGATAGCGCCTCACAAATAACGTGCGATGGCTTTAAACTCATCCACACGCCGCTGCTGGTCGGGCTCAAGCTGGCCCAAGGCATCATCCAGGCAGTGCTCGATATGATCCTGGACCAGCACCCGTTTCGCTTGCTGAATGGCTTTTTCTACCGCATGCAGCTGCTGGGCTAGTTCCAGACAAGGCTTGCCATCTTCGATCATGCCAATCACGCTCTCAAGGTGGCCATTAGCCCGCTTCAGGCGCTTGATGATGTCCGGGTGTGATTGGTGGGTGTGCTCATTGATCATATTTAATTCCTATCCCCCCTGGGGGGATGGTATCCTCTGGCTCCGTTGAAATCCAACCACCGACCAGACACATTGAGAGTGATGATTTCGGCCATTCATCAAAGAAAACTGCTTCCGACACTCGTCATGCTCTTCGCATTGGCGGGCCTGTCACTGTCGGTGATTGGAACGTCGTTCTCTCACGGCGTGGCTGAATTGGCGGCAGACTGGGAATCACAGTTTGGCAGCCACCCAGACAGCCATCACGAGCATGGGCACAGCCATGATTTTGATGAAGAGCCAGGGACGACATCGCTGCATCATGATGCTGGTAATCATACCCATGAAACGGTAGACCAGCTCAGAATTCCGGCTATTTCCCAAGGCCTTACCGTTCTCCGGCAACCCGTCCCCTATGCCGGTGATTCTCCCCGCAGTTTACGCTATCGGCTCGAACGCCCTCCAAAAGCCTCTCTTCTCGTTTGATTCTTGCCGCTTACGCGGCCCGAGAAAATAAATTCGATTGGAGTCTTTATGTTGTCAAGCTTGCTTGGCGGTTGCCGTAGCGTGTCCCCACTGGGCACCGGTAGTCGTCTGTTCTGGATATTTCTAACCCTGGGCTTACTGGGTATGAGTACCGATGCGCTCGCCCATGCAGTCGCTCAGGGCGACAAAGGGTACATCCAGGAAATTACCGGGATAAACCTTATTGCGTTCATCTACCTGGGGGCCAAACACATGGTCACCGGCTATGACCACCTGCTGTTCCTGCTGGGTATCATTTTCTTCCTCTACCAAATGAAGCACATCGCGATCTACGTGAGCCTGTTTGCGTTGGGGCATTCCACAACCATGTTGCTGGGCGTGTACTTCAACGTCGGCATCAACAGCTATCTCATTGATGCGATTATCGGCCTGTCCATCGTCTACAAGGCGCTGGACAACATCGGCGCCTATCAAAGGTGGTTCGGGTTCCAGCCCAACACGAAGGCAGCCACGCTGATTTTCGGGTTCTTCCATGGGTTCGGCCTGTCCACGAAGATCATCGAATACGACATTTCGCCGGACGGGCTGATTCCGAACCTGCTTGCATTCAACGTGGGCGTGGAAATCGGACAGCTCATCGCCCTGGCCATGATTCTGATTGCTATCAGCTTCTGGCGTAAAACCGATGGCTTTTTCCGCCATGCCTACACCGCCAACGTAGCCATGATGAGTGCAGGCTTCCTGCTCTTTGGCTATCAGCTCACCGGTTACTTTGTCGCCTGATTCTGGAGATTCGCTATGTACAACACCGATATACCCAACCGTGAAGAACTACCCAGCACTGCGAAGCTGGTGCGATCCACCATCATTGCCGCCATTGTAGCCCTGGTTCTGTTGGTTACCGTCGTCATGCCCGCTGAATACGCCCTGGACCCCACTGGCGCGGGGCGCCTGTTAGGCCTGACTGAAATGGGCGAAATCAAGGTGCAGCTTGCAGAAGAGGCTGCCGCTGACGAGGCTGCACAGATGGTTGCCGTGCAATCCCCAAGCGATCAGCAGGAAGCCGAAGCAGTGCAACCTGAAGCAGAAGAACCCACTCAGGAAACAGCCTCAGCCCCAAAACTAGAAGCTGCACCTGAGGAACAACAAGCGTCAGAACCCGCAGAATCAAAGTGGCAGGATGAAGTGCGAGTGGTTCTTACGCCTGGCGAAGGCACCGAGTTCAAGCTCACCATGGAACAGGGTGCAGTTGCTCGATTCGCCTGGATTTCCGAGGGAGGCCCTATTAACTACGACACCCACGGCAATGGCAGTGGCCGTTCAATTTCCTATGAAAAAGGACGAGGCGTTCCGGAAGACCAAGGGAAGCTGGAAGCGGCGTTCACTGGTGATCATGGCTGGTTCTTCCGCAACCGAAACGATAACAATATTACTCTGGTGCTGCGCACCGGAGGGGATTACGGACAACTGAAAAAAGTGCTGTAATACAGAAAACCGACAAAGGGGCGGCTACCTGGCCGCCCCTTTGTTATTCTGATTGCCAACCACGCCCTTACATTTGATGCATAAGTCAATTATTAGCAGCCCATCAAATAAACCGTTTTGGGAATCACTCCCACGTACAGAAAATATTTTGGGGGTATAATTGGGGGTACATTTATCACTATTTTATTTTTATTTCCTTAATTATCAGAACGTTAAAAATCATTTCCAGTCCTGCCGGGGGTACCAGTCCCCCCTGAAACACGCCAGTAAAACATTCCCAACCTCTTCCCAAGAATCGTTGCCGACAGGTGGGCATCACTCGGCTTGCTCGCAAGCACCAGGGAGCATTGGATTCAGTCGGGGCGCTCGGCCAGGAGCGCTGAAGCCAGTTGCTCTGCGCTGCGCTGCAACTCACTGGCGTTTTCCAGCCCGTCAAAAAACCGTTCAGGAATGCCGCTGAGGCCTACCTGGGCGCCAACAAGCGCACCGGTCAGCATGGCCCTGGCCATATTCTGACCACCGCCATTCACTGCGTGCAGTACCGCACTCTCAAAATCGTCGGAAAATTTTGCCGAGAGGTAGTAAGCGGCCGGAAGCTGGTGATAAATGGCGCAGGGCATGCCATACACCAGTGAGACCTTCCAGGCGGGTTCAATGCTCACCCCCCGGTCTGCGGCAGCTGCCGCGATAAAGGAAGGTGTCAGCAGCGCATCGGGCGAGGCAAAACGGCCCGCACGGGGCGGGTCGGGATCACCCGGTCTGGGTGGCTGAAGATCATCACTGGTGACGGCATGAAACGGCAACTCGCCACTTTTCACCAGCGTCATCAACTGTTCGGAAATATCCGTATCCAGGCGCTGCCCCTGAACCAGTAAGGCCAGCACGGCCCCGAAAGCCACCGTCATAGACACCACCGTGTCATCGACCTGAGTCAGTGCGGTGTTGCTGGCAATGGCGGCAGCCAGCGTTTTGGGATCAAAAGCATAGCGCACGGCAATGGCAAGCGTACGTTCAATGGCTTCAGTGGTATCGGCATGGCCACCCGTTTCCTCCCAGGGCAGGCCCTGCTCGACCCGCTTTCGCCAGGCATCGCGGATGGACTGGCTGGTGTAACCGCCGGGGCCACAGGCCGGGCTGCCATCCAGTAACGGGAAGAGATCGTTATCAAGCCGCTGGCAAAAATCTTCTTCGTCGTATCCCTTCGCCTTGACCAGTGAACGCAGCATCAGATCAAGAATAAAACCTGCTTGCGAGAGCTGGCCTGCCTTGAAGCCCTCATGGTAACGACCGGGCATGGGGTCGGTGTAACCATCAATCCATTCGCCATAGTCCCGGTGCAGTTCTTCAAGGTCGTAGTACCAGTGCGGGCCCAGCGCCAGGGCGTCGCCGATAAACGCCCCCATAATCGCACCTGTCGCCCGGTTTCGGATATCGTCTCGGTTGTTCATAAATCCTCCGGCGTTGGCGCCTTAACCAGCTCCGTTTCGTTTTACACGAACAAGTCAGGGAAGTGGCCAGTGAGTATTCCTCTGGCCTATCACCCCGTCGCCGTGATACCCGCTCAGTAAAGCCTGCCATAGACTGATTACCTGCCAAGGGCCTCGAAGGTTAGTGTCTGATCGGGCCCGCTTCAAACAGGACCGTGATCAATAGCAGACAATTTCTCGTTAACCTGAAATACCTTGCCGTTGACTTCCGGCACACCAAATTCTTTCAGTCGTGCCGAATGCTTTTCCAGGTAAGCCCGAGCACTGGGTTCATCCTCAAACAAATAGATTCCCCCCGCTTCACGGCAGTCTCTGTTTTCTGTCCAGATTTTCCATAGGAATCCCGGCTCGTCAGCAATAGACCGTGCTAACTCAGCCATGGCATCTGCCATCTCATCTCCAAAAGGACCGTCAAACGGAAAATCTACCTGCAGCAAAGTTTTCATATCATGCATTTCCTCTTATTCAGAAGAGTAACCACCATGCTTTGTTTCAGCATACGCTGCCACAATGATCACAACTAAGTACAGTAGGGTTACTAACTGGATGGCAGGCCAAATACGGGAATCACTCCCAAAACCAAACAAGATTTTGGGGGTACTAATGGGGGTATATTTTTAGAATTAATACTTTATATTTTTTCTTTTCAATCAGATATATGCTTTCTAGTCCTGCCGGAGGGGGCCATCTATCACCATTCCCCTCGCATGCATTACGACTCCAGCTCACAAGTACAAATGCCCGCTCCTCAGCTCATTTCGGTGCGGTTACGTCCTAGCGTCTTGGCCCTGTAGAGCAATTTGTCGGTGCGGGAAAAAAGCTGTTCGAAGGTATCGAGAGAATCCTCGGTTGCGCTGGCACCGAAGCTGGCGGTGATCGTCGCATTGTTTGGCAACTCAAGCGCCATCGTGGCGTTGCGAATACGTTCAGCCAGAGCGTAGGTCGATGAGCGATCGCCGTATGGCACGAGAATGGCAAACTCCTCACCGCTCATGCGCACGGCAAGATCCATTTCCCGGATCTCTTTAACGAGCATGTTGGCGAACGCCTTCAGCGCCGCATCACCGGTGGGGTGACCGTAGGTATCATTGATTTGTTTAAAGTGATCAAGGTCGATCAGCACCAGCCCCAGGGAACCGCCGTTACGGTGAATGCGGGCCAGCTCCCGCTCGGCGGCCTGATACATCCGGCGGCGGTTGTAGAGCCCGGTCAGGGCATCGGTCTGGCTCTGGTGGAGCAGTGCCTCGTTTTGCTGATGAATTCGCATCAGCGCCATCATCAGCCCGCCCACCACCAGAACCACCAGCATCAGTAAGCCCATGACAGCCACTGAGAGCCACTGCATCAGCCTACGCTGAGCAGCTGAGGCCGAATGCAACATCTCGTTAAGTTCGCTGTAGGCCCAGGCAAGGTTCTGCTCAAGCGCCATTCCCAGGCGGGCGAGAGTCTCCACATCCAACGCGCCCGGTCCGTGGTCTTCGGTCACCTTCACCAAACGGACCATCTCAGACAGCCGATCCTCCGTCCGTTCAATCTCTTCAAACGGGGCGGTATAGCTATCAACCTGCAAATCACTCTGACTCAACGAGTGAAGAACTTTTCTCGCCCGCCGGTCGATGCGATTCAGCATGGTATGGAGCTGCTGGAGGTGATGCTTTTCCTGTTCCTCGCGGAGGGTGTCAAGGGTCTGACGCAGCTCCGACAAACTGGCCTGGGCCCGAACCACGTCGGTCACCATGGAGGTGTAGTCAGCTCCCACGTGGCGGTGGGCCTCTTTCAGGTAGTAAGTAACAGCCAGTCCGCAGATCAGCAATAACAATGTGAAGGCGGCAACCAACCACCTTCGAAGTTGTTTACCAGACGTCAGCATCATTTCACTTGAATTTTGCGGAGCGCCCAGATCCAATGGGTTATGGAAACGGCGCCGTCGAGAGCTGCCTCAGCATCTTCCGGCACTATTAGCATAAACGGCCCAAGATCCTCCTGCTTGACGGGCTCGCCGTCCAGGCGAGTGACCAGCAAATAGGCCTTTTCACGGCGATCTTCCGGGGATAGAAACGTGGTGTACCCGTCCTCGGCTATGAAACGCACACGGCGCGCCTCCGCGAGCTCCTGTTTCTTTAGTACGGCATTGAGCCAGACTCCGGTGAAGGTTCCCTCCGGCCCCTCAGGGTGGCGCATCGTCACTTCATGCAAGCCGAGGGATTCAATCTCGTTCAGGTTCAGCGTGTAGCGTTCCTCTCCGTCGACAACGGTCAGCGCCGGCTCGGTTTCAGCCAGGGCGCCAGACATTGGCCCGAGCACCATCAGGATCGCCAGCAGCAAAGCTCCCGGTCGCCATTGCGAACAATCGAGTTTGAGCACTCCGAACCTCCCTATATGGATATCAAGTCGTGGACATTGCCTCTCTTAAAATGCCCGCAAAGTGTGGAAAGAATAACACCCTTTGCACCCAAGTCCACCGGCCGTGGACCGCACAACGCCAATGGAACACTATACGTCCTGGGTATGTTTACCAGCCAGGGAAGAGCACGAAGAAGCAAAAGCCACGGCCGAAGAACAGGACTGGGCTGACCAGATCGAACACCCCAAGGACTATGTCGATTACTCTCGTTGGTCCTTCCTCAGGAGGCCGTCACCGGGGGCGATAACCGGCGATCCCAGGTTCGCTGAATGGCTTCAAACAGGCTGTCGGTGGCCAGCGCCAGCAGGCCGATGAGAATCGCACCCTGCAGCACATAGGCGGTGTTGCCATTAACCAGCCCGGCAATGACCGGATCACCCAGGGTGCGGGCACCAATGGTGGAGCCAATGGCGGCGGTGGCGATATTGATGGTCACCGAGGTGCGGATACCGGCAAGGATCACCCGACCTGCCAACGGCAATTCCACGCGCACCAGCACCTGTAACGGCGACATGCCCATGCCCCGGGCCGCTTCACGCACGGTCGGGTCCAGGCCCTCGAGGCCGGCCAGGGTATTGCGCAGAATGGGCAGCAGGCCATAGAGAATCAAGGCCACCAGGATGGGCGCCTCACCGAACCCGAGGGCCGGCACCGCCAGCGCCAGCACGGCCACCGGTGGAAAGGTCTGGCCAATGGAAGCCACCTGGTTAACCAGCGGCAGGAAGTCTCGTCCCACCGGACGGGTGGCGAAGATGCCGCCAGCCACCGCAATACAGGTGCCGACAGCTGCAGAAACTGCCACCAGCGACAGGTGGTTCTGCAGCAGGAACAGGAAGCTTTCCCGCTCATAGATCACCCCCTGTTTGTCCGGCTGCAGCCACTGGAACAGCGGTTCCAGTGTATCCATCCCCACACTCAGGCCGCACAGCAGCAACGCCAACAGCAGCGGTGGCAACCAGATCCGCATCAGGCGCCTCCCTGCATCAGGCGTTCACGGGTCACAAAGCCAACCTCCTGGCCATCGGCATTCACCACCGGCACCTGTCCAGCGCCCTGCCAGAGCAGAATCGACAATGCCAGCCGGGCGCTGTCGTCTTCATTGACCGAGTCAACGCCGGGCTCTGGAAGACGGGACTCTGTATGGACCGTCATCAGTTTTCGCACCGGCTGCAGGCTCATCAGTTTTAGGCCGCGATCCTGCTTGCCTACCAGGTTTTCCACAAATTCAGACGCCGGGTTGCGGAGAATGTTCTCCGGCGTGTCGTGCTGAAGAATGCGCCCCCTGTCCATTACTGCAATGCGAGTGGCCAGTTTCAGGGCTTCGTCGATGTCGTGGGTGACAAACACCGTGGTCTTGCGCACTTGGCGCTGGATGCGCAGCATCTCCAGTTGCAGGTTCTCCCGGGTGATAGCATCCAGGGCGCCGAAGGGCTCGTCCATCAACAGGATGTTCGGGTCCGCCGCCAGTGCCCGCGCCACGCCCACCCGCTGTGCCTGGCCACCAGACAGCTGCTGGGGGTACTTATGAGCCTGGGCCTCCGGATCAAGATCCAGTAACGTCATCAACTCCCCCACCCGCGCATCGATCCGCTCCTTCGGCCACTTCAGCAACTGCGGCACCATCGCGATGTTGCGGGCCACGGTCCAGTGGGGAAACAGGCCCGTGCCCTGGATCACATAGCCCATGTTCAATCGCAACTGCTCCGGGTTCATGGCAGTGATGTCCTCACCATCTACCAGGATTTCTCCTTCGCTGTGGGGCAGCAGCCGGTTGATCATCCGCAAGGTGGTGGACTTGCCACAACCGGAACTGCCCACCAGCACGCAGACCTCGCCCGTCTCGATGGTCAGGTTGATGTTGTCCACGGCAACCGTGTCGCCAAAGCGGCGCGTAACGTGTTTCAGTTCAATCATCCAGACCCTTCCTCATCCTGTCAGGCCTCTGCCGGGGTGGGTTTCAGGCTGGCCGCCAGCATGGTCAGCAGTGCATCGGCCAGCAGCGCCAGGGCAATGGTCGGCAAGGCGCCAAGCAACACCAGATCCATCGCCGCCTGTCCCAGCCCTTCAAAAATAAAGGAACCGAAGCCCCCGGCACCGATCAGTGCCGCCACGGCGGTCAGGCCGATGGCCTGGATGGTGGTGATGCGCACCCCCTCGATGATCACCGGCAGCGCCAGCGGTAGTTTGAGCTGGAAAAACAGCTGCTTCTCGCTCATGCCCATGCCCCGTCCCGCGTCGGCCAGGCTTTCCGACACTTCGGTGAGCGCAACAAAGGTATTGCGTACCATGGGCAGCAGGCTGTAGGCGATCAACGCCAGCAGGGCCGGCGCCCAGCCAATGCCGCGAATGCCCAGCGCCTGTAACGCCGGAAAGGCGGATGACAGGGCGCTAAGCGGTGCAATCAACAAACCAAACACCGCCAGGCTGGGGATGGTCTGCAGGAAACTCACCAGACCCAGGATTGGCCGCTGCCAGCCCGGGCTGCGCATCATCTTCAGGGCCAGGCCAAACGCCAGGCAGGCACTGATGGAGACCGCACCAAAGGCCAGCGCCAGGTGAGTCCAGAGGGCCTGCTCGAACTTACCGGGCCGGGCACTAAATTCGCGCACCAGCGACAGGCTTTCCAGGCCATCGCTGCGAAACAGCACCAGCCAACTGCCGCTGAGCGCCACCAGCAGCAACAATTGCAGCCGGCGACGGGCCCGGAGCCGGCCAACCACCTCAATCAGCATCAGCGAAAGCAGAAACAGCAGACACCAGAAACCGGCGCCAATCGAGGAGCGGGCGTAGGGAGAGTTGGCCGGCAGATGGCGGGTGGCGAACACCTCCAGCAGCAATGGCAGGCCCGCCAGTGAAGCGCCAATCAGGCCGAACAGGAGCCAATAGCGCTGGGGGAGGCGAACAACAGACAGTACAATCGCCGCCGCCAGAACGCCCGTCACCAGCGCAGCCCCTTGCCATCCCAACGCCGACGACAGGCCATGGCCGGATCCCGAGACAATGCGATTGGGCTGGATAACGCCAAAATCCAGGAGCCAGACCAACGCCAGGGCCAGCAACCCCAGCGCCGGAATCACCCGATTAGGTCTTTCCAGAAAGCTTCGAAATCCGATAGCGGGTAAACCTCAGTTTCGATCCAGCGAATCCAGATAATCCCGCGCCACCTTGCTGGCCGGCACACCATTGACCGCCACCTGGCCATTCAGACGCTGCAGGGTTTCCAGGTCCAGGGATTCGAAGATGGGCCCAAGCACCTCGCGGATTTCCGGATAGGCTTCCAGCACTTGCGCCCGCACAATCGGCGCCGGCTGGTAAACCGGCTGTACGCCAAGGGTGTCTTGCATCACTTTCAGGTCGAGGGCGTTCAGGCCGCCGTCAGTGCCGTAGGTCATGGCGCCGTTCACGTCGTTGTTGTTCAGGGCCGCCGCCCTCAGCGTCGCGGCCGTATTGCCACCAGAGAGCGTCAGCAACTGGTCAGACCCCAGCTTGAACCCGTAGGCCTCCTGAAACGCCGGCAAGGCGCTGGCAGACTCCACAAACTCGGAACTGGCGGCAAACTTGAAGGTGCCTCCATTGTTGAGATAGCGCGCCAGGTCTTCCAGGGTGTTGAGATTGTGCTCCCGCGCCAGGTCGCCCCGCACGCTCATGGCCCAGGTATTGTTGGCCTTAGCCGGGGTCAGCCAGACAATGTCGTGGGCTTCCCGGTCCAGGCGGGCTGCAGCCTCGTAGGCCTTGTCCGCGTCTTTCCAGATATCCCGGTCGGCCTGGTCATGGAAGAACGCTGCATTGCCGGTGTATTCCGGGTACAGGTCGATCTCGCCGGCCTTGATGGCGTTACGCACGATACTGGTGCCGCCCAGCTGAAGCCGGTTCTCGACCGGAACGCCGGCGTCCTCCAGGGACTGCAGTATCATCTGGCCCAGCACGGCGCCTTCGGTATCAATCTTGGAGGACACCACCACCGGGTCGGCCGCCACGGCCTGACCGGCGAACAGCAGGACAGCAACTGCCGCAGCGCGGCGAATACAGGAGGTTAAAGACACAGCCATTCCTCTTTGTTGTCAATTCGGATCCATTCACTTTCAGTCTATGGCACACTCCGCCCGGCGCAAGGCTTACTCAATCTCCGGTGTCGGCCTGACCAGGATCTCGTTTACATCCACGTGGGCGGGCTGCGCCACCGCGTACATGACGGCATTGGCAACGTCTTCCGGTTTCAGCGCGTGGGCCGGCGGCTGGTCAAAGAACGGCGTGTCCACCATGCCCGGCTCGATCAACGTCACCCGGATACCGGAGCCCCGCAGTTCTTCACGCACGCCATAGCCAATACCAGACACCGCCCATTTGGTGGCGCTGTACATGGAGCCGGGAATGGTCACGCGGCCGGCGGCCGAGCCGGTCAGCAGCAGGTGGCCCTGGCTTTCCCGAAGCGCCGGCAAACAGGCCTGGATGGTCAGGCCCACGCCCAGGATGTTGGTCAGGATCATGTCTTTCCAGACGCCGGGATCGGCCTCACTGAAGCCACCGGGTTCCCCACCCCGACCGGCGTTGGCAAACACCGCATCGATGCGCCCGAAGGTATCAAGCGCCTCACTGACCACGCGTTTCTGGTCACTTTCGCTCTGGACATCACAGCGAACGGTCAACACGCTTTCCCGGCCACCGAGCTCCTGCTGCAAACTGGCAAGCTGGTCTTCCGAGCGGGCCGCCAGCACCAGGCGGTAGCCTTCTCGGGCAGCGGCGCGTGCGGTTTCAGCGCCAATGCCTGATGAAGCACCGGTAATCAGCATTACGGGATTCTCTGCCATGATTCTTCCTCCTTTGTTCGATGACTAACGCAAGGCTACGTTGTAAGGGGCGGCCCCGATCAACCGGGAAAAGCCCCTCCCGTCAGTGTTGAGACTTCTCGCCAATGCAGTGCCAGCAGTGTCAGGCCGGAAATCCCCAGCCAAAACACCGGCACCATAGCCGCAAACCATTTCGCCGGGCCCCGGAGCCCAAGCACAACAACCCCGAGAGAGACCAGGACCGTGGGGTCCGGGTGGATACCGAATACCTGCGCCTGGTACCAGGAAGCGCCTCCCAGCAAAGTTATCAACGGCAGGCCTATCAAGCCGAACAGTCCCAACACCACGCCAATCGCCAGCGCTGTCCGTTGCCCGCCGCGCGGGTAATTCAGGCCACGGCCCGACAGTGCGATCAGCAACAGCAAGGCCGCCTGCACCCCAAAAGCATAGCCCATGTAATGCCCGGCCCAGTTCAGTTGTGCGTAGCGCTGCAGGAAAAACGCCACGGCCACAAGGAGCCAGGCCGGCACCATCAACACCAGGGCCACCCGGGGGCGGGCTTTCAGAATCCGGACCAGGGCCGCCCCGCCCAATACCAGCATCAACAGGTGCAGGGGCCAGAAGGTTTCGCCCATGCGCTCCATCAGGCGGAAATAGACCTGTTCGGTAAAGGGCACGTAATCCTGCAGACGGTAACTGGTCCAGTCCATCATAGCGATTCGATGAAACGCACCATTCGCTGCCGCGTTTCGGTGGAGGGCATGGGGCCGCGGCCGGCCTGCATGTTTTCGGTCATGTGCTCCACGCGGGTGGTGGCGGGAATGGCGCAGGTGATGGCGGGGTGACTGACAATGAATTTCAGCAGGAAGTCGGCCCAGGTGCGGCAGTCGAAGGCCTCCCGCGCCCAGGACGGCACCGGCTCACCCCGGCGTTGCAGGCCCTTGATCAGCCGACCGCCGCCGTAGGGGCGGTTGGCGATCACGGCAATGCCCCGCTCCCGGGCCAACGGCAACAGCCGTTGTTCGGCGTCGCGATAGGCGATGTTGTAGGTGAGCTGGATAAAGTCCAGGTCCTCCGAGGCCATGATCCGCTCAAACTCGCGGTGCCGGCGGCCATGCGAGGTGGTGATGCCCACGTGGCGGATCCGTCCCTGTGCCTTCATCTCCTGGAGCGCCGCAAGATGGTCGCGCCAGTCGGTCAGGTTGTGCACCTGCACCAGGTCAAAGCGCGGGATGCCCCAGCGGCCTTCCAGGTCTGCCAGCTGTTCCCGGGCCGAACCGCCTGCCGGGCTCCAGACCTTTTCCGCAGCAAACAGGCTTTCGGGGATACCGAGCTTTTCCAGCGCATACCCCATTACATCCGGTGCGGAACCGTACATGGGCGATGAGTCCACCAGGCCACCGCCGAGGCGGAAAAACTCCTGGACTACCTCCGCTCTGGCCTTAAGTAGTTTCGGGTCATTACCCACATTGAACGTACGCCAAGTGCCCATGCCGATCACTGGCAGCTTGAGCCCTGCGCCGGGCACTGGCTTTTCAAGCAATGAATCTGTGGCGGCCAACAACTGCCCGAAGGGAAGCGACACCACAGCCAGTGCGGCGCCCATAAGTTGGAGGCTTTGTCTGCGGGTCAGGCGATTATTCATGGCGAACGCCTTCACGATTTTCGTGTCCGGCCCGAGTAGTACCCGGCGTCACCAGTAAGCATGCCAGCATAAACACCTTGCTGACAAACCGGCCAGTGTCCCGGAT
>JAVLAV010000150.1:0-237 GCA_031580735.1 Marinobacter sp.
CCCTTCCCGGTCAGAACCGATAACTCCTTTGTGTCTCGTGCCGGACTGCGTGAAGTCATAGCGCCAGGTTCCGCCTCCATCCTTGCGCTTGCGATAAATAATGCCGTTCTCGCTGATCTCCTGACCGGGAGCCAGTTCTTTCTTCGCTTTCTCGCTGAACGTGCTTGTGCGTTTCTTGGTTGCTGTAGTCACTAATACCTCCAATTGTTTGAAGGTATTTAGAAGGGGGAGCGGAGG
>JAVLAV010000150.1:247-960 GCA_031580735.1 Marinobacter sp.
CAATCGCCCACAGACTACCCCAACTTTTCACCGGCTTTTGCGGTACTTGATACAGATGGAGATGGTCTGAACGATATAGTTACCCAAAACGGTGACAATCTTCAGGTATTCCGAAGAATTGCAGGGGCAGAAGAGTAGCCCGGGACGGGACAAGCCATTTTGAGGTTGCGGCGTCCTTCTGTTCTTAGGGAGCGGAGGGGAAGGGCGCCAACGTAATCCAGCGTAAACCCGCGTATCTGAGCGTATTGGCATCGCCAGAAACTAAAAAGCCGAATCAACTCTTACGCTAGGTAAGTTCTTGATTCGGCTTGGAATTAGTGGTGCCCGGAGGCGGAATCGAACCACCGACACGGGGATTTTCAATCCCCTCCAAACCGAACTTTTCCCTAAAAAATACCTTGTAAAACAGTGTCTTATTTTTCCCCTTGTCCCCAAGGGGGAGATGAGGGGAAGTGAGTGCCTGTGAGGTGCTCACCGTCAAGCGTCGGTTTCAACCTTCAACCCCCGCTTCTTTCGGAGAAGCCGACCATTTTCGGCTCTCTCCACAATGACCCCGTACATTCCCTCTTCTTCGAGGATTTTGATCACGGTTGCAGTGTGAATGCGATTTCCCAACTCATTCCTCACTGCCAGTGCAATTCCATTGGCCGACCGATACTGGTTGCTGGATGCCAAGCTTATCACTTTGCTTCGAACAAAATCCGGAGTCTGGC
>JAVLAV010000151.1:0-955 GCA_031580735.1 Marinobacter sp.
GCCGCCCGCTCGGCCACCATGATGGTGGGCGCGTTCAGGTTGCCGTTGGGAATGGTCGGGAAGATGGATGAATCCACCACCCGCAGACCTTCAAGGCCGCGCACCCGGGTGTCCGGGTCCACAACGGCCTGTTCATCGGTGCCCATCTTGCAGGAGCAGGACGGGTGATAGGCGCTCTCTACCGCCTGGCGAATGAAGGCATCAATTTCTTCATCGCTTTGCACCTGCTCACCGGGCTGGATTTCCGCGCCGCGGTAGTCGTCCATCGCCGGCTGGCTGACAATTTCCCGGCTCAGGCGCACACAATCACGGAAACCTTCACGGTCGGCTTCGTGTTCCAGATAGTTGAAACGGATGCGAGGCGGCTGTTTCGGGTCTGCCGACTGCACATGTACAAAGCCACGGCTTTTCGGCTTGTTGTGACCGATGTGCAGCTGGAAGCCATCACCTGAAAACGCTTCCTTACCGTCATAACGCATGGCGGCCGGCAGGAAGTGATATTGCAGATCCGGCCACTCAACGCCGGCCTTGGAGCGGATAAAACCACAGGATTCGAAATGGTTGGTGGCCCCCAGGCCATCCTTGCGCAGAATCCAACGCACACCGATCTTAAGTTTGTTCCACCAGTCCAGCTTGCGGTTCAGCGATACCGGCTGGTTGCAGCGATACTGGAAATAAAATTCCAGATGATCCTGCAGGTTCTCGCCCACGCCCGGCAGCTCGTGCTGAACCTCGATGCCGGCCTTTTCCAGCACTTCGCGATTGCCGATGCCAGAGAGCTGCAGCAGATGCGGCGAACCGATGGAGCCGGCACAGAGAATCACTTCGTCAGCCGCATTCACCTCGTGAACCTTGCCGCCCTGCTCATAACGCACGCCGGTGGCGGTTCTGCCATCCAGCAGTACCTTGTGCACCAGAGCGTGGGTGACCACGGTCAGGTTTTCCCGGGCCATGG
>JAVLAV010000152.1:0-944 GCA_031580735.1 Marinobacter sp.
GCGGAGATAGTGCTGGGCATTCTGGCCAGTACCATCGTGTTCTGGTTCTCCCGCCGCCGGGAATTCCGGGCAGACATTGCCGGCGCACAGCTGGCTGGTCGCGGAGCCATGATCAACGCCCTTGCGCGTCTGAAGCAGGAAAGCGAGGTGCCGGATCAGATGCCGGATTCGTTGCAGGCGTTTGGGATTAACCGGGGTGCGCGCGGCGGGCTTTCCGCTTTGTTCATGACCCACCCGCCGCTGGAAGATCGGATCAAGGCGCTGCAGGAGGCGAAGCTTTAAGGCGCCGACCTCCAAAAGTCAGACGCGCCGGGATCAGGTACCCCTCCCGAAAATTTGCGGAGCCAGGGATGGCGGAGCAGAAGCGCCACAGGGATGTGCCGCCAGGAGCGTTTTTCGGGAGGGGTACCTGATCCCGGCGCAGACTCTGGATTAAGGCTAGATCTTGAGCTTGAAACCCACGGCCTTGAAACTGTCCTGCATGGAACGACCCGCCCCCTTGAGCTGGACTTTCAGGCTTGAACACTCCCGGCGCACGGGATAATTCCGGCGCAGGTCATCGAAGGCCTCAGCCCTTTCACTGGCATCGCCCTTCATCGCCAATCGCAGCTTTATATCATCGGTTCTGGGATCGTAGCAGGCTCTCAGCGCCGTTCTCAGTGCTTTCTGCTCCTCAGCCGCCGCTGTAAACGTCAGTTTGCTGAGTGGCGGCTCGGGCAGGAACTGACCGGCTTTCTTGCGGATGGGCAGACCCAGACAGTGACTCAGGGCCTGATAGATCATTTCGGTGCCGCGCACCTTGCCCTCGAGGCTGTACCCGGGAATGTGCGGAGTGGCGAGCCAGACCTCTTCGACCAGTTCAGGATCAATCGCCGGTTCGTTTTCCCAGACATCCAAGGCAACCACCGGCGCCTTGCCGGCCTGCAGGCGGGCCTTCAGGGCAG
>JAVLAV010000153.1:0-911 GCA_031580735.1 Marinobacter sp.
GTTTGACCGCAACGGCAACGGCAAAGTGGACGACGGCAGCGAACTTTTCGGCCCGAAAAGCGGCTCCGGCTTCAGCGAACTGGCCGCTTTCGACGACGACGGCAACCGCTGGATAGACGCCAACGACGACGTCTTCTCCCAGCTCCAGGTCTGGGTACAAACCGCCGGGGGCGACGACGAACTGCGCTCCCTGAAAGACGTTGGCGTGCAGGCCCTGTATGTCGACAGCGCCGATGACCGTTTCACCCTCACCAACCCACAGGGCGTCCCGCTTGGCCAGATCAAGGCTTCCGGTATCTACCTGACCACCGACGGGGAAGTGCGCACCCTTGAAGAGCTGGATCTGGCCGAGCAAAACACCGAAGCGGCTCCGCCGGTGGAAACCTCACTGGGTGTTGTTGGTAATAACGGCAATTCAGACGAGAGCGGTAACAATGGTAATGGCCCGGTGGATGCCCGAATTGCCGCGATGCAGAAGGCTCTGGAAAAACTGGGCGAGATTCGTGAAAAACAGAAGGCGTTTATCGAAGCGTCAAAGGAGCAGGGCAAGGAAAAGTCGCCATTAGATGGTTACATGAAAATCATCGATAAGTTGCGCCTGGAAATGCTCAACAGCCAGGATGAGAAGAAGCAGGCTGCCAGTCGGTATCTGGAATTCGCCAAGCTGTGATACGACAACATTCAGAATTCCCAAAGTGAAATAGAGCGCCAGCAGGCTCAGTACATTTCAGGCCAGTGTGTGGGTGGGCCTCCCAAAAATTTCGAAGGCCATGGATGGCCTGAGAGAAGCGCACATGGATGTGCTCGTAGCGGTTTTTGGGAGGCCCACCCACACACTGGCCGTCTATCGGGAAGGAGGGAGAGTTTACTCACCACGTCGAAACGGCAAAACGGTTTTGGCCTCCTCAAAG
>JAVLAV010000154.1:0-887 GCA_031580735.1 Marinobacter sp.
ATGCGTTTGTGCAGGATGCGGATAATTTCAACAACACTGTCGGTGGCTATCCGATAAAAAATGATGTGGCTTCCCTGGGGGTACTGTCGGTAGCCAGGGCTTATCTCATCGCTGGCTTGTCCCACGTTCGGATTCTCACCGAGAAGATGGAAGCACTGATCGAACTGAAGAATGTAGTGGTTTCGTTGATCCCGGCCCCATTTACGTTCCGTGTAAATCGCAATTGATTTGAGATCAGCTTTGGCCTTCCTGGAAAGCTTGAAATTCGGCATCAGTGTCCTTCGTTGTCCAGTTCACGAATAAGTGAGTCATAGGAGTAGTCCTCAAAACCACTATCCTCACCTTCCTTGAGCAGTTTGCGGAGCGTGATCAAGCGGGTTTCGGATTCTTCAAGCAGGCGTAAGCCTGCACGAACAACCTCGCTGGTTGAGCTGTATCGGCCATTTTTGAGCTGTTCTGCAATGAACGCATCAAAATGTTGGCCTAGAGTGATGCTGGTATTTTTTGGCATGGTGCCACCTCACTAGTACCAATAATTGGTATATTTTGGTTCGGGTGGCATAACAATGCAATCTACGCGACAAGCGCGTGATTGCGGGCGTATCAAGCCCAAGTGGTACATTGAGGTATCCAATTAATAAGTGACTGCGGTGTCAATTCCATAAATTAGCTTCTTGGAACGTCGATCCAGAGATCGACTGTGTGCTGGAGGCTATGTAGCGTATGGCTTCCATGCTGCTGCCTCTGTATAGGACATGGCCATGATCAGGATGTTGCAGGTATCAGGAATGAATAATCGCCCGCCCAGTTGCCGTTCTTGCTTCGCTTCACGGCTCCGAATCGCTTTTGTTTTCGCCTCCATACTGCTTCTTGGCGCCTGCGCCCGG
>JAVLAV010000155.1:0-861 GCA_031580735.1 Marinobacter sp.
CAAAGAGCTACGCACCAGATCCGGTAAGCAGTCGATTGACCAGTTTATCCAGCAGGCCAACAAACTGCCTGCCCGGGGCGGTGGGCCATCGGGTGGCCGGGGGCGGCTGATTTTCGCCCTGGACGCGACTGCAAGCCGGGAGGCAACCTGGGACCAGGCTTGTCATTTACAGAGTGAACTATTCATGGCAACCCGGGATTTGGGCGGCCTGGCCATTCAGCTTTGTTATTACCGTGGCTTTGGCGAATTCAAGGCCACAGGCTTTGTGACTGAAACCGGCCAACTGCTGAATCTGATGAACGGCGTTTCCTGCCTGGGTGGTCGCACTCAGATCAGTCGGGTGTTGGCCCACGCCATGAAGGAAACCCGCGCAGAGCCGGTGAAGGCCGTGGTGTTTATCGGCGATTGTTGCGAGGAACCGGTCGATGAGCTCTGCCACACCGCCGGGGAGCTGGGTATGTTGAAAACCCCGGTGTTCATGTTTCATGAGGGCTCCGACGCCCATGCCAGGGCCGTGTTCCAGCAGGTGAGTAAGTTGTCGGGAGGCGCTTATGTGCCGTTTGACCGCAACAGTCCGCAGGTACTCAAGGATCTTATGGCCGCAGTTGCGGTCTATGCTTCGGGGGGAGCCCGCGCTCTGCAGGATTTTTCCAGCCGCAGCTCTCCGGAAGTCAGGCGCCTGACTCAACAGATCCGGTAGCGCTTGTTTCCATCCATCAGCAAGCCATCTTCAATCCATCAATGGCCCCGGGGTATTTGAGTGCCGCTAATAATCATGCTGGTTATTGTCTTCTCGCTTGCTGCCTGGGTCTGGCTGCGTAA
Organism: Marinobacter sp.; assembly: GCA_031580735.1. GTDB lineage: Bacteria > Pseudomonadota > Gammaproteobacteria > Pseudomonadales > Oleiphilaceae > Marinobacter. Next base: position 823 of record JAVLAV010000155.1, read on the forward strand.
CCAACCGGCAAGCCAGCGCAAGCCCGCTATTATCAAGCT
>JAVLAV010000156.1:0-307 GCA_031580735.1 Marinobacter sp.
GTGTTGGCTATGCCAAAAACCCACACGCCAAGCAGTGTAATGGTGAGAAGAATAAAAATAATTCTGCCAAGGCACTCAACCTGATGGGCCCTGCCGGCAGTGGCCAGAAAACCAAGATGGTCAACCAGATTGCCGTCGCTGGACTGGTACAGGCGCTGTCAGAAGCGCTGCATTTCGCCGAACAGGCGGATCTTGATGTCAGGAAGGTCGTAGACGTAATTTCCAAAGGTGCTGCCCAGTCGTGGCAAATGGAGAACCGCTCGGAAACCATGATTGAGGGCGAATTTGACCACGGCTTTGCGGTGGA
>JAVLAV010000156.1:317-859 GCA_031580735.1 Marinobacter sp.
ATGCGCAAGGATCTGGGCATCTGCCTGGAGGAAGCGCGCAAGAACGGCTCAAAACTGCCGGTAACCGCGCTGGTGGATCAGTTTTACGGGGATGTGCAGGATATGGGCGGCAACCGCTGGGATACGTCTGCCCTTATTCAAAGGCTTCGCAAAGACTGATTTTTAGCCACGGAACCCGTCTACGGATTCCGTGGCCAAAAATTACTTCTTCTTATCTTTCGGAACCCAGCGGCCATTCTCATACCACGCCGACCAGCCGGTCGCTTTGCCATCTTTCTCTGACATCACATACTGCTGCTTGAACTTCCGGCTGTAGCGGATCACGGTCGGGTTGCCTTCCGGGTCTTTTTCCGGGGCATCCATCAGGTAATCGTGCTTGGGGTCGATCTCCTTGCGGTGTGGCTTGATCTCCATCACCAGAGGCGGCCGGGTTTCGCGGTTTTTCGGGAACTTGCTGGCCGCCAGGAACAGGCCGGAAGCGCCGTCACGCAGCACATAGGTGTCATCAACCTTCTGACACTGCAGCTCCGGCATTGGCACCG
>JAVLAV010000157.1:0-844 GCA_031580735.1 Marinobacter sp.
AGGACGTAGCCGGCGAAGCACTAGCACAAATCATACAAGAGCAAGTAGATGTACAGGCCCAGCTTGACTCCCTCAAACCCGCAGAAACCCTGGTGGTCGCCCGCGAAAGCCTGGAGAACAAAGGCACCAGCAAAAAACTCATCCTGGCCGTGGCCATCGTACTGGCCTTCATGCTCGGCATCTTCGCCACCTTCATGGCCGAATTCGCCAGCCAGGTTCGCCAAGCCATGAAAGAAAAAGATTAAAGAAAGGATTCGCCACGGAACCCACAGAATCCACGGAAAAAGCAAAGACGATTTGCCACGAAATCCACGAAGAAAAACAAAGACCGTCTTACCGCAGTAAATCTTTTTTTCGTGTTCTTTCGTGGGTTTAGTGGCTAAAACATCTTTTAATCTTTGTCTTTTTCCGTGTCCTTCCGTGGATTCCGTGGCAAAAAAATCTTTATCAGTAAGAAAGGGCAAAGGAAATGCCAAAAGTAAACATAGAACACCACGGCGCCAAAACCGGCGTAACCGGCTCCTGCCACCAGCTACACATAAACCCCGAAAACAGCCTGCTCATAGACTGCGGCCTGTTCCAGGGCCAGGAAGCCGGCAACACACGCAATACCCAGGAAATCGACTTCAGCACAAAAGGAATCCAGGCCCTTATCGCCACCCACGTACACATAGACCACGTGGGCCGAATACCCTGGCTATTGGCCGCCGGTTACACCGGGCCCATCACCTGCTCCCGGCCTTCGGCCAAACTGCTGCCCCTGGTACTGGAAGACGCTTTCAAGCTCGGCATCAGCCGCGACAGGCAACTGGTGGAACAATACCTGGCCACCATCGAACAACGC
>JAVLAV010000158.1:0-836 GCA_031580735.1 Marinobacter sp.
GGGGCAGGAAATCCTTGCCCGGCTCGGCCTTCGGCGCGACGACCGCCGTCACCAGCACCACGGTTTCTCCCATGGTCACCATCACCGCACCACTGGCCTGCCGGGCGATCTCGCCCGTCTCCAGCACCACAGTGTGTTGCCCGTATTCGAAGGACTGTTTCGTGACTGCCACGTCTGGCTCCTGCCTTTATCTGGTGAAATCGTAATCTGGTTGGGTTGCCGACGTGCTCGTCGGCCGCCCCATAAACAAAAACCCGCCGGAGTGCGACGGGTTTGCTTCGACTGCGCTTACTTGCGCAGGCCGAGTTTCGCGATCAGTTCCTGGTAGCGGGTCAGGCTCTTGGACTTGAGATAGTCCAGCATCTTGCGCCGCTGGTTGACCAACTTCAGCAGGCCACGGCGGGAATGGTGATCCTGCTTGTGGGTGCCGAAGTGCTCGGTCAGGTGGGTGATCCGCTGGGTCAGCAGTGCGACCTGGACTTCCGGGGAACCGGTGTCGTTCGCATCCTTGCCAAATTCGGCAACGATCTCTGCCGTGGTCTTTTCATTCAATGACATGGGAAATCTCTCCTCGTCTGCCTGGGTGATGCTTTGAAGTCCATCGCGGGTCAGTGGTCCAGCCGAGTCTGCTGGCGGCACCGTCCCGCAATGCCATGGGCGCGTCAGCGCCCCTTACAACGCCGCGAACAAACGTCGCGGCGCGGTTCGCCCGTCATCCAGCACTTCCCCCATACCCAGGAAGAGGTCGTCGGGTGAGTACAGTCGAAACCACCCGGTTTGTGGCGCTTTGGGCACAAACACTGGATGACCGTGGCGAATCGGGTTGACGCTCGCCG
>JAVLAV010000015.1:0-31890 GCA_031580735.1 Marinobacter sp.
CCCGCTCGCTGTTGCCAACTCGATTGCTGCGATCACCAATGGTGCCCGGCAGGTAGAGTGCACGATTAATGGTCTTGGAGAGCGAGCCGGCAATGCGTCATTGGAAGAGCTGGTAATGGCAGTGCGCACCCGTCAGGATCTGTTCAGTATTGATACCCGCATTGATACCCAGCATATTCTTCCTGCTTCCCGTCTGGTTTCAACAATCACCGGGTTCCCGGTTCAGCCCAACAAGGCGATTGTCGGCGCCAATGCGTTTGCCCACGAGTCGGGCATTCATCAGGATGGCGTTCTCAAGCATCGTGAAACCTATGAAATTATGCGTGCCCAGGATGTGGGCTGGCATACCAATAGCCTGGTCTTGGGTAAACATTCCGGACGGAATGCCTTCCGTACCCGTCTGCTGGAGCTCGGAATCAAGTTCGAAACCGAGAGCGAACTGAACGAGGCTTTCACCCGCTTCAAGGCGCTGGCTGATCTCAAACATGAGATCTTCGATGAGGATCTTCAGGCGATCGCCAGCGATACCCGTCAGAAGGAAGAGGAAGGCCCCTATGACCTCGTTTGTCTGCAGGTATGCTCTGAAACTGGTGTGGTGCCGAAGGCCACATTGACAGTCACGATGGAAGGCAAAGAACACACTGTTGAGGCTGAAGGCAGCGGTCCGGTCGATGCCACGTTCAAAGCGATCGAGTCTCTGGTGGATTCGGGCTGCAATCTGCAGCTGTATTCTGTGAACGCCATTACCAGCGGTACCGATGCCCAGGGCGAAGTGACCGTTCGTCTTGAGCGCGGCGGGCGTATCGTCAATGGCGTCGGTTCAGACACGGATATCATTATTGCGTCTGCCAAAGCTTACATCGAGGCGTTGAACCTGATTGTTCGTGGTGGCATCCGCCAGCATCCGCAGAGTGCTGACGTTTGAGCCGATGAAGTGCAGAATTGTCTGGAGTTGATGTGATCGGAAACGAAGCAGAACGGCAGTTCTATCTGGCAGCAGCGGGCATTCGCATGTGGTATGCCCGTGAACCACTGCCGGGTGCTGCGCCGAGTAATGATTTTGACTTTGTCGAATTTGCTTCTGTGCCGCCTGCGATTCCCAAGCCGGAGAGCATGCCTGCTCCGCCCTCGGCGAAAGCCGGGCGAGGTAAAGATCACATCGCCCAGCTGCAATCGCTGATGGATGCCAAAAAGTCTCCGGAGCCTGCTCCCGAGCCTGAGAAAGTGCATGCTCAGGCCGGTACGCCGGAGCTCAAAGTTCCCTCGCAGGGTGTTCGACCCGAAGCCGGCGACCCGCAGGAAGAGGCCCTGGTGGAGTCGCCGGTTAATGAGGGCCGTCAGGAAATCCCAAAGGTCACACTTCAGACCTGGGTCGGTAAACGTGTAATGCTGATGGCAGTCTTGTCCGATGAAAGCAGTCTGGCGTTGCAGCAGACACTGGCTGGCAATATTCTGAAGGCGCTGGGTGAAGTCAGTCCCCGGACTCTCGATGTTGTCCGTTGGCCGCTGTTTAACAACGGCGGGATCAGTCTTAACGATACCGGTCATCTGGTGGATGTGGTGTCAGCTCAGATCGAGACATACAAAGATAAAGTTGTTGTGTCACTGGGTGAGGACAGCGACTGGCTGGCTGCCGCGTTAGGCAAACAGCCGGAGGTTTGCTTCGCCGCATCTCTGGCTAACCTGGCGGGAACTCCCGCACTCAAGCGGGATCTCTGGCAAGTGCTTAAACCAATTCGCCCGAATCTGTCATGAGCCAGGCAGGTTTACGGGAACTGGCGCTTCAGGGCGTGGAGATCCGGCCGCTTGATAAGGCGGATCTTCCTCAGGTTCTGGAAATTGAACGGCTCTGCCATTCCCACCCCTGGCCGGAATCTGTATTCCTGGACTGTTTCCACAGCCACTACCGGTTATGGGCTCTGGTTTGTGGTGAAGCGCTTCAGGGGTATGCCATCGTTAACTATATGGTGGATGAAGCCCATCTTCTGAATATCTGTGTGCATCCGGGCCTGCGAGGCTGTGGAGCCGGCCGTTATTTGTTGCGTTATGCCCTGGCCGAGTCAGCTCATGACGGTATGACGTGCATGATCCTTGAGGTTCGCGAGAGCAATCAGGCGGCTGCGTCGCTGTATTCAAGCGAAGGTTTTGAGCAGATTGGCCTGCGCCCTGGCTATTATCCGGACGGTGGGCAGCGTGAAAATGCCAGAGTCATGTCCCTGCGGTTCACCTGAGCACGGGTTAGCCCTTATAATCACTTCTTTTTCACCGATACCATTCAGGTTGCCGTTTTATGTCGAACCTACCCCAGGAAGTGGCCAAGCGCCGTACTTTTGCGATCATTTCGCACCCCGACGCTGGTAAAACCACGATTACAGAAAAAGTACTGTTGTTTGGCCAGGCCATCCAGAAAGCGGGTACCGTCAAGGGCAAAAAGTCCGGGCAACACGCTAAGTCTGATTGGATGGAAATGGAAAAAGAACGGGGTATTTCGGTAACCACCTCCGTTATGCAGTTTCCGTATGGCGGCAAGCTGGTCAACCTGCTGGATACGCCCGGGCACGAAGATTTCTCGGAAGATACCTATCGCACTTTGACCGCGGTCGACTCCTGCCTGATGGTCATCGACAGCGCCAAGGGCGTTGAAGACCGTACCATCAAACTGATGGAGGTCACTCGTCTTCGTGACACGCCAATCCTGACTTTCATGAACAAGCTGGACCGGGATACCCGTGATCCCATCGAGCTTATGGATGAAGTGGAGGATGTTCTCAAGATCGCCTGTGCGCCAATTACCTGGCCCATCGGTATGGGCAAGAGCTTCAAGGGGGTGTACCACCTGCTGCGTGACGAGGTGATTCTGTATCACTCTGGTCAGGGCCACACCATTCAGGAAAAGCGGGTTATCAAGGGTATCGATAACCCGGAACTGGAAGACGCCATCGGCAATTACGCCGAAGAGTTGCGAGACGAAATCGAACTGGTCAAAGGCGCCTCTCACGAGTTTGATCAGGAGGCCTTCCTGGCCGGTCAACTGACTCCGGTATTCTTCGGTACGGCTCTGGGCAATTTCGGGGTAGACGATATGCTGGATGGCCTGGTTTCCTGGGCGCCATCACCCCAGGGGCGCGAAACCGATACCCGGAAAGTCGAACCTGCCGAAGAGGGGTTTTCGGGCTTTGTCTTCAAGATTCAGGCGAATATGGATCCGCAGCACCGTGATCGGGTAGCTTTCCTCCGCATTGTGTCGGGTCGTTACCAGCAGGGCATGAAGGCCCGGCATGTCCGTATCGGGAAAGAGGTCCGTTTTGCCGATGCTCTGACGTTTATGGCAGGTGATCGTGAACATGCAGGTGAGGCCTTTGCCGGCGACATTATTGGTCTGCATAACCACGGCACTATCCAGTTGGGCGACACATTTACCGCTGGCGAAGACATGAAATTTACCGGTATTCCCAACTTCGCGCCGGAACTGTTCCGGCGTATCCGTCTGAAAGATCCACTTAAGGCCAAGCAGTTGCAGAAAGGCCTGATCCAGCTTTCCGAGGAAGGCGCGGTTCAGGTGTTCCGGCCTTTGCAGAATAATGACCTGATTGTTGGCGCCGTGGGCGTTCTTCAATTCGATGTTGTGGTGAGTCGACTGAAGAGTGAATACAAGGTGGAAGCCATCTATGAGCCGATCAACGTCGCGACAGCCCGATGGGTTACTTGCGACGATGAGCGCAAGCTTGATGAGTTTCAGCGCAAGAGTCAGGAGAACCTGGCACTGGATGGCAGTGACCGCCTGGCCTACATTGCACCAACCATGGTGAACCTGAACCTGACTCAGGAGCGTTATCCGGACATTAACTTCCAGAAAACCCGGGAGCATTAATCTCCCGGGGGGAGAGGGCCAAAATGCCGTCAGTGCCACTGGTGGATGCTCACTGTCACTTTGATTTCCCTCGGTTCGACGGGATCCGTGAAAAGGAGTGGGCGAAAGCCCGGGCTCGCGGCGTCAAAGGCTTGGTCATACCGGGTGTGCGGAGCACGGACTGGCAAAGGGTGCAGTCCGTGGCGGAGCCGGCTAGTGGTATCTGGTACTGCCTGGGCATTCATCCCTGGTTTTTAGGGGATCATGACGCTTCGGACCTTCAGGCACTGGAGCAACAATTGAGCCTGATACCTCCCGGCTGCCTTGCGTTGGGGGAGTGCGGGCTTGATAGCCTGCATGGTGATATTGAAAAACAGGAGCCGTGGTTTCGGGAGCAAATCCAGTTGGCTGCCCGCTTCAATCTGCCGCTCGTTGTGCATTCTGTTAAAAGCCATGATCAGGTGCATTCGATTCTGAAAGCCGAGCGTTGGCAGGGGCGGGCGCTTATCCACGGCTTTTCGGGAAGTTATCAGCAGGCCAGAAAACTCGTGGACCTGGGCTGTCTTATCGGTGTTGGTGGCGTCGTTACCCATGAGCGGGCCCGGAAAACGCGGGATACTATTGCCCGATTGCCTGCCGATGCGCTTGTCCTGGAAACCGATGCGCCGGATATGGCGCCTGCCGGTATTGAAAAGGGACGGAATTCTCCGGCATTTTTGCCGCAGATTCTTGCTGCGCTGGCCAGGCTGCGCTCGCAGGACGAGGGGCGTATGGCCGAGCAGTTGCTTGATAACGTGGCAGGGCTCTATGGAGTGGCTCCGGAGATTCTTGCTCCGTCCGTATAAGAAATGTGCAAAACACGTGCGACGGGGTTGGCTTTTTCCAGAGCTTTGAGTATACTTCGCGCCCTGGCTTTTCAAGGCAATGTCGCTATCTCAGCCCCGAATAGTGTCAATGCCAACTAACAGGTATGAACCTCCTCCGGATGCCTTGCATTTACCGGTGGTGGTTTTCAACGTTTCTTTTATAGCGTTCAAGGCGGAATCAATGAAGACTCTGAGTGCGAAACCAGAAACAGTAAAACGTGACTGGTACGTTGTAGACGCAGCCGGCAAGACGCTGGGTCGTCTGTCAACCGAAATCGCCCTTCGTCTGCGGGGCAAGCATAAGCCTGAGTATACCCCTCACGTGGACACTGGCGACTACATCGTTGTTATCAATGCCAGCCAGGTGCAGGTTACCGGCAAAAAAGCATCTGCAAAGATGTACTACAGCCACACCGGCTTTCCGGGTGGAATCAAGTCCATCAACTTCGAGAAGCTGGTAGACAAGGCTCCCGAGCAAATCATTCAGAAGTCTGTCAAAGGCATGCTTCCGAAAGGCCCGCTCGGCCGTGCCATGTTTAAAAAGCTGAAAGTCTACGCCGGCACTGAGCATCCTCATGCTGCTCAGCAGCCCAAAGAACTCGACATTTAACGGAAGGCGGATATGTCTGTAGCACAAAATTACGGTACTGGTCGCCGCAAATCATCCACGGCTCGGGTTTTTATCAAGCCGGGAAGCGGTAACATCTCTATCAATGGTCGCACCATCGAAGAATTTTTCGGTCGTCCGACCCTGCGCATGATTGTTCGTCAGCCGCTGGTGGTTGCCGATTCAACCGATCGCTTTGATATCAACATCACGGTAGCTGGTGGTGGCACCAGTGGTCAGGCGGGCGCTATTCGTCACGGCCTGACTCGCGCCCTGATGGATTATGACGAAACGCTGCGTCCGGCGCTGCGTGCAGCGGGTTATGTAACCCGTGATGCCCGTAAGGTTGAGCGTAAGAAGGTTGGTCTGCGCAAGGCGCGTAAGCGTCCGCAGTTCTCCAAGCGTTAATCGACGCATTTTGTCGATGGAAAACCCGGTCTGTTGGCCGGGTTTTTTTATGTCCGGCCAGTTCCGGAATATTTTGATCTGGCGCAGTCCTTAGCCGGTGTGTAGACCTTTCCGGCTTGTAAGCTTGAGGCAATTTCATTACCATTTCAGCGCTTACATTTTTGGGTTGTGAAGTCCTTTGAGATGCGCAGTCCCGGTTTCCCGGGTGTGTGCCTCGCCTGATGGGAGAAAACCATAATGAGTAATGGCGACGTTAGCCAAGGCCGGCGCCGATTTCTGATCGGTGCCACGTCCGTGGTAGGTGGTGTCGGCGTCGTCGGTGCGGCCGTTCCTTTCGTGCAGTCCTGGAATCCCAGTGCAAAAGCGGAAGCAGCGGGTGCACCGGTAACAATCAATGTCGACAAAATTGAACCGGGTCAGCAGGTAACTGCGAACTGGCGAGGAAAGCCAGTTTGGATTGTCCGGCGGACCCCGGAAATGCAGGAAAATGTTAAGGCAACGACGCCGCGTCTGAAAGACCCGGAGTCAACCGAAGCAAGTCAACAGCCTGCCTATATCGAAGGCCCGCTGCGTTCTATCAAGCCGGAGTTCGTGGTTATTGTGGGTATCTGTACTCACCTGGGCTGTGTGCCGAGTTATCGCCCTGAGGTCGCCCCGGCTGATCTTGGCGAAGAATGGTTGGGTGGATTCTTCTGCCCGTGCCACGGTTCCAAGTTTGATCTGGCAGGACGAGTGTTCGAAGGCCAGCCGGCGCCCCTGAACCTGGAAGTTCCGCCGTACCGGTTTGACGATGAATCGACTCTGACCATTGGTCTTGATCCGGAGGCAGCGTAATGCAAAAACTGATTAACTGGGTAGATGAACGTCTGCCGATTGTCGACGCCTGGAATAAACACCTGGCGAAGTATTACGCTCCGAAGAACTTCAACTTCTGGTATTTCTTTGGCTCTCTTGCCATGCTCGTGCTGGTCAACCAGCTGGTTACCGGCATCTGGCTGACCATGAGCTATAACCCTTCTGGTGAAGGTGCGTTTGCGTCCGTTGAATACATCATGCGTGATGTAGAGTGGGGCTGGCTGTTGCGCTACCTGCACTCCACTGGTGCGTCCGCCTTCTTTGCAGTGGTATACCTCCACATGTTCCGTGGCCTGATGTACGGCTCTTATCAGAAGCCACGCGAACTGATCTGGATCTTCGGCATGCTGATCTACCTGGTGCTGATGGCAGAAGCCTTCATGGGCTACCTGCTGCCGTGGGGTCAGATGTCTTATTGGGGGGCGCAGGTTATCGTTAACCTGTTCGGCGCTATTCCAGTGATCGGTGCGGATCTGGCTCTGTGGATTCGTGGTGACTACCTGATTTCCGGTATCACGCTGAACCGCTTCTTCGCTCTGCATGTGGTTGCACTGCCGATCGTGCTGCTGGGCCTTGTTGTCTTGCACATCCTCGCGCTTCACGAAGTGGGTTCAAACAACCCTGACGGTATTGATATCAAGAAGAACAAAGACGAAAACGGTATCCCCAAAGATGGTATTCCGTTCCATCCGTACTACAGCGTGCATGACCTGCTGGGTGTTGCGGTGTTCTTCTTCATTTTCTTTGTAGTGGTGTTTTTCTTCCCGGAGATGGGCGGTTTGTTCCTGGAGAAGCCTAACTTCCAGCCTGCGAACCCGCTGCAAACGCCTGCGCACATTGCTCCCGTCTGGTACTTCACGCCGTTCTACGCCATGTTGCGTGCGGTCACGGTGGACTTTATCGGGTTGCCGGCGAAGTTCTGGGGTGTTGTGGTCATGGGTGGTGCTATCGCGGTTCTGTTCGTGCTTCCATGGCTCGACAGAAGCCCGGTACGGTCCATCCGATACAAGGGTTGGCTGAGCAGAATTGCTCTTGCAATTTTTGCGGTTAGCTTTGTCATCCTGGGGTACCTCGGGTTGGTGCCGGCCACTGAAGGTCGTACCACGGTCGCCCAGATCCTGACCGTGTTGTACTTCCTCTACTTCTTCCTCATGCCGTTCTATACACGCATGGAGAAAACCAAGCCAGTACCAGAGAGGGTGACAGGATAATGAGAAAGCTGATTTTAGGCCTCGTTTTCGCCATCCTGCCGGCCATCGGGCTGGCAGCCGGTGGCGCGGTTCCTCTGGATCACATGGAGCCGGACCATACCAACAAAGAGTCTCTGCAGCGTGGTGCAGCATTGTTCACCAACTACTGCATGGGCTGTCACTCTATGGAATACGCGCGTTACAAGCGTGTAGCGGAGGACACAGGAATTCCTGTGGAATTGTATGAAGAAAATCTGATTTTCACTGGTGCCAAAATCGGTGAGCTGATGAAGATCTCCATGAACAAGGACATGGCTGCCGGCTGGTTCGGTGCGCCACCTCCCGATCTGACGCTGGAAACGCGTCTGCGGGGCGAGTCCTGGGTCTACTCCTACCTGCGAGGCTTCTACAAGGACGAAAGCCGGCCGCTGGGCGTCAACAACGTTGTCTTTGACAAGGTTGGTATGCCTCACGTGATGGTTGGTATGCAGGGTCTGTGTGCTGTTGAGCCTAACATTGGTGTAAAAGCGTCTGTTGAGCCACTGAGCGGCAACGTGACCAACGCCGATGTCTGTCCTGAGTATGCTCTGGAAGGCAGCATGAGTGGCCCTGAGTTCGACCAGGCAATGTGGGATCTGACCAACTTCATGTCCTACATGGGTGACCCGGTAAAAGTTGAGCGCGAGCGTCTTGGTATCTTCGTGCTGATCTTCGTGGCCATCTTCTTTGTCGTCGCCTACTTGCTCAACCGCGAGTACTGGAAAGACGTACACTGAAAATTAGGGTATAATCCCAGCCGCTGAATCCCAGCGGGCCCGTTCCGGGTCCGCTGGTTTTTGCGTTTTTCAGGATTAATTCGGTTTGTAGAATCGTGAGGTAACTATATGGGCGTTGTGACCAAACGGTCATCAATGACATTTTTCTCGGATCCCGCCAGTCATTACAGCCATCGTGTGCGTATTGTCCTGGCTGAGAAGGGTGTTACCGTAGATATTGTGGATGTGGATCCGGATAACCCGCCATCGGAACTGGCGGACCTGAACCCGTACAACGCTCTTCCGACCCTGGTGGATCGGGACCTGGCTCTGTACGAGCCGAATATCATGATGGAATACCTGGATGAGCGTTTCCCTCATCCGCCATTATTGCCGGTTTACCCGGTAGCCCGAGCCAACAGCCGGTTGATGATCCACCGCATTCAGAAAGACTGGTGCGGCCTGGTTGACAAGATTCTGGCCCAGCCCAACAGCAAGGCTGCAGAAGCGGCCAGGAAAGAGTTGAAAGAGAGCTTGCTGGCAACCGCTCCATTGTTCGGAGAAATGCCATTCTTCCTCTCTGAAGAATTTACCATTGTTGATTGCTGTATCGCCCCGATTTTGTGGCGCTTGCCGGCAATGGGTATTGAGCTGGATGAAAAGCAGGCGAAGCCCTTACAGAAATATATGGACAGCATCTTTGCGAGGGAAGGGTTCAAGGCGAGCCTTTCGGATCTGGAAGAAGATATCCGTAGCTGAGTGTGGTCCTTTTTACGAGGCAGGAGTTGTCGCAGTGTCAGACATTAGTTTTAACATGACCTCAAGCCGGCCCTACCTGGTTCGTGCCCTGAACGAATGGATCCTGGATAACGATTGTACGCCGTACATTGTTGTTGATGCCGGTGTGCAGGGTGTTCAGGTTCCTACCGAACATGTTGCCAATGGCCAGATTGTGCTGAATATCAGCCCGGGCGCAGTTCGCGGTCTTGTTGTTGGCAATGGTGCTCTGGAGTTCAGTGCCCGATTCGGGGGCGTTCCTATGCAGGTGTTTATTCCCCTGCAAGCGGTGGTCGCGATTTATGCCAAGGAAAACGGTGAGGGGATGGTGTTTGGCAGCGAGCCTGGCTCACCCGATCCGGATGGCAGTGATGATCCAGGGCATCATCCGCATCCGGATGAGCGGCCGAGTGGCAAGCCCACTCTGAAAGTGGTCAAGTAAATAAAAAAGCCGGGTTTACCCGGCTTTTTTATTACCCTCCGAAAAGTTTCTGATCAATCAGGTCGCAGATGGCGTTGATGATCACCATCAATAAAGGCGTGGCCTCGTGCGGGGGCAGGTCGTTCAGTGCCAGTTCATGGTCTTCCGGGTGCATAAGCGAGGCAATGTCGGACTTCTCGCGGGCGCTGAGTACCACGACCATCATTTCCCGGTCGTGGGCGGCCTGGATAGCCTGAATTAGGTTGGCCTTGTGGCCGTCATCAACCACCACAAACAAAAGATCGCCGGGTTTGCCAATAGCCTGCACCTGTCGGGAAAAAGTGTCGTTGAAGCGATTGTCCCGGCAGATGGCCGAATAAGTGGTGGCGTCTGCCCCGAGATTGATGGCCGGCAATGCCGGTCGTTCCTGTTCGAGGCGTGACAGCAGGGCTGTGCAGAAATACTGGGCCAGCACGTTGGCATTACCGTTCGCGCAGGCGACAATTTTCCCATCCTGCAGGAGGCTGTTAACGCAGGCGTCGGCAACGCCCTCAATAGCGGGTGCAACGGTGCTGGCCGCCTGCGCGGTATGCTCCATATGGGTGGCAAACCACTGATGTATTCTGTGTTCGGTATCGCTCATGATTCTTAATCAGTCCGCCTGAATCGCATTTTTCACCCATTGTACCCGGTACTGACTGGTGTTGCCGGGTGTGATGCCTACTACGTCTATTCTCGTTTGTGCATCCCATTGACCGTGCCTGTGCAGGTAAAATGCAGCTGCCCGCAAGAGGCGACGCTGTTTGTTCCAGCTGACCGAGCTGATCGGATCGACCAGGCTGTCGCTTTTCCGGAATCGTACTTCGAAAAATACCAGGACACCGTGATCGATGCCGATCAGGTCAATCTCTCCGCCACGACTGTGGACGTTACGTTCCACGATGGTGACACCTTTGCTCTGCAGGTAGCGGGCAGCTACGCCTTCGTAGTGACTGCCCCGATGCCTTGCGCCTTCCATGGCGGTTTGCCTGTTCGGTCAGGGTGTGGTTTTGTCGTCCGCGTCGGACGACGTTTCTTCGTCTTCAATCAGTACGGCTTCACCGTTGCGAAATTGGGCCCAGAGCTGCTGTCGATGGATGCTGCCATTGTCATTCATAGTCAGTGTGCCAGTCAGGCCGTCGATGCTGGCGGACTCGATCTGGCGCAGCAGGGGCAGGCGCTTGGCTATTTGCCAGGCGTCGGCACCCATCGCAAACAGGCGCCCAAGTTGGCCGCTTGTATTACTGAAGTGTTCACTGGCCTGTTCCCGCAGTGGTAATTTCGGTGCCAGAACCCATGGGATGTCTGTGAAGTTGACCCGATTCAGGTCGCGGTCTCGTGAGGGATCCCGAGTGCCTTCATAGATCATCGAGGGTGAGTAAACCGGCAGGTCGCCGCCATAGTAGAATGCGAACAAGGGATTGAACTGGCGAGCGATGGTTGGTGACGCCACCAGTACGATGCCCTCGGCGTCCTGTCGGCGGCGAGGTTCGAACTCTACATTCAGGCCGATCGTGCGCTCCACCTGGATCGCGCGATTTCTGGAAGTGGTGATGCCCAGCAGGTCGGCGGTTACGGCGCGAAGATTGTCCTCGGGCATGAATCGTTCAATATCCAGTATTGCCAGATCCAGCTCCGTCATGCGCTCTCGCAGGGAATCTTCCACGCGATCTCCCCAATCTCCATATGGGATCAGTGCCAGAGCCTTTTCGACGCCTTCTTCGGCCAGGCGCTCGGCAATCTGGCGAGCTTCGTCATCTGCCGAAAGGCCAAACTGGTGCAGTCCCTCGGGGATCTCGCTGTCTTCCGAGAGGTAATTCAGGCCCAGAACCGGCACCGGCAGTGTGTTCAGGGCCGATAAGTCGTTCAGCTGGCCCTTCTCCAGTGGTCCTATGATGAGGTCTGTCCGGGTTTCTGCCAGTTCCTGATAGAGCTCGATGAACGGCTGCCTGGTGGTGTCTACGATTCTGATGTCGGTTTCATTGCGGTCGGTGGTTTCGTCACTGTAGTAGGCCGAGAGGAAACCATCCCGGATCGCCCTGCCCGCACTGGCCAAGCGACCCTCAAAGGGAAGTGCCAGCACAATGTTTTCCGGCCGGGTGGCTGCCAGTTCGGCTAGCAGCGCGAGTTGCACGGGCAGAATCTGGGCCGCAGGGTGGCCTGGCCATTTATTCTGCCATTGGCGGACGAGCCGGCCCTGATCATCGAGAGTGGCATCGGGTGTGCGCAAGGCCAGCGCAAGTTCTAACCAGCCTTTGATTTCGAACCCTGTTGCGTTTTCCGCAGCGCTTTCGAGTGCTGAGGTGTTGAGCGCTTGCAGGTGGTTCCAGATCTGGTCATGTATTTGTTGCGGGCTGGTGCTGCGGTCAATCTGACCCAGCAGCACCATTGTTGTGGCTGCCTCGAGTTCGTTGCCGGCCAGTGCCAGGGTCCGGGCCTGAAGCCGGGCCGCCTTAGCCAGGAGATCGTCCGGGTAACCCAGAAAATCTTCAGCCTGCGTTTGTGCGGTTATTTCTTCGGCCCAGGCGCTGTCGTCCAGTTCGATGGCGCTGGCCATCGCAAGCAGGCGCCGCTGTTTTTCCAGCTCAGGGGACAACTCGGCCAGTTGATTGCTGTTCAGCAGCGAGCGGGCTCCGTTATGATTGCCGTTGTCCTGGAATTCGCTTGCCATTCTGAGCAGGTAACGCTGGGCCAGCGTGCGGTTGTTTTCCGCGGCTGCCAGGGTCAGTGCCTGCTCCGGTGTTTCGGCCATGTGGCTCCCGAGATCAATGGTTGCGCAGCCGCTTACTGTCAGTGTCAGCAAGATAAGCAGGGCCAGGATCGTTTTGGGGCTGTGTGTTTTTTTCATGGCGGGCTCGGTAGTCTCCGGATTATTGGGCTTGTGATGCCGCGTATTCGGTGGCAAGTTTACCAGCTCCCGGCATAATTCACATTGCGTGCGTGTCACGGAATGGCGGTGTTCATGTCGTCAGAGCCTTTACCCGGAGTTTCTTTTATGTCCAGTCCAGACCGCGCGGCGGATCGTCCGCCTGGTGTGCTTTATATCGTTGCGACGCCTATAGGCAATCTTCAGGATCTGTCCGAGCGGGCGCAGGTCGCATTGTCCCGGGTAGCGCTGGTGGCCGCCGAGGACACTCGCCATAGTGGCCGCCTGTTGCAGCATCTGGGTATCAGTAAGCCTATGCTGGCGCTTCATGAGCATAATGAACGGGAGCGTGTGGCCAGAATTATCGACAAGCTTGCTGAAGGGGAGGATATTGCCCTGATTTCGGATGCCGGTACGCCGCTTATTTCTGACCCCGGTTATATCGTGGTCCGGGAGGTGCGTCAGGCAGGTTATAGAGTCTCGCCCGTGCCGGGGCCCTGTGCTTTGGTGGCCGGCCTTTCTGCCGCTGGTTTGCCCACGGATCGCTTCCTGTTTGTCGGTTTTATGCCTGCCAGGCGTTCCGGACGCAAGGCGGCTCTGGAAAAACTGCGTGAGCAGGCAGCGACTCTGGTGTTCTATGAATCCCCGCACCGGATACTGGACCTGATGCAGGACATGGTTGATGTGTTCGGCGCTGATCGCGAATGCGTGCTGGGCCGAGAACTGACCAAAACGTTTGAAACCTTCTACAGTGGAAGTGCCGGTGCGGTTCTGGCTGAGCTCCGGGAGGATCCCAACGGTGCTCGCGGGGAATTTGTTGTCATGGTTCGTGGCGCCCCGCCAGTTGAAGACACGGCAGCTGCGGTAGTGGATGCCGATAAGCTTTTGGCGCTATTGATTCCGGAATTGCCGTTAAAAAAAGCCGCGCGTATCGTCTCTGAAGTGAGTGGCCTGGGTAAGAACGAGCTCTATCAGCGGGCTCTTGCGCTGAAAGATGGCTAAAGCCTTGCAAGCCGGGGCCCGCGGAGGTATTGTCAGCGGCGAGCTCGCCAGACAGTCGCCGCCGGTTTTAACCGGGGGAGGAAAGTCCGGGCTCCACAGGGCAAGGTGCCAGGTAACGCCTGGGCGGCGCGAGCCGACGGAAAGTGCAACAGAAAGTATACCGCCTAAGCGCCTTCGGGCGCCGGTAAGGGTGAAACGGTGCGGTAAGAGCGCACCGCGTGGCTGGCAACAGTCCACGGCGATGGTAAACCCCACCTGGAGCAAGACCAAATAGGAATCCGTTGGCGTGGCCCGCGCTGGATTCGGGTAGGTCGCTTGAGACCTGTGGTGACACAGGTCCTAGATGAATGACTGTCCCAGACAAAACCCGGCTTATCGGCGAGCTCGTTTTTCTTTCCCGCCTTTTGTAATGTCAGTAATTCTCAGAAAGCAGGTTTTATACCCAAAAAATCTTAAACCTCAGAATCTTTCTTCAGAGTTTTTTGCAGGTATTTGTTTTTTCTCCCTTTCTATCTCCAGTTTTAACCATTCCTGAAATTACTTGTTCGTAAGTTGCTGTCATTAAAAGAACTTTTCTCTACATGCCGCCACTTTCTGAGCTTGCATTGTCTTATGCGGGTTCCTATAGTGTGCATAAGTGGGGAAAAGTGGTTTCTAGTGGTTTTTTGTGGAATTCAGCGGCCCGGAATCGGCATAAATGAGCAACTTCCTTGGCAGTCATGCCATCAATATGGACGCAAAGGGTCGCCTGGCGATCCCGTCAAAGCTGCGCGAAGAGCTCGTGCGGCTTTGTGGTGGCCGTATTGTGCTCACTGCTAATGCCGATGAAGAGCATTGTCTGCTGCTGTATCCGGAGCCCGAGTGGGAAGCGCTGCGCCCGAAGATCGAAGCTTTGCCGACTATGAGCAAGGCGGTTCGCCGGCTTCAGCGTCTGGTTCTGGGTAACGCGGCACCGATGGAACTGGATGGCAATGGCCGAATTCTTGTGCCGCCGACCTTGAGAAACCATGCCCATCTGGAGAAAAAGCTGATGCTTGTCGGCCTGGGGAAGAAGCTGGAGCTTTGGAGTGAGGAACGCTGGTTCGACTGGTTGGATGAATCTTCCGGTGACGAAGAAATGCCGCCGGAAATGGAGAAACTGTCGCTATGACAGCCGAGACAGAACAACAGGGCAGCGACGCTTTTGAGCACCGCTCGGTGTTACTGGATGCCGCCGTCGATTATCTGATCAGCGACGATTCCGGCCGATATGTGGACGCGACTTTCGGCCGCGGTGGCCATAGCCGCCTTATCCTGAGCCAGCTTGCCGCCGAGGGCCAACTGTTGGGAATCGACAAGGATCCACAGGCCATCGAAACCGCCCGGGAGCTGGCAGACACAGATCAGCGCTTTTCCTGGTACCACGGCTCGTTTGCAGAGCTGGATCAGGCGCTGGAACAACAGTCCTGGCCGCAGGTTAATGGGGTGCTGATGGACCTGGGGGTGTCGTCACCCCAACTGGATGATGCCAGCCGGGGCTTTTCCTTTATGCGCGAAGGCCCGCTGGATATGCGGATGAATCCGGAGCAGGCCCCCAGTGCTGCGCAGTGGCTGGCCACTGCAGATGAAAAAGAGATCGCGAATGTGATCTTTCATTACGGCGAAGAACGGTTTTCGCGGCGTATTGCCCGGCTTGTGGTCGAGCGTCGGCAGGAAGAGCCGATCGAGACCACTCGCCAGTTGGCCTCATTGGTGGCAGAGGCGGTACCAAAGAAAGAAAAACATAAACATCCGGCCACTCGGACATTTCAGGCAATCCGGATTTTTATCAACCGGGAACTGGAAGATCTGGAGTCGGGCCTGAAGGCGGCCGTGCAGCGCCTTGCGCCGGGCGGTCGGCTGGTGGTTATCAGTTTTCACTCGCTGGAAGACCGGCTGGTCAAACGTTTCATGCGGGATCTGGCCCGAGGGCCGAAAATCCCGAAAGGTGTGCCGGTAACGGCTGACCAGGAAGAATCCGGTTATCGATTGATTGGCAAAGCCAGCAAGGCGAGTGAGCAGGAAATTGATGAAAACGTTCGCGCCCGCAGCGCTGTCATGCGAGTGCTGGAACGAAAAACGGACTAACAGAAGTTTGAGGGAGCGCGACGCCATGGGTGCGGTAGCGATTGAACAACCAGCAACGAAAACGAGCCGGATCAGCCGGCAGCGAGTTCTTGAGGGCTTTTCCACTGCGGTTCGAGTATCGCGACAGGTCTTTCAGACAACTGGCGAACCCCGGGTGCTGGTGACGTTGGCGCTGGTCATTGTATTGGCCGCCTCCGCCATTGGCGTGGTGGTGAGCGCTTATGAGAATCGCAAACTCGTCAATGCACTGTCCGGACTTCAGGATCAGCGGGATGCATACCAGCGTGAATGGAGCCAGTTGCTGCTGGAGCAGAGTGCTTTGAGTGCCCATGGGCGGGTGGAAAAGCTGGCAGCGGAACGCTTCGATATGGTGGTTCCAGGGCGTGAGGATATTGTCCTGGTGCCTTTGTTGTCGCCGGTGGCAGCCAGATAAAAACCATAAAACGGGTCAGGTGATCAATGGCTGGTCAAGGAATGCAGAAAACAGGCTGGAGGCAGCGGTTGGCGTCAGGTTTTCAGGCCTGGCGTTTCGGCACGGTGCTGGGCGTGTTTCTGCTGGTGATGGCCGGTATTGGCTGGCGCCTGGTTGACCTGCAACTGGTTGATGACGAGTTCCTGCGGCAGCAGGGCGATGTGAGAACTATCCGGGTTGAATCAATTGACGCTCACCGGGGTGTTGTCATGGATCGTTATGGCGAGCCACTGGCGGTGAGCACTCCGGTTCAGACTATCTGGGCGAATCCCTCGGAAACAAACCCTGACGATCCTGACATTGCCCGGCTGGCTGCTCTGCTTGATCAGTCAGAAGACGCCTTGCGCCAGCGGCTCCGTGATTACGCCGGTCGGGAGTTTATTTACCTGCGCCGGAAAGTTCAGCCCTCGCTTGCGCGGGA
The DNA here is from genome assembly GCA_031580735.1 of Marinobacter sp. Classification (GTDB taxonomy): domain Bacteria; phylum Pseudomonadota; class Gammaproteobacteria; order Pseudomonadales; family Oleiphilaceae; genus Marinobacter. The sequence goes on from JAVLAV010000015.1 coordinate 16,636, forward strand.
GAGCCTGGACCTGGGCATTGGCGGGATTTACGCCCGGCAGGAGTATCGACGCTACTATCCGGCTGGAGAAGTTACGGCCCATGTTGTCGGTTTCACTGATATCGACGAGCGGGGCCAGGAAGGTATTGAACTTGCCTACAACAACTGGCTGATCGGGGAGTCGGGGCGTAAGCGTGTGCTGAAGGACAACCGTGGTCGGGTCATCAAAGACCTGATGCTGATTCGGGAGGCCAGTCCGGGCAGGGATCTGCATCTCAGTATCGATTTACGTTTGCAGTATCTGGCGTACCGCGAACTCAAAGCTGTGGTCGGCGCTCATGACGCCCGGGGCGGCACGCTGGTGATGCTGGATGTGGACACCGGTGAGGTTTTGGCCATGGTCAACCAGGGCTCCTATAACCCCAATGATCGTAGCCAGCTGGCGCCGGCTAACCTGCGAAACAAGGCGATAACGGATCTGTTCGAGCCAGGATCCACCATGAAACCGTTCACTATTGCCGCTGCGCTCGAATCCGGTGAATACAAGCCGGATACCATCGTTGACACGTCGCCGGGCTATCGGCGTTTTGGTCGTTTCACGATCCGGGACCATAGAAATTACGGCCCCATAGATCTGGGTGAGATTATCGTCAGATCCAGCAATGTGGGTGCCAGCAGGATTGCCAATGACCTGGGCGGCGATAAATTGCGGTCTTTCTTCGCTCGCCTGGGATTGGGCCAGGGTACAGGTACCGGTTTCCCCGGCGAAGCGGTGGGGATATTGCCGGCCCGGTTCGAGTGGCGGCCGGTGGAAGAAGCCACCTTGTCCTACGGCTACGGTATGAGTGTCAACGCATTGCAACTGGCGCAGGCCTACATGGTGCTTGCCAATGGCGGAATCCGCTATCCGATCAGTCTGATCCGGCAGGACGAGCAGCCGGCCGGTGAGCGTGTATTGTCTGAACAAGTCAGTGCCGCCGTTCGTGAAATGCTGAAAGATGCTGTCGCCAAGGGAACCGGTGGCCGTGCTCAGCCGAGCCTTTATGCGGCTGGCGGCAAGACCGGAACCGTGCACCTGGTGGGCGCGAGTGGTTATGAGAAAGATCAGTACAAGGCCATTTTTGCCGGCATGGCACCGGTGGATAATCCGCGAATTGTCACGGTTGTGGCTGTGGATGCTCCCCAGGCCGGAGAGTATTACGGGGGAGAGGTGGCAGCCCCGGTATTCGCCCGTGTTATGGGCGACGCACTGCGACTGCTGAACGTGAAACCAGAGCTGGAAGTCAGTGGAGCCCCGGCTTCACGAGCGGCATCCGGAGACAGGGGGTAGTTATGTGCATCGCCTCTATCAGCACGCTCCTCCAGGGCATTACCGTCGTCCCTTCCGTCTTTGACGTTACCGTTCATGGCTTGCAGACGGACAGTCGCCGGGTTCGGCCTGGCGACGCCTTTCTCGCTTTGAGTGGTGCCCGCACAACTCCGGAGCAGTATGTTGATGAAGCGATTGCTGCAGGGGCGACGGCGGTACTACTGGAAACCCGCGAGCCGCTTGAATGTCATGAGCGGCAGGATGCGCTGATTGTGCCGGTTCCGGACCTTCGCCAACAGTTGGGCCGGATTGCCACCCGGTTCTTCGACCATCCTTCCCGGCATCTTCGGGTGATCGGGGTAACGGGAACCAATGGCAAAACATCGGTGAGTCATTACATCGCTCAACTTTTCCGGGATACCGGCACGCCCTGCGGCATTCTGGGAACCCTGGGTTACGGAATGCCGGGTAATTTTCAGACGGCCACGCACACCACGCCGGATGTGGTGGAAGTGAACCGGATACTCAACCGTATTCACTCGGAAGGTGGTCGGGCGGCGGTGATGGAAGTGTCATCCCATGCGCTCGATCAGGGGCGGATAGACAAACTCGCGATGACCGGGGCGGTATTCACCAATCTGACCCGGGATCACCTGGACTATCACGGAACTATGGAAGCCTATGGCGAAGCCAAGGCCGGCCTGTTTTTGCGGGAAGAACTGCACTTCGCTGTGCTCAACTTTGATGACCCGTTCGGACGACAGCTTTATAGCCAGCTCGAAGGCCAGTGTGATCGGTTGCGCTATAGCCTGCATGAGGCCCAGACCGAACTCTGGCTGAAAGAGTTCACACCGACAGCCACCGGGTTCCGGGCTGTGGTGGACGGCCAGTGGGGCGAATTTGAAATCGAAGTGCCGCTGCTTGGCAGTTTCAATGCCAGTAATGTTCTGGCCTCCCTGGCCACGGTGCTGGCCCTGGGTGTGCCATTGAATAGCGCGATACAGGCCTGCGCCCGGCTGGTGCCGCCACCAGGAAGGCTCGAACGCTTTTCCGGCGCCGGTGGCCAGCAGGTAATTGTTGATTACGCCCACACACCGGATGCCCTGGCCAATGCGCTGGCGGCTGTTCGCCCCCATACAAAAGCCCGTCTGATCTGCGTATTTGGCTGTGGCGGCGACAGAGACCGGGGCAAGCGGGCTGAGATGGCCCGTGAAGCGGAGAGGCTGGCCGATATCGTGATTGTTACCGATGATAACCCCCGGAATGAAGAGCCGGCACAAATTGTTGAGGACATCATTCGGGGCTTTTCCGGAGAAGATCATTATCGCGTGGTCCATAACCGGGCCGAGGCAATCAGCAGCGCCATCGATATGGCTGGTCCAGACGATCTTGTGTTGATTGCGGGCAAGGGCCATGAGGACTATCAGGAAATTCAGGGCCAGAAGCTGCCGTTCAGCGATGCTCAACAGGTACATCAATGCTTGCACCTGAATGGAGGTGTGGCATGATGCGCGCCTTTTTGCTGGCGGAAGCTCGTGAATGGCTGCAGGCCAGTATGGCCGGGCCTGATGTTGACGCCCATGAGCTGAAATTCTCCGGGGTGTCGACAGATACCCGCGCTATCACCGAAGGCCAGCTGTTTGTGGCTTTGCGGGGTGAGCATTTTGATGGCCATGGCTTCCTGCAGCAGGCCCGGGCCCGGGGTGCCGTCGCGGCTGTGGTTGATACCGCTGACGAATCCGTGTCGATTCCACAGCTGGTGGTCACCGATACCCTGGAGGCTCTGGCCGCGCTGGCTGCTGGCAACCGGAATGAAAGTAATGCACAACTGGTGGCAATTACCGGCAGTAGTGGCAAGACCACGGTGCGGCAAATGACTGCGTCGATTCTTGAAACAATGGGGTCGACACTGGTCACTGAAGGCAACCTGAATAACCATATCGGGGTGCCTTTAACGCTATTCCGGTTAGCTCCGGAGCACCTATTTGGCGCCATTGAGCTGGGGGCGAGTGCTCTGGGCGAGATTGCCCATACGGTGTCGATAGTGCGCCCGCAGGTGGCCATTCTGACCAATGCTGGCCAGGCCCACCTGGAAGGTTTTGGCAGCTATCAGAATATCGTGCGGGCGAAGGGCGAAATCATTGATGGTGTGCCGGAAACAGGCGCGGTGGTGCTGAACCGGGACGATCCTGCTTTCGGGCAGTGGCAGACGCGGGCAGGTGGCCGCAGCGTGCTCAGTGTTTCGCTGGCGGGCCACCCTGACGCCGATTACCGGGCCGATAGTCCTGTGGTCTCCGGGCAAGGTGTGGCCGCCGAGGTGCGCGGACCGGAGGGGTGGTGTTTCCAGTTGGAGTTGCCTCTGGCCGGTGAGCACAACCTGACCAATGCCATGCTGGCGATCGCGGCGTGCCGCGAGCTGGGTGCAACCGATCAGCAGCTCAAAGATGGCCTCGCGGCGGTTACGCCGGTGAAGGGGCGTTTGCAGATAATCAGGCTATCAGAGCAACTGACTCTGATAGACGACAGTTACAACGCCAATCCCACATCCATGAAAGCGGCTGTGGATGTACTGGCTTGCTATCCGGGTACCCGGATAGCGATATTGGGTGCTATGGCCGAGCTGGGTGAAAACTCGGTCGCGCTGCACAGGGAAGTGGGTGAGCACGCCCGGGCCAGAGGTATCGAACGCCTGCTGGTTGTCGGGTCTGGAAGCGAAGGCTACGGCGAAGGCTTCGGGGTGAGTACGGAATACGTGCACAGTCATGAGCAGGCGGTCGACGCCGTTGCCGCCGGGCAGGGTGTTCAGACAGTACTGATTAAAGGTTCCCGCAGTTCCGCCATGGACCGTGTGGTGGAAGGCATTCAGACGAAGGTGACAAACACATGCTGCTCTGGCTGACAGAGATACTTTCAGAATACTTCACGGCGCTGACGGTGTTTCAGTACCTGACCCTGCGCGCAATCCTCGGCGTCCTCACGGCGCTGTTGATTTCGTTGCTGATCGGCCCGTTGATGATTCGCAAACTCAGCCAGTATCAGATTGGTCAGGCGGTTCGGGACGATGGTCCGCAAACGCACCTGAGCAAAGCAGGCACGCCGACCATGGGCGGAGCCCTGATTCTGGTGGCGATTGCCATATCGACGTTGCTCTGGGCGGATCTGAGCAACCGTTATGTCTGGGTGGTGTTGTTGGTGACCCTGTTGTTCGGCGCAATTGGCTGGGTGGATGACTACCGCAAGGTGGTTGAGCGCAACCCTCGGGGGCTGCCCGGGCGCTGGAAATATTTCTGGCAGTCGGTGATCGGCGCTACTGCGGCGGTTGTACTGTATTTCAGTTCAGCATTGCCTCAGGAAACGTCGCTGTATCTGCCGTTTCTGAAAAATGTGTCGATCACGATGGGGCCGATTCTGTTCATTCTGCTGACCTATTTCGTGATTGTCGGCAGCAGTAATGCGGTGAACCTGACCGACGGTCTGGACGGCCTGGCCATTATGCCTACCGTCATGGTGGCAAGTGCTCTGGCCATTTTTGCCTATGTATCGGGCCATGCCGAGTTTGCCAATTATTTGTTGATTCCCCATTTGCCGGGGGCGGGTGAACTGATTGTGTTCTGCTGCGCACTGGTAGGTGCCGGGCTCGGCTTTCTGTGGTTCAACACCTACCCGGCCCAGGTGTTCATGGGCGATGTCGGTGCGTTGGCATTGGGTGCCGCGCTCGGTGTGGTCGCAGTCATTGTTCGTCAGGAAATTGTACTTTTCATCATGGGCGGTGTGTTCGTCATGGAAACTGTCTCGGTAATCCTGCAGGTGGCTTCGTTCAAGCTGACCGGGCGCCGGATTTTCCGTATGGCGCCACTGCACCACCATTTTGAGCTCAAGGGCTGGCCCGAACCACGCGTTATCGTGCGTTTCTGGGTCATTACTGTGGTTCTGGTACTGATTGGCCTTGCCAGTCTGAAAATTCGATAGGAAATCGCTACGGCTATGAGTGTCATTGTTTCGGATCGTCGCACATTAATAGTAGGGCTCGGTAAAACCGGGCTTTCCTGCGTGCGCTACCTGTCCGGACAGGGGCGAGAGTTTGCCGTGGCCGATAGCCGGGCAAATCCGCCCGGGCTGGAAGAGCTGCGTGCCGGCTGGCCGGAAGTGCCGGTCTATCTGGGTGACTTTGATTCTGAGTTGTTCGCCGGCTTCAACGAGTTGGTGGTCAGCCCGGGAATCAATATTGCCGAACCGGCGATTGCCGCTGCGGCTGACAAGGGCGCGATAATTCGGGGGGACATTGATCTGTTCTCCGAAGCAGCGGATGCGCCGATTATTGCCATTACCGGCTCTAACGGCAAAACCACGGTGACTACGTTGTTGGGCGAGATGGCGAAAGCGGCCGGGCGTAAGGCGCAGATTGGTGGCAACATCGGCACGCCCGCTCTGGATCTGCTCGGACAGGACGCCGACCTGTACGTGCTGGAAGTCTCCAGCTTCCAGTTGGAAACCACCCGCGAGCTGGGTGCGCTGGCGGCAACCATATTGAATGTCAGCGATGATCACATGGATCGCTACCCGGACAAAATGGCGTACTTCCAGGCCAAACAGCGCATTTATAACGACTGCCAGAATGCCATCGTCAATCTCGATGACGCCCTGAGCACACCCATGGCGCGCGATAACCTGCGCTTCCTGTGCTTTGGCTTTAACCGGGTGAACCCGGAGACATTCAGTACTCGCGAGGATGAGCAAGGCACCTGGATTACCTTCGGCTTCGACAACTTGCTGCTGGCCAGCGAGCTGAAACTCATGGGCCGGCACAATCTCAGCAATGTGATGGCTGCGCTGGCGCTGGGGCATGCGGCGGGCCTGCCTATGGAGACCATGCTCCGGGTGGCCCGGGAATTCCGGGGCTTGCCCCATCGCTGTGAGTTGATCCGTTCCCTGAACGGCGTGGATTACATCAACGACTCCAAAGGCACCAACGTCGGTGCCACGGTGGCCGCCATTGATAGTCTGGCGCCGGAGCAGGGGAAAGTGATTCTGATTGCCGGCGGTGATGGCAAGGGCGCTGACTTTGCTCCATTGGCCGAACCCGTTGCCCGGCAATGCCGGGCGCTGATTGTGATCGGCCGGGATGCGGATGTCATTGCCGCCGCGGTGGGCAAATCAGTACCGACGCTGAAAGCTGATTCTCTGTCTGCTGCCGTTAACCAGGCGGCCGGGCAGGCACAACCGGGCGACCGGGTGTTGCTGTCTCCAGCTTGTGCCAGCTTTGACATGTTCGACAGTTACAGTGACCGGGGTGATCAGTTCCGGGCACTGGTGGAGGCGCTGTGATGCAAGTGACACAGAGCACTCACCCCGTGCAGGTCCGGAAAATTAATATTCAGCCCTTGCCAGTGCTGATCATGAGTTCTGTCGCTTTGCTGGTGGTAGGCGTGGTGATGATTTCCTCCGCTTCGATGGATATGGCGGCTGTGACCATGGATAACGCGTACCACTATGTGATCCGGCAGGTGATTTTTGCCGCCATGGGTGGGGTAACCGCACTGGTTGCGGTGAATGTGCCTGTCTCCTGGTGGGAGCGCAGTGGCTGGTTACTTTTGGCCGTAGGTATGGTTTCCCTGGCTCTTATGATGACGCCATTGGCCCTGACTGTGAATGGTTCCACTCGGTGGTTACCGGTGGGGCTGTTCAACGTGCAGGTGTCGGAAATTGCCAAGCTTTGTCTGATTGCGTATCTGGCCGGCTATGTGGTTCGCCGTCGCGATGAGCTGCTTAACACCTGGTGGGGCTTTTTCAGGCCATTGATTGTACTTGGGCTGGCCACCGGGTTGCTCATGATGCAGCCGGATTTTGGCGCCACCGTGGTACTGGTTACCGCTGCAGCGGCCATGATCTTTCTCAGTGGCGTGCGTCTGAGCCGGTTTGTACCGCTGATTATGGGATTGGCGGTTATCGGAACGGCGCTTGTGGTCAGCGAGCCCTATCGCCTGAAGCGCGTGGTCAGCTATCTGGATCCGTGGCAGGACCAGTTCAACACCGGATATCAACTGACCCAGTCACTGATTGCATTTGGACGGGGCGAGTGGACCGGTGTCGGGTTGGGGAACTCCATTCAGAAGCTGTTCTTCCTGCCGGAGGCCCACACCGATTTTATTTTCTCGATCCTTTCCGAGGAGTTCGGCTTGCTGGGCTCCATGTTTGTCCTGCTGCTCTTTGTGGCGCTGGTAGTGAGTGGTTTCGTCATCGCCCGGCGCGCCGAAAAGGCAAAAATGCCCTTCGCCGCCTGTTTCAGTTACGGCATTTCCATGCTTATTGGTTTGCAGGCGGGGATCAATATGGCCGTCAGCACCGGCCTGTTGCCGACCAAGGGGTTGACGCTGCCTCTGGTCAGTTACGGCGGCTCGAGCCTGCTGGTGACCTGTGTCTGTATCGGCATTCTGGCGAGGGTCGAGCTGGAGCGACTGGACCGGGAGAAAGTGAAGTCCGGACAACAAACCGGCAAACAGCGGGGAGGTGCAGCGTATGACTAACCCCCGTCGTTTCCTGATGATGGCCGGAGGCACCGGTGGCCATGTATTCCCGGCCCTGGCAACCGCCCGTGCACTGCAGGAGCAGGGCCACGAAGTGTATTGGCTGGGTGCCAGCGGTGGAATGGAAGAGCGCCTGATTGGCGAAACCGACATTCCCCTGTCGCTTATTCATATTTCCGGTCTGCGAGGTAAGGGCAAGCTGGCTCTGTTAGTGGCGCCATTCCGGCTGATGCGGGCACTGGGTGAGGCCTGGACGTTGCTGCGCCAGATTCGTCCGGATTGTGTCGTGGGCATGGGTGGTTTTGTGACCGGCCCCGGTGGTGTCGCCGCCTGGCTGCAGAAACGGCCCCTGGTCATCCATGAACAGAACGCCATTGCCGGCATGACCAATCGCTGGCTGACCCGGTTTGCTGAAACCGTGCTGGAGGCATTTCCGGACAGTTTCGAAAACAAAGTAGTGACGCGTTGCACGGGCAACCCCGTGCGTAAGGATCTGGCCAGTTTACCGGTACCCGAACAACGCTTTGAAGGCCGGGCTGGCCCGTTGCGGGTACTGGTTATTGGCGGCAGTCTGGGCGCGCGGGTGTTCAACGAACAGCTTCCGCAGGCACTGGCACTGTTGCCGGAAGAGGATCGGCCGGACGTGCGGCATCAGTGTGGTGAGAAAAATCAGGAAGCCGCCAGTCAGGCCTATAAAACGGCGGGTGTTGACGCGTCGGTAGAGCCATTTATCCGCGATATGGCCGAGGCGTACGCATGGGCCGATCTGGTGATCTGTCGCGCCGGGGCACTGACGGTTTCCGAATTATGTGCAGCTGGAATCGGCGCTGTGCTGGTCCCGTTTCCCCATGCCGTGGATGACCATCAGACCCGGAATGGCGAACACATGGTCAAGGCAGGAGGGGCCCTTATGGTGCCTCAGCCTCAGATGACCCCGGAGTTGCTGGCTGACACCCTGAAAGATCTGGCCGGCGACCGCACGAAAGTTCTGAATATGGCGAAGGCCGCCCGATCGCTGGCCCGCCCGGATGCAACGGAGAGAGTCGTGAATTACTGTCTGGAGGCCGCCCATGGCTGATACAACGAATCCGCCACTGGTCTATCAGGTGCCGGAAATGCGCCGGATTCGCCACATTCATTTTGTGGGGATCGGTGGTGCCGGCATGAGCGGTATCGCAGAGGTGCTGAAAAACCAGGGGTATGAGGTCTCCGGCTCCGATATCAAGGATAGCCCGGTAACCGGCCGGCTGCGTGCCATGGGCGTGGAAGTCCAGATTGGTCACCGGGAAGCAAACAGTGCGAAGGCCGATGTCGTTGTGGTTTCCACGGCGGTGGATGAAAACAACCCCGAGATAGCCGCAGCCCGAAGCCGACGCGTGCCGATTGTGCCCCGTGCAGAAATGCTGGCGGAGATCATGCGTTACCGTCATGGCATTGCGATTGCCGGCACTCATGGCAAAACAACCACCACCAGCCTGATAGCCTCCGTGCTGGGCGAAGCGGGCCTGGACCCGACCTTCGTCATCGGGGGCAAGCTCAATAGCGCCGGGACCAACGCGCAACTGGGCGACTCCCGGTATCTGGTCGCTGAAGCCGATGAGAGCGACGCCTCGTTCCTGCACCTCACGCCGGTCATTTCGGTGGTCACCAACATTGAAGCCGACCATATGGACACCTACGGTGGCGACATTGAAAAGCTGAAGCAGACGTTTGTCGATTTCCTGCACAACCTGCCGTTTTATGGCGTGGCGGTTATGTGCGTGGACGACGCGTATGTGCGCGAGATTATTCCACGTATTTCCCGCGCCATTATCACTTACGGTATCGACAACCCCGAAGCAGACTACCGCGCCGAAAATATTGTTTCGGATGGCTTGAAAACCCGGTTTCTGGTTCGTCGCCCCGGCGAACGAGCAGATTTGGACGTAGAGCTGAGAATGCCGGGCCGGCATAACGTGCTCAATGCCCTGGCGACCATTGCTGTGGCGACAGACGAAGGCGTGGATGATCAGGCTATCTGCCGGGGCCTGGCAGGCTTTGCCGGTGTTGGTCGTCGCTTCCAGGTTTATGGGGAATACCAGCTGGAGCAGGGCAGCGTCACCCTGGTGGATGACTACGGCCACCACCCGACCGAGGTGCAGGCAGTGATTCGTGCCGCCCGGGAAGCCTGGCCAGAGCGTCGCATTGTGATGCTTTACCAGCCACACCGTTATAGCCGTACCCGCGATCTGTATGAAGACTTTGTGCGGGTACTTTCTGATGTCGATGGCCTTTTGCTGATGGAAGTCTATTCCGCTGGTGAGCCAGCGGTTCCGGGTGCTGATGGCCGAGCGCTTTGTCGCAGCATTCGCCAGCGTGGCAAGGTCGAGCCGCTGTTTGTTGAAGACAACGGCGAAATAGAAGGTTTGTTGAACAATGTGCTGCGCGATGGCGATCTGCTGATCACCCAGGGCGCCGGTGATATTGGTGGCGTGGCTGCGCGGCTGGCCGCAGCAGGAGTAGTGCACAGTGAGTGAATTTATCCATGCCCATGCCCGCGATTATCAGGCAGCGCCAGAGCTGGTGACGGCTCTGGGGCGGGTCGCCGTGTTTATGGGGGGTGACTCTGCCGAGCGCGAAGTATCACTCAAAAGCGGCCGGGCGATACTGAGCGCTTTGCAGTCAGCCGGAGTGGATGCTTACGGTATGGATATTCGTGGCTGCCTGCTGCGGACAGTGGAGAATCCGGAATTTGACCGGGTGTTCATTGCCTTGCACGGTCGTGGCGGCGAAGACGGCATTTTGCAGGCCATCCTGGAGCAAGCCGGCATTCCTTATACCGGCAGTCGGGTTCTGGCCTCGTCGCTGGCTATGGATAAGTTGCGCACCAAGTATGTTTTCGAAGGATGCGGCTTGCCGACACCGGCGTTCCGGGCCATGACGTCGACGACCGAAGCGGAAGATATTGTCGCCAGCCTGGGTGTGCCACTGAGCGTGAAGCCGGCCCACGAAGGATCCAGCATTGGCATTCGCAAGGTGACCACCGTTGATGAGTTGGTCGAGGCCTATGAAGTGGCGGCGGGCATGGACGATCTGGTGTTGGTTGAAAAGTGGATTGAAGGGCCGGAATTCACCGTCAGCCTGCTTCAGAACCAGGCATTACCGGCGATTGGTCTGAGCACCAGCACGGAGCATGCGTTCTACGACTACGAAGCTAAGTACCTGGCAGACGACACCAGTTACCGTATTCCCTGCGGCCTGGCGCCTGAAGATGAAGTGCGGCTTCAGCAGTTGGCGCTTGAAGCTTTCCGGGTGGTTGGCTGCAGAACCTGGGGGCGGGTCGACATCATGCAGGATGCCGATGGTGAGTTCTGGTTACTGGAAGTGAACACTGTGCCGGGCATGACCGACCACAGTCTGGTGCCGATGGCAGCCACAGCCGCCGGTATCAGTTTTGAAGAGTTGGTGGTCCGCATACTGAAAGATACGTTGGCGGAGGGCTGACATGCTTACCACGCTGCTGATAAGAACCCGGGCTGTACCGCCCGACCCACCCGGGCGCCGGGGAGCAACCTCCCTGGGGCCGGACCGGGACCGGTTCGGGTTGTTGAAAGCAGTGTTGGCGGCGGTGCCCTGGGTGAAGGTCGGTGTCGGTGTAACGGTGGTGTTGCTGGCGGCGATGATGCCCTGGGCGATGGATCGCATGTTAACCGCGATGGACCAGCAGATAGTGGCCGTGGATGTGCGGGGCGAGTTTGTTGGAGAGAGTCGTGTCGCCGTGGAACGTGCTGCGGGGAATTGGGTTGGTAAAAGCTATTTTGCCACCGACCTTGAGGACATAAAGGCAGAGCTGGAACAGCGCCCCTGGGTCGCGTCGGCAGCTGTCAAGCGGGTGTGGCCCGGACGGCTGGAAATCGATATCCGGGAGAAGAAACCGCTGGCCTACTGGAGCGATGGCCGTCTGGTCAGTCGTTCGGGCCAGTTGTTCCGGCCACCCAACCCGGAGGCGGCCGGGCGGCTACCTCGTCTGTCCGGGCCGGATGAGCGGGTTCGGGAAGTGATCGCCATGGCCAGAAACATGAGCGACAAACTGATGAACTACGGGCTTGGATTTTCCGGTCTGGCTCTGGAGACCCGCGGCGCCTGGACGCTGACTCTTAACAGTGGCGTTGAAGTGGTGCTGGGTCGCGACCAGGTGGAGAGCCGCTTTGAGCGATTCATAACAGTTTACGAAAACCGGCTGGCATCGAGATTGGACGAAGTCAGCCGGGTTGATGCCCGCTACTCGAATGGGGTGGCGGTGCAGTGGAAGGCGGAAACGGCTACGGCCGCTCCGAAATCCTGATAATGATTACTACGAACCTGGGGTTTGGTGAAACACATGTCATCGGTTGAAACGGAAAACATGATTGTCGGCCTGGATATCGGAACTTCGAAAGTTGTTGCGATCGTCGGCAAGCGCAAGATGGATGGAACCATCGAAGTGGTTGGTATTGGTTCACATCCATCTCGAGGCCTCAAGCGTGGCGTGGTGGTGAACATTGAAACCACGGTTCAGGCCATCCAGCGCGCGGTGGAAGAGGCAGAGCTGATGGCCGGATGTCGCATTCATTCGGTATACGCCGGCATCGCGGGCAGCCACATCAAGAGCCTGAACTCTCATGGCATCGTTGCCATCCGGGACCGGGAGGTGACACAGGCAGATGTGGATCGGGTGATCGACGCGGCCCAGGCAGTGGCGATTCCGGCCGATCAGAAAATTCTGCATATTCTGCCGCAGGAATTTGTGATCGATAACCAGGAAGGCATCAAAGAGCCGATGGGCATGTCCGGTGTGCGCCTGGAAGCCAAGGTGCACCTGGTGACCTGCGCAGTGAACGCAGCCCAGAACATTGAAAAATGCGTCAAACGCTGTGGCCTTGAAGTAGACGACATCATTCTGGAACAGCTGGCCTCCAGTCACGCCATCCTGACCGAGGACGAAAAAGAACTGGGCGTGTGCGTGGTAGACGTAGGCGGTGGCACTACGGATATCGCGGTGTTCACTGGTGGCGCGATTCGTCATACCGCAGTGATCCCGATTGCCGGCGATCAGGTGACCAACGACATTGCCATGGCGTTGCGAACCCCCACGCAGAACGCCGAAGAGATCAAGATCAAATACGCCTGCGCGCTGACACAGCTGGCGGGCGCCGATGAAACCATCAAAGTGCCCAGCGTAGGCGACAGGCCCCCCAGGGATTTGTCCCGGCAGGCGCTTGCGGAAGTGGTGGAGCCCCGTTACGAGGAGCTTTTCACCCTGGTTCAGTCGGAATTGCGCCGCTCGGGCTTCGAAGACATGGTTCCGGCGGGCATTGTGATTACCGGCGGCTCTTCCACCATGGAAGGCGTGGTAGAGCTGGCCGAAGAAATCTTTCACATGCCGGTGCGGCTGGCTTGTCCGCAAGCCGTGTCCGGCATGACAGAAGTCGTCAACAACCCGATTTACGCCACCGGCGTTGGGCTGTTGATCCATGGCTTCCGGCAAATGGAGTTGGGCCAGGAGCCACCGCTCAAAGGCGAGGATTCACACTCGTTGATTGAGCGCATGAAAGCGTGGTTTACCGGTCATTTCTGACGGTCAGACCACCAGTGATAAACGAAGGTATCTCGAAAAATACATAACGATTGCCAAGCCGGTCTGGACAGGCCGGTATAGCACGAAGGAGTAGGGGAAATGTTTGAACTCGTTGATAATGCTCAGCAAAGCGCTGTTATCAAGGTTGTCGGTGTTGGTGGTGGTGGCGGCAATGCCGTGCGCCATATGCTTAACAGCGACGTTGAAGGTGTGGAATTCATCTGCGCCAACACTGATGCCCAGGCCCTGAAAGACCTGGACGCACGCCAGATCATCCAGCTTGGTGGCAACATCACCAAAGGCCTGGGTGCCGGCGCTAACCCGGAAATTGGCCGCCAGTCGGCACTGGAAGACCGGGACCGTATTGCCGAGGCTCTGAGCGGCTCGGACATGGTGTTCATTACCGCCGGCATGGGTGGTGGTACCGGCACCGGCGCCGCACCGATTGTCGCGGAAGTGGCTCGTGAACTGGGCATCCTGACCGTTGCCGTGGTTACCAAGCCGTTCCAGTTTGAAGGCGGCAAGCGCATGAGTGTGGCTGAAACCGGCCTGCAGGAACTCGAAGAGAATGTGGACTCTTTGATCACCATTCCGAACGAGAAGTTGCTGGCGGTCATGGGCAAGAAAACCAGCCTGCTGGATGCCTTCGCCTCTGCCAACGATGTTCTGCTGGGGGCGGTGCAGGGTATTGCCGACCTGATTACCCGCAACGGCATGATCAACGTCGATTTCGCGGATGTAAAAACCGTAATGTCCGAGATGGGCAATGCCATGATGGGCACAGGTCATGCAACTGGCGAAAACCGCGCTCGCGAAGCGGCGGAAGCGGCGGTTCGCAGTCCGTTGCTGGAAGATATCAACCTGCAGGGCGCCAAAGGCATCCTGGTCAACATTACCGCGGGCATGGATCTCAACCTGGGCGAATTCTCCGAGGTTGGCGACATTGTGCGTGAATTCGCTTCAGACTCTGCCACTGTCGTGGTCGGCACCGTGATCGATCCGGAAATGACCGATGAGTTGAAAGTGACCGTGGTAGCCACCGGTCTGGGCGGGGAGCGCGACAAGCCCACTAAGGTGGTGGACAATTCACGGACTCTGGACGGTACCACTGACTACAACCAGCTGGATCGCCCGGCCGTGTTGCGTCGGCGTGCGGCCACGCAAGGTAATGTGGCGCTGGATAACAGCAAGGACAACGAAGAGCAAGGCGTGGACTATCTCGATATTCCCGCATTCCTTCGTCGTCAGGCTGACTGATAAGCTGCCCTTTATTGCTTGAATAAAGGGCAGGCTGACCATAGCCGATGACTGCGTCACGTTTTAATGAAAGTCATTCTGGCTAAATGGTACTCAGTCTTGAATTCTGATACTCTTGCGGCAAGTTTTTATGCCCAGAATATCGCTTATTTGTGACGGAATGATGAACCGATGATCAGACAACGGACACTCAAGAACACTATCCGTGCGACCGGCATCGGCCTGCACTCGGGGGAAAAGGTTTACCTGACCCTGAAGCCGGCCCCGGTCGATACGGGCATCATTTTCCGCCGGACCGACCTGGATCCCATGGTCGATATTCGGGCCTGTGCGGAAAGTGTAGGTGAGACCATGATGTCCACGACACTGGTTAAAGACGGTGTCCGTGTCGGGACAGTTGAGCATCTGCTCTCTGCCATGGCTGGTCTCGGTATTGACAACTGTTTTGTCGAGCTTAGCGCTCCGGAAGTGCCGATCATGGATGGCTCAGCCGGGCCTTTCGTGTTCCTACTGCAGTCTGCCGGCATTGCCGAGCAGGACGCTGCCAAGCGGTTTATCCGTATCAAGCGGGAAGTGACCATTGAAGAAGG
>JAVLAV010000015.1:31896-43031 GCA_031580735.1 Marinobacter sp.
TCTGCAGTCTGCCGGCATTGCCGAGCAGGACGCTGCCAAGCGGTTTATCCGTATCAAGCGGGAAGTGACCATTGAAGAAGGCGACAAGAAAGCTACCTTCCTGCCGTTTGAAGGCTTCAAGGTCAGCTTCGGGATCGACTTCGATCATCCGGCCTTCAAGGGGCGGGCGCAGACGGCAACCGTAGATTTCTCCAGCACTTCCTTCGTGAAGGAAGTGTCCCGCGCCCGTACCTTCGGGTTCATGCGCGATATCGAGAAGCTTCGGGCCATGAACCTGGCGCTCGGCGGCAGTGTCGACAATGCGATTGTGGTTGATGACTACAAGATTCTGAACGAAGACGGTCTTCGTTATGATGATGAGTTCGTCAAACACAAGGTGCTGGACGCCATCGGTGACCTCTACCTGTTGGGCAATAGCCTGATCGGTGAGTTCCGTGGTGTTAAATCCGGCCATGATTTGAATAACAAGCTACTGCGTAAGCTTCGGGCTGAAGAAGATGCATGGGAAGTGGTAACCTTCGATGACGAAGCAACTGCTCCCATCTCTTACGTTAAGCCCATACTGGCCTCCCCGGCCTGAGGCAGGATGCCTTAGTCCCGGACATGGCTTGCGAGTTTTTCGAGAACCTCGCGTAACGCTGTATCCTTCGTGTGCCCGGCCTCTTCCTTGAGGAGCCGGGCATTTTCTTTACTGAGGGGTGTTTTTTCAGCCTTGCGGCGAGCGCGAAAACGGGGTGGGCTGACCTTGATGCGGATCTTCCAGACATAGCGAAAGAGCTCGTTTTCCCGCACTTTTTCCATGATCTCGTGTTGCCGGAATCTCAGACGGGTTGCTTTGCTGGCAGTATCGGTAGAGAGCACCAGCTCGCCTTCCTGGCAACTGACAAAGCGAGTTCCACTGGCCAGTTCCTCCGGGAGAGACGCAATCACTGATTTCTCTGCGTCCAGATGCAGCTCGGCCTTGGCCATAAGCTGCTTCAGGCTGGATGTGGAGTTGGCGCTATCGTCGCCGAATATCAGTTTCTGGTTGTTGCTGTCATGCATGGCCGATGATTCTCGACGATCCGGTGAGTGATTGGTTAAGATTCGGCATATTTTGTGCACTACTTGTTATAAAGGGTTAGCCCCTGACTGTTTCGGGCTGCCGTGTGTCCCTCGACGCAAATCCGGAATGTGTCATCTGTAAAGGATAGCAGACCTGCCCCGGAGATTGATGAATCTGCATGCCATAAAGGCAAGGTTAAGTGATCGTTATGAACGTACATGGCAGTAAATTTTTTGCCGGCCTGGCCGGATTGCTCCTGACGGTGGCGCTTGTCGCTGGTGGAGCCGGCTATCAGCTGGCGATCAGCCAGTCTGAAGAACAGAACGCACTTGATGCTGAACAGAAAGCTGACTGGCAGCAAAAGCTGCAGCAGCAAAAGGCCGAAGTTGCCCGGATCCGGGAAACGGTGCAGCAGCAGGTTGATACACTGACACTTCGCATTGGCCGGATTCACGGTCGCTTGCTTCGCCTGGATGCACTCGGGCAGCGGTTTATCGAGTCTGGCCTGGTTACAGGCGAGGAATTCAATTTTGATCAACCGGCCGCCGTTGGCGGGCCGGCTGAAAGGTTGGGTGTCGAAGAGTCTTACAGTGCGCCGGAATTAACCGACATGATCAATCAACTGGAATACCGGTTGGAGGATCGCGAAAAGCAGCTCCGGTTGCTGGATAAGTTGGCAAACCGGGAAAAGTTCCAGGATGAGCGCTATGTTCAGGGTCGACCGGTGAACTGGGGCTGGGTGTCCTCGAAATACGGATATCGCTCTGATCCCTTTACCGGCAAGCGTGCCTGGCATGCCGGAATTGACATGGCCGGCCGCCAGGGCGGCGACATCATCTCGGTGGCAGGCGGCGTGGTCAGCTTCTCCGGTGATCGCTACGGTTATGGCAACATGGTTGAGGTCAGGCACGGCGATGGCCTTGTTACCCGTTATGCCCACGCCGATTCGCTTCTGGTTGAAGCCGGCGATGTGGTCCAGAAGGATCAGCTTATCGCACGGATGGGCAGCACCGGGCGATCAACCGGCCCTCATGTGCATTTTGAGGTTATCCGCAACGGTCGCACGGAAGATCCCGAGAAATACATGCAGCGCGCAAGCCGCTGATTCCGCTCTGTGAAACCTACCTTTTGTCCTGTCGCCAAATAAGGTTAGAATGCCTGCTTCCCTCGTTTAACTGAAGAAGCTGTTGTCTATGTTCTCAAAACTTGCAACCAAGATGTTCGGCAGTAAAAACGCCCGTGAAATCAAGCGGATGCGAAAAGTTGCCGTGCGCATCAGTGATCTTGAAAGTGATTTTGGCGCGTTGTCGGACAGTGAGTTGCAGGGCAAGACCGAAGAGTTTCGTCAGCGCATCAGCGACGGCGAGCCCCTTGACGCCCTGATGCCTGAAGCCTTTGCCACCGTGCGTGAGGCCAGTCGTCGCGTGATGGGGATGCGGCATTACGATGTCCAGATGGTAGGCGGCATGACTCTGCACGAAGGTCGGATCGCCGAGATGAAAACCGGTGAAGGCAAGACGCTGGTTGCGACTGTCGCTGTTTACCTCAATGCCCTGCCCGGCAAGGGCGTTCACGTGGTAACCGTGAACGACTATCTGGCGCGCCGTGATGCCGAGTGGATGGGCAAGCTGTACCGGTTCCTGGGTATGCAGGTTGGCGTAGTGGCGGCCGGCCAGCCGCCGGAAGAGAAGCGCGCGGCCTATCAGGCGGATATTACTTACGGTACCAACAACGAATTTGGTTTTGATTATCTGCGCGACAACATGGCGTTCAGTATTCAGGACAAGGTCCAGCGGGGTCTGAACTTCGCTATTGTCGATGAAGTGGATTCCATCCTGATTGATGAAGCCCGTACCCCTTTGATTATCTCCGGTGCCGCGGAAGACTCCTCCAAACTCTACCGGGCCGTCAACGAATTGATTCCCAGCCTGGAACAGGGCGAGGTTGATGAAGAAGGTGTTCCCCACGGCGATTTCACGGTTGATGAAAAATCCCGCCAGGTGGAACTGACCGAGGCCGGCCACGAAAAAGTTGAAGAGTTGTTGCTTGGCCGTGGCCTGCTGCGGGAAGGTGAGAGCCTGTATTCCGCCGCCAACCTGAGCCTGCTGCATCATGTGCATTCCGGCCTGAGAGCCCATCATCTGTTTCAGAAGGATGTCGACTACATTGTTCAGGACGGTCAGGTGGTCATTGTTGACGAACACACCGGTCGTACCATGGCCGGGCGTCGCTGGAGTGAGGGCCTGCACCAGGCGATCGAGGCGAAAGAGGGCCTGAACATCCAGGCCGAAAGCCAGACGCTGGCATCCACGACCTTCCAGAATTACTTCCGCCTGTACAACAAGCTGGCCGGCATGACCGGTACCGCCGATACGGAAGCCTTCGAGTTCCGTCAGATCTATGGTCTGGATGTGGTGGTCATTCCGCCCAATAAACCCATCCAGCGGATAGACTACAACGACCTGGTGTACATGACCCAGGAAGAAAAGTTTCACGCCATTATTGATGAAATCAAGTTTGTTACCGGCGAAGGCCGCCCGGTACTGGTGGGTACGGCGTCTATTGATGCCTCGGAAGTGTTGTCGGCAATGCTGAAAAAAGCCCGGATTGATCACAAAATCCTGAACGCTAAGCAGCACGAATCTGAGGCCCATATCATTGCCCAGGCGGGCCGCCCCGGTGCCGTTACAATCGCGACTAACATGGCTGGCCGTGGTACCGACATTGTTCTGGGTGGTAACTGGGAGCACGAAGCGGCAACCCTGGAAAACCCGACCGACGAACAGATCGAAAAGCTCAAGCAAGAATGGAGCGATCGCCATCAGCAGGTACTGGACGCTGGTGGTCTGCACATCATCGGTACTGAACGGCACGAATCCCGTCGTATCGACAACCAGCTGCGTGGCCGTGCCGGTCGTCAGGGTGATCCGGGTTCCTCCCGTTTCTTCCTGTCGCTGGAAGATAACCTCATGCGTATCTTCGCGCCTGAGCGGGTGAAGAACCTGATGCAGGCGATGGGCATGAAGAATGGCGAGGCCATTGAGCACCGGATGGTGACCAACGCCATCGAAAAGTCCCAGCGCAAGGTGGAAGGCCGTAACTTCGACATGCGTAAAACGCTGTTGGAATACGACGATGTGGCCAACGATCAGCGTACGGTCATTTACGAGCAGCGTAATGAAGTGATGGCTTCGGAAGACATTTCCGAGATGATCGATACCATTCGTGCCGATGTCGTGGAAAGCACGGTCAGCGAATTCATTCCGCCCCAGAGTATGCCGGAACAATGGGATGTGCAGGGGCTGGAGTCGCATCTGCAGTCGGAAATGGCTATCGATCTCCCCATCCAGAAATGGCTGGAAGAGGACAGCAAGCTCTACGAGGAAAGCCTGCGTGAGCGCATTCTTGAATCGGTGATTTCGGAGTACCGGGCCAAGGAAGAGATTGCCGGCGCGGAATCCATGCGCAAGTTCGAGAAACAGGTGTTCCTGCAAGTGCTCGATACGCTCTGGAAAGAGCACCTTTCCAACATGGACCATTTGCGTCGTGGTATTCACCTGCGGGGTTATGCCCAGAAAAACCCCAAGCAGGAATACAAGCGTGAAGCGTTCAATCTGTTTGAAACCATGCTTGATACCATGAAACGGGACATTGCCCGTGTGCTTTGCCACGTTCGGGTGCAGAGCCGGGAAGAAATGGAGGAAATCGAGCGTCGGCGTAAGGAAGAGCTTGAGCAGGAAATGGCCCGGGCCAAACTGCGTCATGATCAGGCCAGTGCCACAGGCCAGGCCGAAGGTAACAGGGAAGGCGGCGAGCAGGGCCAGTCAGCCATTCCGGAAACGTTCGTGCGCCAGGAACGCAAGGTCGGCCGAAACGAGCCCTGTCCTTGTGGGTCCGGTAAAAAATACAAGCAGTGCTGCGGCAAGGTGGCCTGACACCGCCGCTTCGCAATAGCCCCGACCGGAACCCGCAAACGGCCAGAATACTGGCGGCTTGCGGGTTTCTTCGTTTTCAGATCCGGGGTTCATCAGAGACGGCCCCAACCAAATTCAAGGAGACAGTCATGGCGGTAGGTCCCGGAACCTTGCCCGAGTTTTACCCGGTAGCGGGTGTGCGCATTGGTGTTGCCAGCGCCGGAATCAAAACCCCGGGGCGGCAGGATCTGGTGGTTTTCGAGCTGGCCCCGGAAGCCCGGGTGGCGGGCATTTTTACCCAGAATCAGTTCTGTGCGGCACCGGTGGTGCTCGATTGTCGGCAACCCCATTTCCTTCTCAGCCAGTTCGATGATGGTGTCACGGGTGATACCTTCCAGGATATTTGAAGTGACTGGTGGGGTGACCAGATGCCCATTGCGCACCATGAAAAAGTTCTCGGCGCTGCCCTCTGATATCAGAGGGCAGCGCCGAGAACTTTTTCATGGTGCGCAATGGGCATCTGGTCACCCCACCAGTCACTTCAAATATCCTGGAAGGTATCACCCGTGACACCATCATCGAACTGGCTGAGAAGGAAATGGGGTTGCCGACAATCGAGCACCACCGGTGCCGCACAGAACTGATTCTGGGTAAAAATGCCCGCCACCCGGGCTTCCGGGGCCAGCTCGAAAACCACCAGATCCTGCCGCCCCGGGGTTTTGATTCCGGCGCTGGCAACACCAATGCGCACACCCGCTACCGGGTAAAACTCGGGCAAGGTTCCGGGACCTACCGCCATGACTGTCTCCTTGAATTTGGTTGGGGCCGTCTCTGATGAACCCCGGATCTGAAAACGAAGAAACCCGCAAGCCGCCAGTATTCTGGCCGTTTGCGGGTTCCGGTCGGGGCTATTGCGAAGCGGCGGTGTCAGGCCACCTTGCCGCAGCACTGCTTGTATTTTTTACCGGACCCACAAGGACAGGGCTCGTTTCGGCCGACCTTGCGTTCCTGGCGCACGAACGTTTCCGGAATGGCTGACTGGCCCTGCTCGCCGCCTTCCCTGTTACCTTCGGCCTGGCCTGTGGCACTGGCCTGATCATGACGCAGTTTGGCCCGGGCCATTTCCTGCTCAAGCTCTTCCTTACGCCGACGCTCGATTTCCTCCATTTCTTCCCGGCTCTGCACCCGAACGTGGCAAAGCACACGGGCAATGTCCCGTTTCATGGTATCAAGCATGGTTTCAAACAGATTGAACGCTTCACGCTTGTATTCCTGCTTGGGGTTTTTCTGGGCATAACCCCGCAGGTGAATACCACGACGCAAATGGTCCATGTTGGAAAGGTGCTCTTTCCAGAGCGTATCGAGCACTTGCAGGAACACCTGTTTCTCGAACTTGCGCATGGATTCCGCGCCGGCAATCTCTTCCTTGGCCCGGTACTCCGAAATCACCGATTCAAGAATGCGCTCACGCAGGCTTTCCTCGTAGAGCTTGCTGTCCTCTTCCAGCCATTTCTGGATGGGGAGATCGATAGCCATTTCCGACTGCAGATGCGACTCCAGCCCCTGCACATCCCATTGTTCCGGCATACTCTGGGGCGGAATGAATTCGCTGACCGTGCTTTCCACGACATCGGCACGAATGGTATCGATCATCTCGGAAATGTCTTCCGAAGCCATCACTTCATTACGCTGCTCGTAAATGACCGTACGCTGATCGTTGGCCACATCGTCGTATTCCAACAGCGTTTTACGCATGTCGAAGTTACGGCCTTCCACCTTGCGCTGGGACTTTTCGATGGCGTTGGTCACCATCCGGTGCTCAATGGCCTCGCCATTCTTCATGCCCATCGCCTGCATCAGGTTCTTCACCCGCTCAGGCGCGAAGATACGCATGAGGTTATCTTCCAGCGACAGGAAGAAACGGGAGGAACCCGGATCACCCTGACGACCGGCACGGCCACGCAGCTGGTTGTCGATACGACGGGATTCGTGCCGTTCAGTACCGATGATGTGCAGACCACCAGCGTCCAGTACCTGCTGATGGCGATCGCTCCATTCTTGCTTGAGCTTTTCGATCTGTTCGTCGGTCGGGTTTTCCAGGGTTGCCGCTTCGTGCTCCCAGTTACCACCCAGAACAATGTCGGTACCACGGCCAGCCATGTTAGTCGCGATTGTAACGGCACCGGGGCGGCCCGCCTGGGCAATGATATGGGCCTCAGATTCGTGCTGCTTAGCGTTCAGGATTTTGTGATCAATCCGGGCTTTTTTCAGCATTGCCGACAACACTTCCGAGGCATCAATAGACGCCGTACCCACCAGTACCGGGCGGCCTTCGCCGGTAACAAACTTGATTTCATCAATAATGGCGTGAAACTTTTCTTCCTGGGTCATGTACACCAGGTCGTTGTAGTCTATCCGCTGGATGGGTTTATTGGGCGGAATGACCACCACATCCAGACCATAGATCTGACGGAACTCGAAGGCTTCCGTATCGGCGGTACCGGTCATGCCGGCCAGCTTGTTGTACAGGCGGAAGTAATTCTGGAAGGTCGTGGATGCCAGCGTCTGGCTTTCGGCCTGGATGTTCAGGCCCTCTTTCGCCTCGATCGCCTGGTGCAGGCCCTCACTCCAGCGACGCCCGGCCATGGTACGACCGGTGTGTTCGTCAACAATGACCACCTGACCGTCCTGAACAATGTAGTCGACATCCTTCTGAAACAGATGATGGGCTCTCAGGCCGGAATGCACATGATGCAGCAGGCTCAGGTTGGCGGCGGAATACAGGCTCTCACCTTCCCGCAGCAGGCCACGGCCAAGCAACAACTCTTCAACTTTTTCGTGGCCGGCCTCGGTCAGTTCCACCTGGCGGGATTTTTCATCAACCGTGAAATCGCCGTGGGGAACACCTTCTTCATCAACCTCGCCCTGTTCCAGGCTGGGAATCAATTCGTTGACGGCCCGGTAGAGTTTGGAGGAGTCTTCCGCGGCACCGGAGATAATCAAAGGGGTACGGGCTTCATCAATCAGGATGGAATCCACTTCATCGACAATAGCGAAGTTCAGACCCCGCTGGACCTTGTCCTGAATACTGAACGCCATGTTGTCGCGCAGATAATCAAAACCAAATTCGTTGTTGGTACCGTAAGTAATATCCGCCTGATAGGCCGCGCGCTTCTCTTCCGGCGGCTGGCCGGCCGCCACTACGCCAACCTGCATACCCAGGAACCGGTACAGCTTGCCCATCCACTCGGCATCACGGCGCGCCAGATAGTCGTTCACGGTTACCACGTGAACGCCCTTGCCGGGCAGGGCATTGAGGTAAACAGCGACAGTCGCAACCAGCGTCTTGCCTTCACCGGTTTTCATCTCGGCGATCCGACCTTCGTGCAGAGTCATGCCGCCTACCATCTGGACATCGTAATGCCGCATCCCCATCACGCGACGACTGGCCTCACGCACGGTGGCAAAGGCTTCAGGCATCAGGGCGTCAAGGGGCTCGCCGTCGCTGATGCGCTGACGAAACTCTTCGGTCTTGCCCTGCAACTCACTGTCCGACAACGCGCCAAAATCACTTTCAAGATCACTGATGCGCACGGCAACTTTTCGCATCCGCTTGATTTCACGGGCGTTTTTACTGCCGAACATCTTGGTTGCAAGTTTTGAGAACATAGACAACAGCTTCTTCAGTTAAACGAGGGAAGCAGGCATTCTAACCTTATTTGGCGACAGGACAAAAGGTAGGTTTCACAGAGCGGAATCAGCGGCTTGCGCGCTGCATGTATTTCTCGGGATCTTCCGTGCGACCGTTGCGGATAACCTCAAAATGCACATGAGGGCCGGTTGATCGCCCGGTGCTGCCCATCCGTGCGATAAGCTGATCCTTCTGGACCACATCGCCGGCTTCAACCAGAAGCGAATCGGCGTGGGCATAACGGGTAACAAGGCCATCGCCGTGCCTGACCTCAACCATGTTGCCATAACCGTAGCGATCACCGGAGAAGCTGACCACGCCGCCTGCCACCGAGATGATGTCGCCGCCCTGGCGGCCGGCCATGTCAATTCCGGCATGCCAGGCACGCTTGCCGGTAAAGGGATCAGAGCGATATCCGTATTTCGAGGACACCCAGCCCCAGTTCACCGGTCGACCCTGAACATAGCGCTCATCCTGGAACTTTTCCCGGTTTGCCAACTTATCCAGCAACCGGAGCTGCTTTTCGCGATCCTCCAACCGGTATTCCAGTTGATTGATCATGTCGGTTAATTCCGGCGCACTGTAAGACTCTTCGACACCCAACCTTTCAGCCGGCCCGCCAACGGCGGCCGGTTGATCAAAATTGAATTCCTCGCCTGTAACCAGGCCAGACTCGATAAACCGCTGCCCGAGTGCATCCAGGCGAAGCAAGCGACCGTGAATCCGGCCAATGCGAAGTGTCAGTGTATCAACCTGCTGCTGCACCGTTTCCCGGATCCGGGCAACTTCGGCCTTTTGCTGCTGCAGCTTTTGCTGCCAGTCAGCTTTCTGTTCAGCATCAAGTGCGTTCTGTTCTTCAGACTGGCTGATCGCCAGCTGATAGCCGGCTCCACCAGCGACAAGCGCCACCGTCAGGAGCAATCCGGCCAGGCCGGCAAAAAATTTACTGCCATGTACGTTCATAACGATCACTTAACCTTGCCTTTATGGCATGCAGATTCATCAATCTCCGGGGCAGGTCTGCTATCCTTTACAGATGACACATTCCGGATTTGCGTCGAGGGACACACGGCAGCCCGAAACAGTCAGGGGCTAACCCTTTATAACAAGTAGTGCACAAAATATGCCGAATCTTAACCAATCACTCACCGGATCGTCGAGAATCATCGGCCATGCATGACAGCAACAACCAGAAACTGATATTCGGCGACGATAGCGCCAACTCCACATCCAGCCTGAAGCAGCTTATGGCCAAGGCCGAGCTGCATCTGGACGCAGAGAAATCAGTGATTGCGTCTCTCCCGGAGGAACTGGCCAGTGGAACTCGCTTTGTCAGTTGCCAGGAAGGCGAGCTGGTGCTCTCTACCGATACTGCCAGCAAAGCAACCCGTCTGAGATTCCGGCAACACGAGATCATGGAAAAAGTGCGGGAAAACGAGCTCTTTCGCTATGTCTGGAAGATCCGCATCAAGGTCAGCCCACCCCGTTTTCGCGCTCGCCGCAAGGCTGAAAAAACACCCCTCAGTAAAGAAAATGCCCGGCTCCTCAAGGAAGAGGCCGGGCACACGAAGGATACAGCGTTACGCGAGGTTCTCGAAAAACTCGCAAGCCATGTCCGGGACTAAGGCATCCTGCCTCAGGCCGGGGAGGCCAGTATGGGCTTAACGTAAGAGATGGGAGCAGTTGCTTCGTCATCGAAGGTTACCACTTCCCATGCATCTTCTTCAGCCCGAAGCTTACGCAGTAGCTTGTTATTCAAATCATGGCCGGATTTAACACCACGGAACTCACCGATCAGGCTATTGCCCAACAGGTAGAGGTCACCGATGGCGTCCAGCACCTTGTGTTTGACGAACTCATCATCATAACGAAGACCGTCCTCGTTCAGAATCTTGTAGTCATCAACCACAATCGCATTGTCGACACTGCCGCCGAGCGCCAGGTTCATGGCCCGAAGCTTCTCGATATCGCGCATGAACCCGAAGGTACGGGCGCGGGACACTTCCTTCACGAAGGAAGTACTGGAGAAATCTACGGTTGCCGTCTGCGCCCGCCCCTTGAAGGCCGGATGATCGAAGTCGATCCCGAAGCTGACCTTGAAGCCTTCAAACGGCAGGAAGGTAGCTTTCTTGTCGCCTTCTTCAATGGTCACTTCCCGCTTGATACGGATAAACCGCTTGGCAGCGTCCTGCTCGGCAATGCCGGCAGACTGCAGCAGGAACACGAAAGGCCCGGCTGAGCCATCCATGATCGGCACTTCCGGAGCGCTAAGCTCGACAAAACAGTTGTCAATACCGAGACCAGCCATGGCAGAGAGCAGATGCTCAACTGTCCCGACACGGACACCGTCTTTAACCAGTGTCGTGGACATCATGGTCTCACCTACACTTTCCGCACAGGCCCGAATGTCGACCATGGGATCCAGGTCGGTCCGGCGGAAAATGATGCCCGTATCGACCGGGGCCGGCTTCAGGGTCAGGTAAAC
>JAVLAV010000160.1:0-832 GCA_031580735.1 Marinobacter sp.
GGCTGTGCGTTGCTCATCAGGCTATTGAACTGGCCGACAAGATGCAGCAGCAGATCGTTAGGCAGCCAGTAGCCGCCCGCTTCCAGCGTGGTTTTGACGTTATTCAGAAGCTCTGTTGACGCCGTGGCCTGCAGATAGGCCCTTGCTCCGTGACCGAGTGCCAGCTTCGCTTCTTCCAGCGATGGGGCCATGGCCAGAACGGCCACATCCATACCCTTGGCAGACAACTGTTTTAGCAGGTCCGGCCATTCCTTTATCGCTGTGCACAGCCAGATGGTTGGAGACTGGGCTATGAATTTCTCCAGTGTGCTGGCGTCTGCGACTGTCAGGATTTCGTCAAAAAAGTCTTGCCAGTGTGACGCGCTGAAATCCGTGTTTGTCAGTAATTTATGCATTCTGTTCGTCACCGTTCCCTCATGGCTTCGCTGGTGGCTCTGAGTACCGGTTTGAGCAGGTATTCCAGCACCGTTTTTTCGCCGGTAATGATGTCGACCTGAGCCGTCATACCCGGGATGATGGGTAGGTCGCCGCTAAGTTCGTTCTCGAGTGTGCGCAGTCGCACGAGATAGAATGTGTTGTCATCGTCGTCTGTAATTGTATCGGCACTGATATGTTCAAGCTCGGCTTGTAGTCCTCCAAATATGTTGAAGTCGTACGCTGTGAGCTTGACGGTTGCTGGCAAGCCGGGCCGGAGGAAGGCGATGTCAACCGGTGAGATCCGGGCTTCTACGATCAGCTGGTCGTCCACTGGCACAATTTCGATGATCTCACGTCCGGGGAGAACAATACCGCCTACGGTATTGTTGAACAGTCTTTGTACAATGCCATCCAC
>JAVLAV010000161.1:0-816 GCA_031580735.1 Marinobacter sp.
ATACCATGCTGCGGCCTCTATCGCTTCCTGCGAGGCCTCTTCCAGTATCCTTACCGTTCGCACTGTTACTGGCCTAACCTCGTTCTCATCTTGGACCGAAATTCTTCACGGCTGAGCAGCGTGGCTTTTCCGCTTTTGACCCTGGACACACGGCGAACAATTTCATCGTTCCAAGCCTGCTCGACTGAGTCGTCACGGGGGCCGTCCAGGCTCATTATTAGCTCCCGAGCCAGCGCTGCACGTTCCGACTCGGAGAGAGTCGAAATCTGGGAGCGTAGGTGGTCTAATGTTTCGGTAGTCATGGTGCCTCCGAGAATGGCGATACGATTATGCTATCCCTATTCAAAGGCCCTAACAAGGCCAGTCACGGCGACGCCTACTGCATTGCGGCTTCGCCTCCATTCCATAGTCGCGCGTGCTGAGCAGCGTTAAAATAGAATCCATCAGAATTCAGGGAGTAGTAATGTTTAAGGGAATTTTCGCGGCTGCCATGTGCACTGTTCTTGTCGGTTGCGCTACTCAGACGCCAGAGTACAGGCTGGGTCAGTTCACCGCCGCCTCAAGCTTCAATGTTAGAAATCTTGATTACGATTCGACGACTGCTACCAGGGTTTTCGGGGAAGATTGTCATCAGGTAGGGCAGCAGCCCAATGACTCTCGCCTCCAGCGTGCTATGGATCAAGCGATTCAGAATGGGCAGGATCAAGGGATAACGGGTGATTTACTGGTTAATGTCCGCATTGACCAAGTACAGAAAAATAAGCCTGGTAACTTTTTTGGAATCCCCACCGCCCATAACTGCATTGAGGTTGAGGG
>JAVLAV010000162.1:0-812 GCA_031580735.1 Marinobacter sp.
GCAGTTTCGGCCGCTTCCTGGCGGACTGGCCCAGCACTGATCAGGCTGGGTTGCTGTTATATCTCAAGCGCAACGGCTGCCGTCTGGGCGGCAACTCTGCCCAGTATTTCCTGCGACGCGTGGGCTGGGACGGGTTCATCCTGTCCCGGGATGTAGTTACCGCCCTGACCAGGGCGGAGATTCTGGATGCTGCCCCCACCAGCCAGAAGGGGCTGAAACAGGTGCAGGCGGCGTTCAACCAGTGGCATGAGGAAACCGGGCTGCCGTTCAGTCACCTTTCACGGATTGTTTCTTTTACGGTGGATAACTGAGCCTTTGTTATGGAGTTGGACGGCTTGGGGTAGGTCTTTCCAAAACACGCTGTGAATACATCCCTGTAGCGCTCGAGCTTCGCCATCCATGGCTCCGCACGGTTTTGGAAAGACCTACCCCAAGCCGTCGTGCAGCTTTTAAGCTTGCCTATCAAAGAAACAACAGCAACACCAACTCACTCAACACCACGCTGGCCCCCAAGGCATCGCCGGTGTAACCACCGAGCTGGCTTTTGAGATACGCGCCCCAGCACAGAGCCACCAACAGCACCGCCGCCAGGGTGCCGGTGATCAGGAACGGCTGCCAGAATGAGAGAGTGCCCGTAAGCACCATGACAAAACCAACGGCTGCCAGCAGCCGGGCGGTGGAGAAGCCGTCGGCCACCGGTTTGGACTTGCTCTTGTCCGGATCGGTCACGTAGTTGAGCGTGGCCATCAACAGCAAAGGAGTGAGCCGTGCGACCGCTGGGGCGGCCAGCAGCGCCAGCCAGAGCTGATCGG
>JAVLAV010000163.1:0-811 GCA_031580735.1 Marinobacter sp.
CATCTCGGCATCTTTTGCCTGATCGTCCAGTGCCTCGAAGTCAATCTCGTAGCGCCCGTCGCTCTCGACCAGCGGGTTCTCCTGCAGGGTCCG
This sequence comes from Marinobacter sp., assembly GCA_031580735.1. Lineage (GTDB taxonomy): Bacteria > Pseudomonadota > Gammaproteobacteria > Pseudomonadales > Oleiphilaceae > Marinobacter. Next base: position 94 of record JAVLAV010000163.1, read on the forward strand.
TCCCTGGTCGCGCACGACTTGGAAAAACGGGAAATACACCGGTGGCTGGATGATCACTCGCGCCCCGGGTGCGGTAAAGGCACGTATCGCCATGGCCATGGCCGGGACCACGCCCGGGACGGCCAGGATGTGGCTCGGGCACACATGCCAGCCATGTTGCTCGCAGAGCCAGTCCGCGATGGCGCGGAAATGCTCCGCATCCGGCTTGGCATAACCGAAGGCCCCGTCGGCCAGCCGGGCGGACAAGGCCCGGGTGACGAAGTCCGGTGCCGGGAAGTCCATATCCGCCACCCACAGCGGAATGACGTCCTCGCGACCGAAAATTTCGCCGCGCCGGTCGTACTTTTCGCAACCGGACCCCGCGTACTGCGCCAACCGGGTAAAATCGGTGAGGCTGTTCATCGTCGCGCCCATACGGTCACCTGGCTGACCGTATGCTGATATTTGCGGGCCGTCTCGCGGATGACGAACGGGATGTCCGCCGGCTCCCCCACCAGTTCAAAATTGGGTTGGAGGCGTTTGAGCAACGTGTCCAGCGTGCTCACCGGCCGGCCGTCCTTCTCGAAGCCACCCAACCAGGCATCGCGCGGAGTCGACTCTTCCTGCCAGGTATAGGGGGAGGCAATTACCAGCAGGCCGCCACTATTGATGCGCTCGGCGATGTCGTCGAGAAACTTGCCCGGATCGTAGAGCCGGTCGATCAGGTTGGCCGCCAGTA
>JAVLAV010000164.1:0-809 GCA_031580735.1 Marinobacter sp.
AGCAGGTTGCCCACCTGGCGACCATGTCGGGCGACATCTATCGTTATCTCAACTTCAACGAGATCGAGGAATACCAGAAGGGCGCCACCCAGGGCCTGCAGATGCTCAAGGACATTCCCGTGGCCACCGCCTGATCATGGATCAGGCCGGACGTGGAGCGTTCGGCCAGCGAGGGCAGGGAGGCCCGACATCCTGCCGGGCAAGGGGCGCATGGTTGCGGTCACCTCTTGCCCGGTCTCGTTTTTGCCGGCACGGCTTGTGCGCCGTGTCGACCCGTCTCCCCGAGTATTCGTGAACGCCAGCAAGCTGCATTTCGACCCCTGCATCGCCGAGATCATTCCGCCGGGACGGGGCGTGCTCATTTGCGCGCCGCAGACACCGTTGCACGAGGTGGCCGAGCGCATGCGGGATGCCGCGGTGAGCTCGATCATGGTTACCGAAGACGGCTGCCCGGTCGGTATCTGGACGGAACACGACGCCCTGGGGATCGATTTGGGTAGCCCGGGCGTTCATGACCGGCCCGTCGCCGAGGTGATGAGTTCGCCGGTGCAGGGGATTGCCGCGGATGCCCATCTCACCGATGCGGCGCATCGATTCCGTGATCAGCACATTCGTCATTTGTTGGTGACCGACCCGGTAAGCGAGGCGCCGCTTGGCATCATCTCGCTGACCGACGTGGTGCTGAACCAGGGGATCGAGCACTACCTGCACTTTCGGACGGTGGGCACCCTGGTCGGGCACGATAGCGTGCGGGCCGACGAGTCCGAGCCACTCAGTCGGGTGGCGGCGCGGATGCGCGAGGCGCGGGT
>JAVLAV010000165.1:0-804 GCA_031580735.1 Marinobacter sp.
GAGGCCATGCTGCTGAACATTCATCTTGGTGAGATTCGGGCTCTGATGGAAAAAACCCAAGCCGATATGGCAGGTGCATTAGGCATCAAACAGCCTACTGTTGCCAGAATGGAGCGGCAGGGCAGAGATCTGAAGCTTTCCAGCCTGAAGCGGTATGTAGAGGCTGCCGGTGGTAAAGTTCGTGTAGATATTGAGCTGCCAGACGGTCAGCATCATGGGTTTACGCTGTGAGGTTTAAACCTGTTTATACCACGTCGCCTGAAAAAGTTTGGTTTGACGAGGATAGCCTTTGGGTTATTTTGTCTGATGGTCGGACTATTGGCGCGCCTTTGGCCTGTGTAGTGGTCAACTAATCCCGGACAGTATTTTAAGGTTTTCTTCAGCCGCAACAGGCCCCAGCTGTAGCTGAGCCGTTAGAAAGATTCTATCGGCTCATTTTTCTGTGCTAAAATGAGCTGATAAATTCCTGCTAATGGCTCATCCAATGTATACATGGGAACTGGACAACTGGCCTGCTTATCGTTTCGATCATAAATCGGCGGAGCTCTGGACGAGTAAGGCCTTTGCGGCTTCTCAGAAGATTCTGGGCGCGATGGCGGTTGTGCCGGAAAGCCTCGGTAGCGAAGCGAAGTTGGATCTTCTTGTCAGTGCTGCGATCGAAACCAGTGCGATTGAGGGCGAATCGCTGAATCGCGAGGATGTGCGCAGTTCCATCAAGAATCACTTCCTAAGCCCCAAGGAGAAGATGGCTGTCCATGACCCGGTAGCGGCCGGTATTTCCGCTTTGATTCTTGAAGTGATGGA
>JAVLAV010000166.1:0-803 GCA_031580735.1 Marinobacter sp.
TGTGGTTGCCTTTACAACCTGTTCGTCGTTCTCCTCAACCAGCTGGTACTGACTGTGACGATCAATCTTCGGAAACTCCATGGGCTCCCAGCCATCCTCCAGGGATGTCATCTCCGAGAATGCCTTTATCAGTGGCTCATCCTCGTTGTCAGCGTGAACCGATGCGGTCATCACCGACAGGGCCAGAGTGGTAATCAGGTATCTCAGCAAGCGGTTCATGATGCTCTCCTGTGGTTCCGGTTACTGACCGGAAACCGGTAAAAAAGTGCCTTGTCGTTATGGATCTTACTGTATATAGTGTTTTTATCCTTGGTTAAGTACCAGATATGGTACCGGGAATCCGGTGAGAATCCGGAACTGACGCGCAGCGGTATTGGGGAACAAGCGTGGCACAAAGACACTGGTTAACACCGGGAAGTCGCCACGCAAGGCCGAACCACACGGTTCACGCCCCTGAGTCCGAAGACCTGCCTTGGATAGACACTGCACCTTCGCGCTTCAAGGTGAGCAGGTAGGGATTATTGGCCACGGACCACACGGACACCCACGGACTACCAATAACCAAAGGATGGTATCCCCATTTTTTGTCCGTGAACGTCCGCGTCGTCCGTGGCCAGAGAATCTTTTCTCCTGTGAACGCGAAGGTTGCACTAACAACGCGTACACAAGGAGAAGTTCCATGTCTGCCACTGCCCTGGCCGAGCCCCCAGTCGTATCCGACACCCAATCCCTTCAGGTAATTAAACGCAACGGCACCCTGGTTGGATTTGATCCCGCCAAAATCAGTGTTGCGGTCACCAAGG
>JAVLAV010000167.1:0-326 GCA_031580735.1 Marinobacter sp.
GTGTGGCTTGACTGCAAGTTACGGCCCCAGCCTTCGTCTACAGTGCTGGCATGGACTGGGGACGCCTTTCCAAAAAACGCTCCTTGCGGCACATCCATGTGGCGCTTCTGCTCCGCCATCCATGGCTCCGCAAATTTTTGGAAAGGCGTCCCCAGTCCATGCATCAGACATTGTGCAATCCTCTTGGAACCCCCATCCGGAAAACGAAAATTTTCCCCTCTTCTCCCAACGAGCGCTTACCGGGCGTTAACGCACAGGACGGAATTGAGCCAGGGTGGTGGGTCGGTTCAGAAATTTGCGGAGCCATGGATGGCGGAGCAGAAGCG
>JAVLAV010000167.1:336-797 GCA_031580735.1 Marinobacter sp.
GTCATCCTTTAAGCCCACACCCACAGAATCATCGGCACCGCCACCCCGGTGACGATCACAGACAACGGCAAGCCAAGCCGCCAGTAATCGCCGAAACGATACCCACCCGGCTCCATTACCAGCGCATTTGACTGGTGGCCAATGGGGGTCAGAAACGCACAGGAAGCACCCACTGCAACAGCCATGAGCGCCGCATCCGATGCCAGACCCAGTTGCTGCGACAGCCCCAGCGCAATAGGAGCCACAAGTACCGCCGCGGCCGCATTGTTCACCACGTTCGACAACAACATAGTCCCGGCCAGAATAATCGTCACGCCTACCCATGCAGCGTGTCCCTCGGCTACCGCCAGAATCTGAGCGGCAATCAAATCCGCACCTCCCGTGGAGTCCAGAGCCTGGCCGACCGGAATCATCGCTGCCAGCAGAACGATCACCGACCAGTCGATAGCGCGGTAGGCTTC
>JAVLAV010000168.1:0-791 GCA_031580735.1 Marinobacter sp.
CATCGAAGCCCTGCTCGGCCAGCCACACCCCGTTGCGCCCTTCACCATCACCCAACACCAGCACGCGCCCTCCCTGGGGCAACCGATGGATTTGGCTCAGCAGGAACTCGTTGGGGTGGGTCCCGTAGAGGAAATCGACCTGCCCGTACTTCTCGTTCCAGAATTCCGACATCGTCCGTTCGGCCTGTGCTGATGGAATGGAGTGCCAGTGTAAACCATGGTGCCGCCGACTCCGGGGCTTCGTCAGTGCGACTCGATGCCCCGCTCGACGGGGAAGAGTATGCGAAAGCAGCTTCCCTTCCCTGGACTGCTGTCGATCTGCAATCGCGCGCCGTGGCGCAGGGCGACGTGCTTGACGATCGCCAGGCCCAGGCCGGTGCCGCCCCGCGAGCGCGAGCGTCCCACATCGATGCGATAGAAGCGCTCGGTCAGCCGCGGGATGTGTCTTGCCTCGATGCCGATGCCGCTGTCGTGGACAGCGAACACCGGCCTTCCGGTTTCATCCCGCTCCCAGCGCACATCGACCCGCCCCCCGGCGGGCGTGTATTTGACCGCATTGAACACCAGATTGGAAAACGCCGACTGCAGTTCGCGCGGCACGCCCCGCAGATGCAAGGACGATTCGATATGCGCGGTGATCTGGTGGCCTTCCTCACCGGAGACCAGGCGGGCATCGGCAAGAATCGGCTCGACCAGGTGGGTGACGTCGACTTCCTCGAACAGCTCCTCGTCGGGCTGCGAGGTTTCCAGGCGCGAGAGCAGCAACAGGTCCTCGACGATCCGCCGCATCC
>JAVLAV010000169.1:0-789 GCA_031580735.1 Marinobacter sp.
GACACCCGCAATGGCAACGCTGATGATGACGATGGTTATCACCAATTCAACCAAGGTGGCGCCCCGTTCGCGGTGCCCCAAACCAGAACCTCTAACCATGGCAGTTCCCCGAGCTGGCAGTCTGATACACCGCTCCCAGAGAACTGACGCATATATAGAATTCAGTCGTACCAGAGCTGCCAGAAATCCGGAACTCAACCGTCTCCCGACCAACCCCCGGCGTATTAACCCAACCCTTATTGTCGAACCGGATGGAACGTGAACCAAGCAAACTGAAAGACGCACTGTCGCTGGACCGGTGGCCGACCTCAGCGCCTTCAAGATTGATGGCAAAACTGTAGGCACTACCGACGTCCAGCAAAAGCTCGCCCGAACTGGCGTTACGAGACAGAGTTACTTCATTGGAGGGATTACCCGCCAGCGCTGCCTGTTGGGCAAGCAGCGTGGCGGAAGCAAGTTGCTGGGTAGCCAGCATTGGTGAGAAGGCAAAAAACAAGACAATGACCAGCTCTACAAGGGTAAACCCTTTATGTAGGCATTGAGTCAAGTCAATACACCTCGCCTCTCTAAACGATACACGTCAGCTCCCTTTATTCCTCGGAAGCCTAAAAGAACTTTTAACTAGTTCAGCAATCATCTGCATTGCGATTCGAAGTGCTACCAGTAATTGCACTATAGTCAAATGAACATTCACCGGCAGTTCCGTCATCGTCTCTATCGGCTGTAGTACTATCCGCAACGGTAATTGTTACAACGTTGCTAGCCGCCGTTCCAATATTAAAATCGTTC
>JAVLAV010000016.1:0-42465 GCA_031580735.1 Marinobacter sp.
GAACCACAAACAGGGTGCGCGCCGTGGTGCGCGGATGGCGCTGGCCGTTACCGGTGGTGGTGGTCTGGCACTGCTTGCCGGCATTCTGATCATCGGCAACATTGTTGGCAGCTTCGAACTGGATGATGTTCTGGCCGCCGGCGACCAGATCAAAGCCCACGCCATGTACCCGGTGGCACTGACTCTGGTTCTGCTCGGCGCGTTCACCAAATCGGCCCAGTTTCCGTTCCACTTCTGGTTGCCACACGCCATGGAGGCGCCGACACCGGTCTCTGCCTATCTGCATTCGGCCACCATGGTCAAGGCCGGCGTATTTCTGATGGCCCGATTCTACCCGGCTCTGGCCGGTACCGAGCAGTGGTTCTACATGGTCAGCTTTACCGGCATGGCCACTCTTTTACTCGGCGCCTATATCGCCATGTTCAAGCACGACCTTAAAGGGCTGCTGGCTTACTCCACCGTCAGCCATCTGGGCCTGATCACTCTGCTGTTCGGCATGGGCACCAAACTGGCCGCAGTGGCTGCCGTTTTCCATATCATCAACCACGCCACCTTTAAGGCCTCACTGTTTATGGCCGCCGGCATCATTGACCACGAAACCGGCACCCGTGACATGCGTCGAATCAACGGCCTCTGGCGCTATATGCCACACACGGCCACTCTGGCTATGGTAGCGGCCTCCTCCATGGCCGGTGTGCCACTGCTCAACGGCTTTCTGAGCAAGGAAATGTTCTTTGCCGAATCCCTGCAACTGAATCTGCCCGGTGTTATAGCCTGGCTTCCGCCAATCGTCGCCACCCTGGCCGGCATTTTTGCGGTGGCGTATTCGGCACGTTTTATTCACGACGTGTTCTTCAACGGCAAACCGGTCAACCTGCCGATTTATCCGCCCCATGAGCCACCGCGTTATATGAAAATCCCGGTGGAAATACTGGTGTTCGCCTGCCTGATGGTGGGCATGTTCCCGGCGTTCTCGGTTGGCCCACTGCTGTATTCTGCCTCTTTCGCCACACTTGGCGGCGAGGTACCGGACTACAAACTCGCCCTCATGCACGGCTTCAATCTTCCCTTGATGATGAGCATTGCCGCCTTCGTGGGTGGGCTGATCATGTACACGCAACGCCACAAGTTCTTCGCTTTCCACGCCCGGTTCCGGGAAATTGATGAAAAGGCGGTGTTCGCCTCTGTGGTTTCCAGAATTGTGGATCTGGCACACCGGTTCACGGCGAGCATCGAAAATGGCTCCCTGCAACGTTATGGCATGCTGCTGGTGGTCAGTGTCATTGCCGTCGCCATGGTGCCGCTCGCCAGTCTGGGGGTTTTTGTCGGGGAAAGCGGTCTGTCGCCTGTCGACTGGCCCACCGGCATCGCCGCGGCAGTGTTGATTGTCTCGGCGCTTGCCACTGCCTTTTGCCACCGTGAACGATTCATGGCGCTGGTTCTGCTCAGCGTGGTGGGGCTTATTGTGGCACTCGGCTTCGCCCGGTTCTCGGCACCGGACCTGGCCATGACCCAACTATCAGTGGAAGTGGTCACCATTGTTCTGTTAATGCTGGCGCTGTATTACATGCCGTCCTGGACGCCACGGGACAGCCTGGCGGGTAGACGCCTGCGGGATGTTGTTCTGGCGGCGATTACCGGTATCGGCATGACCCTGGTCACCCTGGCAATGCTGACTCAGCCGTTCAGTTCGATTTCCGAGTTCTTCCTGGAAAACAGCAAATCCGGTGGCGGCGGCACCAACGTAGTGAACGTGATTCTGGTGGACTTCCGGGGCTTTGATACCCTGGGCGAGATCACGGTTCTGGCCATTGCCGCACTGGGCATTTACGCTCTGCTCAAGGACACCGCTCTGACACCACCGCCAAGTGATGGCCAGGGCCACGCCTGGACCCGCGACGCTCATCCACTGATGCTCAAACAGCTGGCACGGCCACTGCTGCCCCTGGCCCTGATGGTGTCAGCGTATATCTTCCTGCGCGGTCACAACCTGCCGGGTGGCGGCTTCATTGCCGGACTGATCACCTCGATCGCGCTGCTGGTTCAGTATATTGCCACCGGGCTGGTGCCGACTCAGGATCGTATCCGCTTCAAGTACCACAACGTGATTGGTCTGGGGCTGCTGTTCGCCACCATTGCCGGTGCTGGCAGCCTGGCCTTCGGCCACCCATTCCTGACCTCAACATTCGAATACCTCAAGTGGCCAGTGGTGGGTAAATTTGAAGTAGCCTCGGCGCTGATTTTCGATCTTGGTGTTTATCTGGCGGTAATCGGTGCCACGCTGCTGGCTCTGGTCAGCATTGGCCGGCTGTCACCTCATTCGGCGATAAGAAGTCCCCGGGGGAAATCATAATGGAACTCGTCTTTGCCCTGGTCATTGGCACACTGACCGCAACCGGCGTCTACCTGTTGCTGCGCGCACGCACCTTCCCGGTGGTGATGGGTCTGACCCTGCTTTCTTATGGGGTCAACCTGTTCCTGTTCTCTTCAGGGCGGCTGGCAACCGGGCAGCAGCCCATTCTGGGCAGTACGGAGAACTACGCTGACCCTTTGCCTCAAGCCCTGGTGCTGACTGCCATTGTGATCGGCTTCGCCATGACAGCCTTCCTGGTGGTGATGTCCCTGCGCAACCTGGCTGACAACGACGACGATCATGTCGACGGCAAACAACCCAAGCGCCCAGCGGAAGAAGATGAACAGGAAGAGGAGGCTAGAGGCAAATGAATCACTGGCTTACCGCACCCATCCTGATTCCGTTGCTTGGCGGCATCCTGCAAACCTTCATGGGTTACGCGCCCATGCCTCTGCGCCGGACTCTGGCCGTGGCCACCACCGTGCTGCTGGTGGCAGCCAGCCTGATACTGCTGTCCATGGCCGATGACGGCAGTTACCGGGTTTACGCCTTTGGTAACTGGCAGCCGCCGTTCGGCATCGTGCTGGTGCTGGACAGGCTGGCCGCGTTCATGGTGGTCATGACCTCCGTACTGGCACTGTTCTGCCACCTGTTTTCACTGGGTGGTGCCGATGAGGGCAACCGGCAGTTCCACACCCTGTTTCTGTTCCAGCTAATGGGCCTGAACATCGCGTTCCTCACAGGCGATCTGTTCAACCTGTTTGTTGCCTTCGAGGTTCTTCTGATCGCCTCTTATGGCTTGCTCATGCACGGTGGCGGCACTGCCCGCACGGTGCCCGGGCTGCATTACGTGGTACTGAACCTGATCGGCTCCGCCATCTTCCTGATCAGCGTGGGCATGATCTACAGCGTCACCGGCACACTGAACATGGCAGACCTGGCCGTAAAAGTGCCGCAAGTCACCGGGGAGAATCTGCAGATCGTCAAGGCCGGCGGCATGATGCTGCTGATCGTGTTTGCGCTGAAAGCAGCAATACTGCCCCTGTGCTTCTGGCTGCCCAGAGCTTATGCCAATGCCACTGCTCCGGTTGCCGCCCTGTTTGCGGTTATGACCAAGGTGGGCATTTACGCCATCATCCGGGTTTATCTGTTAATATTCGGAGACAACGCCGGCGAACTGGCCAACCTGGGTATGGACTGGCTGTTCCCGCTGGCACTGATAACGCTGGCTATGGGCGTTATCGGCGCCCTGGGGGCTGACAACCTCAGATCCCTGATTGCCTGGCAGGTCATCATTTCCGTGGGCACCCTTCTGGCCCCCATCGCACTGGGCTCCCGGGAAGGTATCTCGGCCGCACTGTTCTATATGCTGAGCACCACCTGGACGGTGGCCGGCCTGTTCCTGGTTGCAACGCTGATTGCCAACCATCGGGGCAGTGCCGGAGACCGCATTATTACTGCCCCTAAAATGCACCATCGCACCTTACTGAGCGTACTGTTCCTGATTGGTGCCGTGGCTGCCGCAGGTCTGCCGCCCCTGAGCGGATTCTTCGGGAAAGTGCTCATTCTGCAATCGGTGGAACCAGGCACTAACATGGCCTGGCTCTGGTCAGTGGTATTGATCGGCAGCTTCCTGACGTTGATTGCCTATAGCCGCGCCGGCAGCATTGTCTTCTGGCGCACGGTGGACGGCCATCTGAACGCCCCGGATCGTCTTTCCGGAACCACGGCCGTTGCGGCTGGCGCAATGACGGCACTGTCGATCGTGATTGTTGCTCTGGCCGGCCCGATCAACGAATACACCGACGCTACCGCAGCCCAACTGCTGGACCCGTCTGCCTATCTGGAAATATTGAAGGCCCCTATGGTCGGGGAGGATAACTGATGCTGGATCGTCTTCGCTTTCCACAGCCCTGGCTCAGCCTGCTTCTGTTTGTAACCTGGCAGTTTCTGAGTGACGGCGTCTCCGGGGCCAGCGTGGTTATGGGGCTTTTGCTGGCCTGGCTGATTCCACAAATCACTCACGGTTTCTGGCCCGAGCGTCCGGCTTTTGTGAAAGCCTGGCGCATGCCGAAGTACCTGGCAATTGTGCTCTGGGACATCATTATCGCCAGCTTCTCGGTAGCGAAACTGATACTCAGTCCCCGCAAGCCGCAGCCGGTGTTTGTCTGCTACCCACTGCAGCTGGAGCATCCGCTGGCTATTTCGATCCTCGCCAGCACTATTTCGTTGACGCCAGGAACGGTCAGTGCGGATGTCAGTGATGACGAGCGAATACTGTTGATACACGCGCTGGATGCCGGCAGCGACCAGGAAGTGATCGATGCCATCCATAACCGCTATGAAAAACCGCTGATGGAGATGTTCAAATGATGACCATCGCTCTGTATATCACCATCGCCATGGTCACTCTGGCCGCGCTTCTGAATATGTATCGGCTGATCAAGGGGCCGGATGCGCCGGATCGCGTGCTGGCACTGGATACCCTTTACATCAACGCCATCGCGCTGATCATTCTGCTGGGCATTACCCTGGGCACTCGTATGTATCTGGAGTCGGCACTGTTGATCGCGGTCATGGGCTTTGTCGGCACTGTCGCCATGGCCAAATATCTCAAGCGCGGCAGCGTGATCGAATAATTCCGGAGGAGATTCCCTATGAATCCGTTTACCGAATACCTGATCTCCGGGCTTTTGCTACTCGGAGGCGCATTTACCCTGATCGGCGCCCTCGGCCTTGCGCGCCTGCCAGACTTCTTCACACGTCTGCATGGCCCGACAAAGGCAACAACCCTGGGCGTCGGGGCGATCATGCTCAGTTCGGTATTTTTCTTCTCCACTACCGGAGAGGGACTGGGCATCTCAGAAATACTCATCACCGTATTTCTGTTTCTGACCGCTCCGGTCAGTGCCAACATGCTGGCAAAATCAGCCATGCACATCGGCGTCGAGACCATGGACAACACCCAGGGCCAGCCCTGGGATCAATAAGCGGTTGCCGCAGGGCGAAACGCGCCTGTCACAGCCCGGAGAAGGTGAAATCAACCTCCGGCTGGCGGCCGGCGACAATATCCGCCAGAGCGGCAGCCGAACCACAGGAATGAGTCCAGCCCAGAGTGCCATGACCGGTGTTGAGATACAGATTGCTGAAATGGCTCTTGCCGATATACGGCACGTTGGAAGGGGTGGTCGGGCGCAACCCGGTCCAGAATTCAGCCTGATCCCAGTATCCCGCCTCGGGCATCAGCTCAGCTGAACGGCGCACAATCGCCCGGCAACGGGTGTAGTTCAGATCCCGGGTATAACCGCCCAGCTCCGCCGTACCGGCAACCCGCATGCGATCGCCCAGACGCGAGTAAACCAGCTTGTATTCGTCATCCGTCAGGCTGACATTGAACGCCGCCTCCGGGTTTTTCACCGGTACGGTAATGGAATAGCCCTTGGCCGGGTAGATATTCAGGAACAGGCCCAGTTTGCGGGCCAGGACCGCACTGAAGCTGCCCAGACTAAGCACGTAGCTGTCTGCCCGCAAGGTTTCATGTTTGCCTTCACGCAGTGCCAGAACCCCCAGAATACGGTCGCCGGCCCTGTCGAAATCCAGTATCTCGGTACCGTACAGAAACTCCACCCCAGCCTGTTCACACCGTTTGGCCAAGGCCTGGGTAAACTTCCGGGCATCGCCGCTTTCGTCATCGGCGGTGTAAGTGCCTCCGGCGATGCGGTCCCGAACCGGTGCCAGCGCCGGTTCCAGTTCAATCGCCCGGTCGGCATCAATCACTTGCCGGTCACAACCCAGCTCCCGCATGATTCTTGCCGGCTCCTGGGCCGCATCAAACTCCGCAGGATTGGTGTAGAAATGCAGGATGCCCTTTTCCAGCTGGTCGTACTCAACACCGGTTTCAGCCCTCAGAGCCTGAAGCTGCTCGCGGCTGTAGGTGCCCAGATTGACCATCTGGCGGATGTTGTGAGCCGCTTTGGCCGAGGTGCACTGAGTCAGGAAAGACAATGCCCAGCGCCACTGATACGGATCAACCTTCGGCCGATATAACAGCGGCGCATCCGGCTTGAACAGCCATTTCAGGATTTTCAGGGGTGCGGAGGGGTTGGCCCAGGGCTCGGCGTGGGACACTGACACCTGCCCTCCATTGGCATAGCTGGTCTCCAGGCCTGACTGATTCTGCCGATCAACCACGGTGACTTCGTGCCCCTGCTTCTGCAGATACCAGGCCGTGGTAATACCCACAACACCCGCGCCCATTACCAGTATCCGCATATCTGCCTCACTCCCCGTTTCTGAATAGTAAACCGATCAACCGCCGGCCTTTTTGACCGTCCAGCCCTTCTGTTCCAGCAAAGGCACCAGAATATCTCTCTGGTCGCCCTGAATTTCTACTACGCCCTCCTTCACCGTACCACCGGTACCGCACTTGGCTTTCAACAATTTGGCGTAGGCCTTCAGTTCTTTCTCATCCAGCGGTATGCCGGTAATCAGGGTCACGCCCTTGCCTTTACGACCTTTGGTTTCGCGGCTGACCCGAACAATGCCATCGCCCTTTGGTGCAGCAGACTGGCTACAGACACAGTCCGATACCGGCTGACGACATTCCGGGCACATGCGCCCCTGTTCGGTGGAAAAAACCAGACCGCCTCGATTCTTCATGCCCACAATACAATCCTGTCGGTTGTTCAGTTTACGCCCGGAGGGTATTGCGAAAACATGTCGGAGACAACCTCGTCAATGATCTTACGACGCGTCTCCGGGGACTGGTTTTCCCGCAGATAACGCCGGCTGGTTGCCTGCCAGACCACATCTCCGGTTTCCCTGTCCGCCAGGCGCACAACCAGTTTACCTTCGGTAATTTCCCGAACCGGCGGCGGTGCTGAAACGCCCCAGCCAAAGTTGCCGCTGCCAAAACCGAAGCCCAGCCCGACACCCGACTGTTCCAGGCGTTCTTCCTCAACGATTCGCCAGTCCACCAACAGGTCGGCCTCATCGGCTTCCAGCTTTCTCATAGCCTTGCGGTCCAGCTCTCGCTCAATGGCTTCGCGTACGCGGCGATCATCCAGGGAAGTAAAACCAGCGTTTTGCTCCACGGGCGCAAAGGCCCAGCTTCCGTATTTGCCAAACACCACCGCAGAATCATAATCGGTGACACTTCGGGCCGCGCAGCCGGCCAGCAGCCCAAAGGCCAGTATCAGGCACAATAGTCGCATTTCCATACCTCCTGCATTGAATGCATCTGTTACCAGTATACGACTTGGCCGACATCGGGGGTTGCCTGTCGGTTCATGTTTCGAAACGGTAATCCAGTTTCCGGGCTTCACAAAAGGCTGAAAACGCCTCGTTCATGGTCTCCGGCATTGAAATCACGGCACTGACGCCGTTGCCATAATCAATGTTTTCGACTTCGCCGCCATTGTTTTCACACCAGTGGCGAACCGGCTGTTCGTCGGCGAAATCAAGCAGGACACAGGCACGGGACCGTATCTGCTGCACTTTCCGGCTCACTTCTGACAACACGCTCTCTGCCGCCCCGGCGTAGGCCCGAACCAGCCCGCCGGCGCCCAGCTTGATACCACCGAAATAACGGATCACGATCACCAGCACATCCCCCATATCCTTGTGCTGAATCACGTTCAGAATTGGTTTTCCGGCGGTTCCGGAAGGTTCACCATCGTCGTTCATGGCAGCTTCTGCTGCCGACCCCGGGCGGCCTATCTGATAGCCCCAGCAAACATGCCGCGCGTCCGGAAAGTCACGATGGGCCTCGGCCACCCGTTCCCGAACATCATCCCGATTGCTGACCGGATAAACCCGGGCAATAAAACGGCTTTTTTTGATTTCCGTTTCCCGCTCCACAAAACCGGCCGGTACCGGATAGTCTTTGCTCATGTATTCCTCAGCCATTGATAAAGACCGGCAGCACAATAGTGACCTGCAAGCCACCCTCTGCCCGATTCTCCGCCGCAATGCTGCCATCGTGGGCAGCAACAATATCCCGGGCAATGGCCAGGCCCAGCCCCCAGCCTTTACTGCCCCGGGACCGGTCTGCCCTGAAAAATGGCTCGAACAGATGAGGCAGGGTGTCTTCCGGAACACCCGGCCCCTCATCGGCAACGGTAATACGAATTTCATTGTTCGTCAGCGCCAGCGAGACATGAACCGAGTGCCGCGGAGGCGTATGGTCAAGCGCATTCTGTAGCACGTTATCCAGTGCCCGCTGCAACAGCCCGGCATCACCCAGCAGCACGATATTTCTGGCTTCGTCTGACGCCTGTATCTTGCAGTCCACGCCCTGATGCTCGGCGTAATCGGCAATACCCTGTAATACGCGGTTGATCACAGCCAGGGGCTTGACCGGCGAGCGCTCAATGTCGCCACCGTTTTGTGATACCCGGTACAGCGCCAGGATTTGCCCGGTCATGGCTTCCAGCCGTTCATTCTGCCTCAGGATGCTGGCCATCAACTCCGGGTCGGCGCCACTGTCGCTGGCCAGTTCAATGGCGACTCTCTGTCGAGCCAGCGGTGTTCTCAGATCATGGGAAATGTCCCTGAGCAACTGGCCCTGGCGATCGAGCAGCTGGCACAGGCGGTCGGTCATGGCGTTGAAGGCCGTTGCCAACTGGCCGACTTCATCCCGGCGGCCGGCAATCCGCTTGGCGACCCGCAGCTGTGTGTCCCCACCGGCAATAGCGCGGGCTGCGCCCTCCATATGTCGCAGCGGCCGGGACACAATCCGGGCCACCCACCAGCACGCCAGGGAGATCAAGACAAACGCCAGTGCCATTTCAACAAACCGGAACAGGCGAGGATCCAGCCAGCCCTCTCCGCCCATGCGGGGCCAGGCTACCAGTTGGTAGGCGCTGTCCAGCTCGATCACCGCCGGCTTATGGGCATACCAGCCAGACGATTTCAGGCGCTGGCGAATACTCTGGGGCAGGCGATGACGCCCCTCCTCTCTTTCAATCAGCATGAGGTGAAGATCCAGACGCTCCCCTTCCGAACGCAGGTATCGCCAGGCGTCTCCGCGGCCTTTCTGTTCACGAATCTCCAGCGCGTCTGCCGCAATTTCCTGCAAACCAACCTGTCGCTCAATGGACTGGCGCTCGCGATCCAGCAAATAGCGGGTCGCCAGATGACTGGCCACCACCGTCACGGCCATGGCCAACCAGATGAACAGGAATATCCGCCAGAACAACGGAAACATGAATCGTTTCATCAAACAGGCACCCTGTAGCTGTAGCCCAGCCCACGAACGGTTTCAATGCGGGGCGGGTCGTCATTGCCAAGTTTCTTGCGCAGGTTGCTGATGTGCATGTCCAGCGTACGGTCATGGGCTTCGAGCCTGCGCCCGAGGGCCCACTGCATCAGGTCGGTTTTACGAACCACGCTGCCGGCACGGGACAGCAGAACCTGCAGCACTTCGTATTCGGTGGCGGTGAGATCCAGTGGCTGATCATTCTGAAAGATCCGCCGTTGCCCCGGCTCCACCCGCAGATCACCATAGATGCGTGACGCGTCTACTTCGGTTTTATGATCCCAGGCAATGCGTCGCAACAGCGCCTGCAGGCGGGCAACCAGTTCCCGGGGGTTGCAGGGTTTGGGGATATAGTCATCAGCGCCGACTTCAAAACCGACAATGCGGTCGGTTTCATCACCTCGGGCAGTAAGCAGAACCACCGGCAGATGGGTTTTCCCGCGCAGCTCACGAAGCACTTCCAGGCCGTTAATATCGGGCAGCATGATATCCAGTACCGCGATGTCGCAATCCTGCCCCAGCGCCAGAGCCAGGCCATCACGGCCGTTGGCGGCTTCGCGTACGGAAAACCCCTGCCCGGTGAGGTACCTCGCCAGCAGTTCCCGCAGTTCGTCGTCGTCTTCAATCAACAATACCCGATTGTGCATGTACTTCCCTCTGCCACTGAGCGGATACAGTCTATCACGGCCGCTGACCATCACCTGAGGCGCCAATTTTCTTTACCGAAGCTTTACACGGGCCTGACACCGTCTGACATTGAACAGGCGTACCATGGCGTTCATCAACAGGCAAAACCAGAGAGGTGCCAACCATGAACGCAAAAACATCCATTCTCGCCACCGGTGTACTGATGGCCACACTGATGGCTGCCAGCCCGGCTGCCATGGCCGACAACCATGGCAAGCACAAGCAAGGTGGCAAATGGGATAAGCAGGAAATGTGCGAGAACTTTCGCGAGGGCAAAGGCCCGTTCAATCGCGAAGAGCGCCGGGAAGCAATGGAAGAGCGCCGCGCCGAGATGGCCGATCGTCTGAAGCTGACTGACGAGCAGCGTGAAATCTGGCAGGAAATCCATCAGGAGCGCCAGCAGAAACACCAGCAACGCATGGAGCAATGGCAGGAAAAGATGGAACAGCGCTGCGACGAGAAAGATGAGCGGGGCAAAAACCGGAAGTGATCAAACTGCGGGTTCTGTCGTATGGTAGGGCTATCATCCATCGAGTAGTCGCGCTGTTATGGCAAAACCCGCTTCATCTGAAATCACACTGGAAACCTGCAGCCGTATTGCCGATATCCCGGAACCGGATTGGCAGCGGCTGGCCGGCAGGAGCAACCCGTTCCTGAGGTATGAGTTTTTCCAGGCACTGGAGGAATCCGGCTGCACCACCACGGCAACCGGCTGGACGCCGAGCTATCTGGTGTTTCGCGTGGCGGGAGACATTCGCGGCGTGGCACCAGCCTGGCTGAAAAGTCATTCCCGGGGCGAATACGTTTTTGACTGGAGCTGGGCGGACGCCTATGAGCGTTACGGCCTGCCCTACTACCCGAAACTTCTGCTCGCCATTCCCTTTACTCCATCCCGGGGGCCGCGATTGTTGCTGGCCCCTGACCTGAGAGCTCAACTCACGCCGGAAACACTGCACGACTTGCTGGATGAAGTGACCCGGCATTCGGGTGCTCACTCCTGGCACTTATTGTTCCCCAATGCTGACGATCAACAGTTGTTGGCCCACGACCATGACTTGCACCGGATTGGTTGCCAGTTCCACTGGCACAATCATGGCTACCATAACTTCGATGATTTCCTGGCCGCGCTGACTTCCCGAAAACGCAAGTCGATCCGCAGGGAGCGCCGGCAGGTCTCTGAGCAGGGCATCACGTTTCGCGGATTTCACGGGCAGGACATTCCGGATCATGTGCTTTCGGCGTTCTATGTGTTCTATCAGGCCACTTATTTCAAGCGCGGCCAGCGACCCTATCTGAACAAGGCGTTTTTTGAACGGCTGCGGGATCGGTTACCAGAGCACCTGCACGTCATCATGGCGGTACACGAGGGCGAAATGATCGCCGGGGCGCTGTTCCTGGCGGGAGAGACGACGCTGTACGGGCGTTATTGGGGTTGCCTGGAGGAATATAACCATCTGCACTTCGAGACCTGCTATTACCAGGGCATAGAGCTGGCTCTGGAGCTGGGTTTGGAGCATTTTGATGCCGGTGCTCAGGGCGAGCACAAGCTGGTGCGGGGTTTCGAGCCGGTGATTACCCATTCCTGGCACGGCTTACAGCACCCGGCCTTCCGTGAGGCCATTGCTGACTTCACCGTTGAAGAGGCGGAGCATGTGCAGGCTTACTTTGAGGAGGCCAAAACCGTTTTGCCGTTTCGACGTGGTGAGTAAACTCTCCCTCCTTCCCGATAGACGGCCAGTGCGCTGAAGCCGGAGCCGCTTTTCGGGCCGAAAAGTTCGCTGCCGTCGTCCACTTTGCCGTTGCCGTTGCGGTCAAACATCAAGTATCCGCTGCCGCTGGCAGCAATGATGGTGGCGAACCCTCCACGGAATTGCCCGCTTATCGACCACACACCATCAAAACCGAACAGAAATTAAACAATTCAGCTCACACTGACTTTTGCCAGGGTATCGGCCTGCAATTGTTGCAGATAATCACTGATGGTTACCGGATAGTCTGGCGCTTCTGCAATGGTTCGCTGGAGCTCGGGCATGGCAAGAATTTCTCGCCAGGCCTGGTCTACCTGCTTATCGAGCGAATCAATTGCTTCTGACAGAATCCGGCCGTTTTTCATCACCGGTTTGAGCAAGGGCGTACCCTCGAAGACTTCATTCACACCGGCAATGACATCGCCACAGCTGGTTCCGTGCGCATCGTATTGCCGGAACACCTGTTTGGCCCCTGGAAAGGAGGTTTTCCCCGAGGAGTTCTTCATTTTCGGCTCACCGGCGTATTCGGTGAGTTTGTAGGCCAGCTCCAGAGCAGGCGCATCACTGGCTGCGCCAATCGCGGTGCCCACGCCGAAGCCGTCAATCGGCGCGTCCCGCTCGCGAAGCGAGGCGATGCGGTATTCATCCAGGCCACCACTGGCCATGATTTTGATGTCGGTGAAACCCGCTTCGTCCAGAATTTCCCGGCAATCAAACGCCTCAGCCGCCAGATCACCCGAGTCCAGTCGGATGCCACCAATCTGCGCTTGTGGATCTGACTTCAGCCATTCCACAATCCGGGCCACGGCCCTGCGGGTATCGTAGGTGTCCACCAGCAGTGTGGTGCCCGGATACAACCTCGCGTAGACCTTGAAGGCCTCCATTTCATCCGGATAGGCCTGCACGAAACTGTGAGCCATGGTGCCACTGACGTTCATGCCGAAATCCAACCCAGCCTGCACGTTGCTGGTGCCTGAGAGCCCTGCCAGCCGATACGCACGAACACCCCGATAAGCGGAATCCAGACCGTGCATTCTGCGCATGCCGAAATCGACCACCGGCCGGTCTCCCGCTGCAAGTTTGACTCGCACGGCTTTGGAAGCCAGCACCGTTTCCAGGTGCACATAGTTCATCACCAGGCTTTCCAGAACCTGGGCTTCGGCGATCGGCGCTTCGATTTCCAGCAGCGGTTCCTGGGGAAATACCGGCGTGCCCTCATCCACCGTGCGGATGCTGCCACTGAAACGAAAGTTTTCCAGCCATTCCAGAAACCCCGGCTGGAAACGGTTCAAGTGCTTCAGCTGTTCAATCTGCTGCGGGGTAAATCGCAGCGTTTCGATCAACTCGACGATCCGCTGCTGGCCACAGGCGAGCATGAAATTCCGGTTTTTCGGCAGTTGCCGGAAAAACAGGCTGAAGGTGGCAGTGTCTGTCATGTTTTCCGCCCAGTACGCCTGGGCCATGGCCAACTCGTACAGATCGACCATCAGGGCAAGATCGTCTTCGCGTATCAAGGCTCACCTCACAGTAGCGGGGTTGTAAAAGGGCTCAGGATATAGTGGCACCGGCAGAGCGAAGCTCTTCGAACACGGCCTCAGCGCCGGAAGGATCAACCGCCCGTGTTCCGGCCGACACCAGGTCCACATCAAACCCGAGTTTCAGGGCATCCAGAACGGTGGCACGCACACAGACATCAAGCGCCAGCCCGACAACCCGGAGACTCTGGACGGAGTGGCGTTTCAGGAAGCTGTCCAGTTGCGTGCCATCAAAAGCCGAATAGGCATCCTGATCAAAGGCCGTGCCTTTGCTCACACGGACTGCACTGTGGGGAAGATTAAGTTCGGGGTGAAAAGCAGCACCGTGGGTGTCCTGCACGCAGTGAGGAGGCCAGGGACCGCCCCGGTCCTCAAAGCTGATGTGATCGACGGTATGCCAGTCGCGGCTGGCAATAATGGTTTCGCTATGGCTACTGGCATCCAGAATCAGCTCATTCACTCTGGTCATTATCTGGCTGGCTTCTGGAACCTCAAGCATGCCGCCTTCACAAAAGTCGTTCTGTATATCAACGAGCAGCAAGGCGCGTTTAGACGTCGTCATAGAGCACCTCCACATAATCCGATTATTGTGGCTTGTAATGCTCAGCCTAAAGTATCAGTTTGCAACAAACAAACGGAGCCAGCGCCTGCACAGGGCTCATGTTTACCAGAAATAGCGGACACTGGCTGCTGCCACCAGCCCGACACTGATGGCTGCCAGCGGTTTGCGGACAACCAGCATGGTGACCCCCGTAGCGACCAGAGCGGCCAGCGCGCCCATATCGCCGGCAACGGCCATGGGCACGATGATAGCGATCAGCACGGAGCTGGCCATGGTATTGATGAAGCTTTCGATGCGCGGGCTGATGCGTACAAACGACATAAGGAACACGCCGCCAAAGCGGGTCACCAGAGTGACCAGCGCCATGATGGCAACCAACCCGAGAATACCGAGTGAGGTGGTTTCAATGGCCATCGCCTGCCTCCCCGTCCATGGCTTTTCTGGCACCGGGTTCGAGCCAGAACAGTCCAATGGCCCCACCAGCCAGGGCGCCTACCACCACATGCATGTTCGGCGGCAGCCATTTCCAGGCCGCCAGCGAGGCGGCACCGGCGACCACCCAGGCAACCAGCACCCGGGGCGTTTTCTTGCCACCCAGAGCCATGGAGAACAAGAAGCAGCCCAGTACCATATCCAGACCCAGGGCCTTGGGATTCTGCAACAGACCGCCGAAATACACACCCAGCGCCGTGCCCACCAGCCAGGCCAGCCAGATCACCAGACCACCGCCCAGAATCACTTCCAGGTTATGCCGGCCGCTCTGATATTCCTGGGCCGAAACCGCCCAGTTGGCGTCCGTCAGCAGTAACAGCAGGCCATATCTTTTCCCGGGAGATACATTTTTCAGCATGGGGTAAAGCGAAGCCCCCATCAGCAGATGACGGGAATTGATGGCGAACACCACGGCAATCAGCGGCAGCACGGAGACTTCTGTTCCCCACATATCCAGAGCGGCAAACTGGGAGGCACCGGCAAACACGGTGGTGCTCATCAGCAGTGATTCGAGCGGGGTCAGCCCGGCCTGCACCGCAGCCAGGCCAAAGGCAGCACCGAACGCCACCACAAAA
Source organism: Marinobacter sp. (assembly GCA_031580735.1). Lineage (GTDB taxonomy): Bacteria > Pseudomonadota > Gammaproteobacteria > Pseudomonadales > Oleiphilaceae > Marinobacter. The sequence continues at coordinate 15,211 of JAVLAV010000016.1, forward strand.
AATGAGATGGGCAGCATGCGGAAGAATTCCATGCGCACCTTCTGCGCCTGGAACTTATATGGATAGTTGGCTAATGACATCGAACAAAACTATGCCGGAAGACACCAAATACGAATAAGTAATAACCCCTACAGGCGCCCAAGCGAAGCCTTCAGGGTTTCACCAATGCGGGCATTCAGTTTCAGTGACACCAGCTCATCCGCCCGGGTACGGCCCAGATTGAGAGTGGCAATCGGCTTGTTCCATTGGCTCGCGTAGCGACAAAAACGCAAACCGGAGTACACCATCAGCGACGAACCAATCACCACCAGGCCGTCGCTCTGTTTCAGGGTATCCAACGCGGAATACACGCGCTCTTTGGGCACAAAGTCCCCGAAAAACACGACATCCGGCTTCACGATGCCATCACACTTCGGGCAACCGACGGGCCGGAAATCCGAGAAATCGACATCCAGATCGGCATCACCATCGGGCGCCGTCTCTGCGGTGTATTTATCAAAACCGGGATTGAGCTGCGCACACCGGTCGTGCACGTCATCTCGCGGGCAACGGTAACCACAACTCATGCAGACCACTTCATCAGCGCGGCCATGCAAATCCGTCACGCCCCGGGTACCGGCTTTCTGGTGCAGGCGATCAACATTCTGGGTAACCACCAGGCTGCTGTGATTCAACAACTCCAGGTCTGAAATGTGGTAGTGAGCAGGGTTGGGCGTGGCGGTGCGCATCACCGGCCAGCCTATAAGGCTTCGGCCCCAGTAACGCTGGCGGGTCTGGAAGTTTTCCATGAAGTCTGCGTGCTGAACCGGCTGCTTGCGTTTCCAGGCGCCGTCGCCATCCCGATAATCAGGAATGCCGGAATCGGTGCTCACGCCGGCACCGGTGAGAATCATCAGCCGCGGATAGCGATGGATAAATTCCGCCAGCAAAGCACCTGCTTCTTCCGGCTCATGCAATACCGGAGGCTGTTCCAGCTCGGGCAGGCGCTGGCTGGAACTGAATGGGCGGCTTCGATGGGCGGTTACGGGCATACAAACTCCGATTTCTCAGCCCGGCTTTCGGGCCACGTATACGGTGTTGAACGATTCCCTGTTCTGGAAGGGGTTAAAAAAGGATACGACGCGACAATCCACATCAATGAACACGTCCCGCAACACGGCCATGAATTCATCATCCTCACCTTCGTTGGACCACATGGCGAATACGCCCCGGGGTTTGAGTTGCCGGGCCATTAATTCCAGATTCTCTACAGTGTAGAAGCTGGCGCTGGAGTCGTGTAGCAAGGCCCGTGGCGAGTGGTCGATATCCAGCAGGATGGCATCGAAGCGTTTGCCGGGGGCATCGGGGTCAAAGCCGCCGGTAGCGGGATCGGCCACGGCCATGTCGAAGAAGCTGCCATGCACATAGCGGCTGCGGGCATCGGTGTTGATCTCCTGGCCCAGTGGCACGAATTCGCGCTGGTGCCAGCCGATGACCGGCTCCAGGTATTCGACCACCAGCAATTCCGCCACGCGTTCGTGTTTGAGCGCCGCCACGGCGGTGTAGCCAAGGCCCAGGCCGCCAACCACCACGCTGAGGTTATCGCCTTCGGTTTCGTTGAGGCCGATGTCGGAGAGGGCGATTTCAGCGTCCACAAACATGCTGGACATCAGAAATTCTTCGCCAAGCTTCACCTCATAGATATCGCCGGCACCCAGAGCCGGGATTTTGCGACGGCGCAGGGTGATTTCACCGATAACGGAGGGCTGGCTGTCAATTTGTTCGAAGAGTAATCCCATATGGAGGCTCTTTCACAATGAATAGAACTTTAAGTATGTGCGGGCCTACCAGGCCTGATGCATCCTGCCTTCGTGATCGGGATAGCTGTTCCAAAAAGCGCTCCTGCGGCACATCCCTGTGGCGCTTATGCTCCGCCCCTCAGCGCTTATTGCTCCTGCGTCGCGCTGAGGGTCCTGGGCAGGCCATCCATGGCCAGCCCGTGAAGAGCTATTCGCTCTTCACCCATGGCTCCGCAAATTTTTGGAACAGCTATCCCGATCACTCCTTTCGCTTACTCCCCGACCCTCTCTGAACCCGAGGATTTCAAGCAAGCCGCCAAAATCCCCTTCATCTTTTCCGCACCCAACTCATCCATCAGTTCAATATTCCGCTGCGGAATACCATCAACATCCGGATAACTATCAATAACCGCCTCAACGCTGGCTTCTCTCAGCAGATGCAGCATGGGATAGGGCGAGCGGTTGGTGTAATTCTCGGCCGCATTCTCGTCAGTGCCTTCAAACCGGTAATCCGGGTGGAAACTGGCAATCTGGTAAATACCTTCAAACTCCAGATACGCCAACAGCCCATCCGTCACATCCAGGAATTCATTGTAGGCAGCAAAGTCCTGCAACACCCCCGGATGCACCAGCAACGTCATCTCAATCTCCGGCTCGTCCTCCAGACGCTGCAACTCGGAATGCAGGGCACTCAACAACTCATCTTCAGTCTCCGCCTCCGATACCACAAACCGCACCCGGTCACGAACCAGCTCCCGCCTGGCGAACGGGCACAGGTTGTAGCCAACCACTACGTCTTCGACCCATTTGCGGGTAGCGTTCACAATTCCAGTCTCGTCCACGTTCAATTCCTTGCTAAATATGAAGGCCACTCACAAGCATGAGCGGGCGGGTGGGTATACCTTTCCAAAAATTTGCGGAGCCAGGGATGGCGGAGCAGAAGCGCCACAAGGATGTGCCGCAGGAGCGGTTTTTGGAAAGGTATACCCACCTGACCGCCATCACCACAGTCCGGATCTGCGAGAAGACCCAACCCACACCCGCGCCAGCACCAAGTCAAAATTAAGCCAAAGCTAAAAGGTTAAAAATACCCCTGACTTCGAAGATAATCATCATAAGACCCACTGAAGTCCGTAATCCCATCAGACTTCAACTCAATAATCCGCGTCGCCAAAGAAGAAACAAACTCCCGATCGTGGCTGACAAAAATCAGCGTCCCCGGGTAGTTCTCCAGCGCCAGGTTCAGCGCCTCGATGGACTCCATATCCAGGTGGTTGGTTGGCTCATCCATCAGCATCACGTTCGGCTTCTGCAGAATCAGCTTACCGAACAGCATCCGCCCCTGCTCACCACCAGAGATTACCCGCACTGATTTACCAATATCATCGCCAGAGAACAGCATGCGGCCAAGTGTGCCACGCACCAGCTGATCGCCACCGGTGGTCCACTGGGCCATCCACTCGCTGAGAGTGTCATCATCGGCGAAGTCGTCGGTGTGGTCCTGGGCGAAGTAGCCCACTTCGGCGCTGTCAGTCCACTTCACTTCACCGCTGTCCGGCGTATAGGCGCCAGCCAGACACTGCAGCAGCGTGGTTTTGCCGATGCCGTTGGGGCCGATAACCGCCACACGTTCACCGGCTTCAATCTGCAGATCCAGGTTTTCAAACAACGGCTTGTCATCAAAGCCCTTGGTCATGTTTTTCAGGGTCACCGCCTGGCGATGCAGTTTCTTGCCCTGCTCGAAACGGATAAACGGGCTTATCCGGCTGGAGGGTTTCACTTCTTCCAACTGGATCTTGTCGATCTGCTTGGCCCGGGACGTGGCCTGCTTGGCCTTGGAGGCGTTGGCCGAGAAGCGGCTGACAAACTGCTGCAAGTCGGCAATTTGCGCTTTCTTCTTTGCGTTATCCGCCAGCATGCGCTCGCGGGCCTGGGTGGCGGCGGTCATGTATTCGTCGTAATTGCCCGGGAACAGACGCAACTCACCGTAATCCAGATCCGCCATGTGAGTGCACACGCTGTTCAGGAAGTGGCGGTCGTGGGAGATGATAATCATGGTGCTGTTGCGGGCAACCAGAATGCTTTCCAGCCAGCGGATGGTGTTGATGTCCAGGTGGTTGGTGGGCTCGTCCAGCAGCAGTACGTCCGGGTCGGAGAACAGCGCCTGGGCCAGCAGTACGCGCAGCTTCCAGCCGGGCGCCAGGGCACTCATGGGGCCGTTGTGTTCTTCCAGCGGAATCTCGAGCCCAAGCAGCAGCTCGGCTGCGCGGGAGTCGGCGGTGTAGCCGTCCATTTCGGCAAACTGGACTTCCAGATCGGCCACGGCCATGCCGTCTTCTTCGCTCATGTCCGGCAGCGAATAGATGCGGTCCCGTTCATTTTTTACCTGCCACAACTCTTCGTGGCCCATGATCACCGTGTCGATAACCGTACAGTCTTCGTAGGCAAACTGGTCCTGGCGCAGTTTACCGAGACGGACATTCGGCTCCAGCATGACCTGGCCGGCAGAGGGCTCGAGATCGCCACCGAGAATTTTCATCAGCGTGGATTTGCCGCAGCCATTGGCCCCGATCAGGCCGTAACGGTTACCGTTGCCGAACTTGGCAGAAACGTTTTCGAACAGGGGCGCAGCCCCGAATTGCATGGTGATATTGGCGGTGGAAATCAAGAAACAAACCTGTCGATGTGAGGCCGGGCGGGCGCCGGCAAAAAGAAAGCCGGCATTGTACAGGTTTACCCACAGGACTGTGAGGCCGCAAAAACACGGATAAAAAGCGCTTGCCTCCGGCGGGCTGTGCGGGCAGCATTTGTGGCCAGAAATTCCCATTCATTCAAGACAGGACATTGATCATGGCACAAGCAACTGCACGCCACATTCTGGTAGACAGCGAAGCGAAATGTGAAGAACTGAAGCAGGCCATCGAAGGCGGCCAGGATTTCGCCGAAGTAGCAAAGCAGCATTCCTCTTGCCCTTCCGGCCGCAACGGCGGTGATCTGGGCTCCTTCGGCCCGGGCCAGATGGTTCCCGAGTTTGACAAGGCGGTATTCAACAGCGAACTGAACACCGTGCTGGGTCCGATCCAGACCCAGTTCGGCTATCACCTGCTGGAAGTGACTTCCCGCAGCTGATTGGCTGGCCGTATCAGGAGCCGAGCGTCCAGGGATTGGACGTAATCGGCTCTGCCCCGTCCTCTGTCACCAGAATGGTCTCGCTGCATCCGATGCCCCACTGCCCCGGCACCCGCAGGCAAATCGGAAGATGAAAAACCATCCCCGCCCTGAATTCGGTATTGCCACCCCGCGCGATAAAACCTGAGCCTTCCACCCACGAGGGCGGAAACTGGGCGCCAACGGTATAGCCGAACACGCCCGAGAAAAACACCCTCTCTGCCAATGGCCGCAGAGCCTGTTCTGCCGCCCGGGCAGCGGCATCGAAAGTGGCCCCGGGTTTAACGGAGTTCAGCAAGGCATCGACAACCCGCCGGCAGCCGTCATGAACCTTTTGCATCTCGGCAGTAGGCTGGCCGCCGGCCACGACGGTCTGCATCATGGGAGCGGTGTATCGATACAACGCGGGACCGAATTCCAGGAATACCGGGTCGTTCTTTTCAATGACAGTGCGCCGGTGATTGCAGTGGATAAAACTGCTGCGCACACCCGTGGTCACAATCGGCTGCATGCTCATGAATTCACTGCCCGCATCAATCAGTGCCCGGGCACCGATTGCGGCAACCTCGTTATCAGTCATCCCCGGAGCCACCGCCTCACGGGCCGTTTTCAGGCCCTCTGCCGTTATCCGAGCACTTTGACGAAGGTAGTCGATTTCCGCCGGCGATTTGACGATACGGATCTTCTTGATCAGACCGTTGTTGTGCACAAAACGCGCTCCTGGCAAGCGGGCCTTCAGACCATCCAGAACCCCTGTGCGCAGGGAACCATGCCAGGCATCAACAGCCACCGTTTCAACACCGTGATTCAGTGCCTGCACCAGCGGTTCAAGCACATCACCAATGCCTTCCCAGCGATAACCGGCAACCTGTTCAACACGGGTGGTAATTAACGCCGGCCCCATTTCAATTGAGGGAACCTGTAGCAGTACGTTGTCAGCGGTCACCACCAGAGCAACATGCACAGACACTTCAAACGTGCCGTAACCGGTGAGGTAAAATATATCGGAAGGGTCGGTCACCAGCAGTGCCTCGAATCCCTCACTGGCCATGCCGTCACGGACCCGCTTCAAACGCTGGCGGAACTCCTCCTCCGAGAACGGACATTCCGTTCCACGGAATCGGAGGGGCAGGGCTTTTCGGTAGGCATTGAAATCCATGACAGCTCTCCCGGACGGTGCCCCGACGCATTGTCGGGGAGTTCAGTAAAATCGCGTTTGTTCAAGGAGAATGGGCCGAAACCCGGCTTTGTACAAATTTTGCCGCCCGGGAGCCTGTCGAGTTTACTGACCAGCCGGTGACCTGGGGCCGAGGAAGCGGGCCATTTGCCGGGCAACCGATTCGACAGGGTCCGTAATGGCCTGCTGTATGCTACTGGTAACAACCCTGGAGAAAGCGGCCCCGGCGGGGCTTTCCAGGAACCCCAGATACAGACCCATTTCCTGGGCACCAATGTCCTCATAGGTGTATAGATAGCTGTCATACACCTGCTGACCAACAATGCCTCTCAGCCTGGTGCGCTGGCTTTCAATCTCTTGCCTAAGCTCGTCGTAATCCACCGGATCGCTACCGAATGAAGCCATGGCCGTTGCCAGCCCGAGTTGCATCGCAATGGTTGTATCTACCGCGCTCTCGGTGGCACGGGAGGCACGATCAAAACGGTCATACATCTCCGCCTTCCGGGTGCCCTGATATTTCTTGTTCAACGCCGGAGCGCGCGCCTGGACCTTCTGCCAGGCGGCAGGCGCCGAGGCAGCAACCTCGGCGGCAGAGATTTTTCTCGCCAACGGGGTTTCATACCAGTCCTGCACAGCCTCAAGCTGAATGTCCGTCAACTGCTCTTGCAAGTCAGTAACAATCTGCTGCTCGATCTCGGCGGCACTGAAACTGTTGCTCACAATACTGCCGATGGTATTCGCTACCATCGGCGGCACCTGGCCGCTCCGGCCCAGGCCTTCCCGAATACCCTGGCTCATCATGGCCGGATACCGGGCAACAATGTCATCAACCGGGGACGCCGCAAGAACCTGCCGGGCATCCGGTGCAGCCTGTACCACGCCGGGAAACAGCATGGCGGTGACCAGAAGCAGCCTGAAAAAAGGTAATCGGTTCATCTGTTTATTATCCTGCCGTTAAAACGTCGACGTAATCTCCAGCTGCGGCTCCAGAGCCTGCAGTCTTTCCACCAGGTACTCCATAATGATGCGAACACGGGCCATATGCTGGGTGTCCTGGTTCACATGCAGCCACAAATCCACGCTCTCACCATCCAGAGGATCCGAGAGACGACGAAGCTCACGGGAACCCTCTCCCAGATAACACGGCAACACCGCCAGCCCTGCACCTGCCCTCGCAAGGGTATGCATCGATTGTAGGCTATTACAGCGAATGGCCGGGGTTACATTTTTCAAATGTTTGCGATACCAGCGGCCGGTTGCCAGATGACTGAAGGTTTCGTCAGGCACTATCCAGGTGCACTCTTCCGGGCGGTTTTCTACATCCATGTTTCTGTTACGCCGGCAGTATTTCGCAGCTCCGTAGACCGCCGACTCAATGGCAGCGATACGCTCACCCTCGAGAGTCGCCTGAGGTTTGTTTTCCGGGCGAAGAGTCAGGTCTGCTTCACGATGGCTGAGGTTCGCAACGTCATTGTCGGTGAGCACCTCCAGCTCAATATCCGGATATTCCCTTACCAACTCCGCCAGAACCGGACTCAGGAGCCCGCTCATCATGACGTCTTCGGCGGCAATCCGGACCTTGCCGACCGGCGCCCCATCCTGGCCAACCAGCTTGCGCTCAAGATTTTCCATATCGGTAGCCAGCCTTTCCGCTTCCCGGAAAGCCATTTCACCAACCGGCGTCAGCTGCAACCCATTCTGGTTACGTTCAAAGAACTGCACGCCCAGTGACTCTTCCATCTGGTCAAGTCGCCTTAGAACAGTGGTCTGATGTACACCCAGTATTTCACCCGCTTTGGCAAGCGTTCCGCCTATTGCCAATGCTCTTATATATCGAAGATAATCCCAGTCCATAATCACTGCATATTTGCAACATGAGTACGGATTTTACCGTATTCACACTGCAAATAAGAACCCCTAGAATCGTCGGTACATTAAAGATAGATCACTACTTAATCCATCAAGTAAGGAGGAAGGCGCTATGACTCAGAACCATATCGCAACCGTTCAACCGCTGCCGTCCAGCATCCTCCACAACAGTGTTGAGGTCAGGCGCCAGTACACCCGAGCTGCTGCAAAGCAGGCGGTGCAGTTTATCAGTCGCAAGGTAAGTATTTTCAAGCGGAAAGCGGCGGCTGTGGCTCAGGATATGCCCCAGGCCCAGGGCGGGCATTGATCGCCTTCAGGTCCACCCCTCCTCACCCAGGAGGGGTACAAACCTGACGCCTCCGCACTCCTGCCTGTCAAACCGGTCAGCAGAAAGGCGAGTTATCAGCATTAGTCGCTGAACACCGTGTTCTGTTCCCACCGGAATAACCAGACGGCCGCCAATAGCCAGCTGCTCCCTGAGGGCCTCCGGCACCACCGGCGCGCCGGCCGCTACACAGATAGCATCAAACGGCGCAGCCTCTGGCCATCCCCGCGTACCGTCACCACAGCGGACCTGGACCTGGCTGAACCCGGCCTTCTTCAGGTTATCAACAGCCTGCTCTGCCAACTCTGGAATTCGTTCGATAGAAAACACTTCCAGAGCCATACAGGCAAGCACTGCAGCGGCATAACCTGACCCGGTACCGATATCCAGCACCCGCTCCCGACCTTTCAGCTCAAGCAGCTCTGCCATCAGGGCCACAATGTAGGGTTGAGAGATCGTCTGGCCGTGGCCGATAGCGGCAGGATGATCCTCATAGGCCTCGCGTCTCTGCTGACGGGGCACAAAGAACTCTCTGGGAACCCGGTTCATGGCAGCCAGCACTCTGTGATCGGTAATCCCCCGATCCAGAAGCTGGCTGCGCACCATGTTTTTGCGCAAAGCGCTGTAATCTGAAGTATTCCAGTCCATCTCGCGTGACCTCTGGCTACAAACCGTTACAAAGACACACACCCACACAATGGCAGGTTAGGACTTTACTGTCTATTTTCTGAGCACAGCTTTTATTACCAAACTACCGAAGCTGAATAATAAAGTACCACTACAACAACAATAACTGGCCGCTTTCGCTCCAGAAGAAACGGCCACAGGGGGATAAAATAATGTCTGCATCAGTGGATCTTTTGCAGCAACGTACACTTGATGACAGCGAAAAGCTGTGCGATCTCTTCACTTCGTCAATTACTCTCGCCACCATGCTCCGGCAACGAAAAATGGCTGCCTGGATGAGACAGGAATTTGATGGCTATACGGATCCAGCCGCAGTGCCACCCTTCCGCAGGGATATTTCGGGTCATATCGTGGTGAAATCGCCGCAGTATGGCTGGGTCCAGGCGCCGGTGAACGAGGAACAGACCGAGCAGTTCGGCCTTGTAGATCTTCCCGATTCCGTTCGCTACCTGGAGAATGCCTGCCTGAGCAGCAAGAAAGACAGCAGTCATCGGGTCAAGCTTGCGCCGGATGTCATGAAGGAATTACAGCAGCAGGTACACCTGATGGCAGATCTGGCCATCAGTGTTAACCGCAGTGAATACTGCAAGATACTGCAGACCCTTCGCGGGGCGCTGTATTTGTGGTGCAACGCCCTTCTTGAGGCAGGCCTGGCCGGTGAGTTCAATCACTACTCCAGCGAGCAGAAGGAACAGGTAGCCGACCTGGACACGCCACAGTCCTTCTGGCGCGCGGCCATGGAACAGCGCAAGTCTCTGCCTATACCCGATGTGCGGGAAGCCAGTCTGTTTGATCGTATGTTCGGGCGCACCGGCTAAAACACAGCAGTTACCAGGCCGATACCGCTAACCAGAAACAGGACAGAGCCCAACACGCGGAAAAACAGGGACGTTTCCGCGTGTAACATCCGGTCATGGGCGTAGAGTCCCATCACATGGCCCACCGCCGCAGCCGGCAACAGCCAGAGATGGTGTATTAACTGCAGGTCCACGCCTACCCACACAAACGCCGCCAGCTTGATCAACACCAGAATAAACCATAGGGCAAAAAGCGTATCTCTCAGCTTTTCTTTCGGCAAATGCTGGGCAACCACCGCTATGATCAGCGGTGCGCCGATCAATGAAGTACCACTGATATAGCCACCAAGCATGAGAAACAGCACGTCCACCGATTTGCTGCCACTGCGGAACGGTTTATTCACGATGTAAGACACGGAATAGAGCGCCACAATGACAAAGATAATGCCACTGAGCACATTGCCGGGCAGAGTAATCAGGCCGAAAACGCCAATCATCTTGGGCACAATCAGGATACCCAGCAAGCGCCACAAATAGCGCCAGTCCACCGTTCCAGCCCTTTCTCCTTCGCCCTTATGCTGTAATTTACGGTTATTCAGCCAGATGGTTAGCGACGAAAAAAACAATAGATGGATGGCAATAATCGGAAGAAATACCAGCGGCTCGTCATAAACGAGCAACAGAAAGGGCAACGACAACACCGCGCCACCAAAACCCAGCCCCGAGCGAACGAAACCACTCCAGACGAAGATCAGGGCAATCAGAAGGTATTGGACAATGCTGAGATCAGACATGGTTTCCCTCTCACAAACTGAGGACGCGATGGTAAAGGCAAGAGACAGGAAACAGAAGCTCTGAGCAGATCCGCTACGGCGATTCAGTGCGACCGGCTCCGAAGACCTGCCGGGGAGCAAATGATAGGCTGACACTCTGAACACACATCACCAGGAGCGAAAACCCTACCATGAGCAATAAAGTGGACATTCACTACTGCACAGGCTGCCGCTGGCTTTTGCGCTCTGCATGGATGGCGCAGGAACTGTTGACCACCTTTGAAAGTGAAATCAGCGAACTGAGCCTGCATCCAGGCGGCGGAGGTATTTTTGAGGTCTGGGTAAACGGCAGGCGCATTTGGTCACGCAAGGAGCAGCAGGGCTTTCCGGAAATAACCGTGCTGAAACAACTTGTCCGGGATGAAATCGATCCGGACAAATCCCTCGGCCATTCGGACCGGAAACAACCGTGAACGAATCCACCGACAACCCGGGCACCTCTTTAACCACCAGGTCGGCCCCAGACTCCCGAGCCATAACATGACTACAGAAATCAGCGTTGTCTGGCTGGGCGCCCTCGCCAGCCTGTGTGCGGGCCTGGCCACCGGCGTTGGTGCCTTGGCGATTTTTCTGGTGCGCACCGTCAGTCACAAACTTCAGGACGGCATGCTCGCATCGGCGGCCGGCGTCATGCTCGCTGCCTCGTTTTTTTCTCTCCTGCTCCCCGGGCTGGAATACGGGGAGGAAATCACCGGGCAGGCCTGGAGCGCCGCTCTGATTGTCATCTTTGGCTTCCTGTCCGGTGCTGCGGCTCTGCTATTTGTTCACCAGAAGCTCCCCCACAAACACTTCGAACTTGGCCGGGAGGGGCCGGACGCCTCTTATGTCCGGGGAATCTGGCTATTCATTTTCGCCATCACCTTGCACAATTTTCCAGAAGGCATGGCGGTGGGTGTCGGTTTTGCCGGTGGCAACCTGAGCAACGGCTACGCGCTTGCCACCGGCATTGGCTTGCAGAATATGCCTGAGGGCCTGGCGGTCGCTTTTTCTCTCCTCGCCATCGGCTACTCCCGCCCCAAGGCTTTCATCATTGCCCTGTTAACCGGACTCGCCGAGCCATTAGGCGGCCTGTTTGGCGCAGCGCTGGCATGGCTGGCAGAGCCCCTGATGCCCTGGACTCTGGGCTTCGCAGCGGGTGCCATGCTGTTCATCATCAGCAATGAAATCATCCCGGAAACCCACCACCGGCAGTGGAAGATTATGTCTACCTCCTGTCTGCTTGGCGGTTTCGCGGTCATGATGTTTCTGGATGCGACGCTGGGTTAAGGCTGCAGCGGCAGATCAGAGCCAGGCCATATAAAAAAGCACCGGGCAGAGCCCGGTGCAAAAACTGACATCAGATCGTCAGAAGGCAGCTATTCAAGATCGGTCAATCGCTAGTGGGCAATTCTTTCATGGCTGCGTTCATGCGACGGCGCAGGATCGGGCCGACAATGTAGGGCAACACCAACCCCAGCCCGGCAACAATCCAGAGCCCCATTGCCAGCGGGCTGCCCCACAGAACGCTCCAGTCACCATCGGACAGCACCAGTGCATGCCCCAGGTTTTTCTCCATTTCCGGACCCAGCAGCAAGCCGAGAATGATCGGCACCAGCGGAATCTCCAGCTTGCGCAGGAAATAACCGGCAATGCCAAAGACGACCATGAAGTACAGGTCAAACGTGCTATGGCTAATGGAGTAGATGCCTACGAACGCCACCATGGTCACGATTGGCAGCAGGTACATCGGTGGTACCGACAGCAGCTTCACGAAGAAGCCCACCAGCGGAATGTTGAGCACCAGCAACAACACGTTACCGATCAACAGCGCCGCGATAACGCCCCAAACGATGTCGGCGTTCTGGGTGAACATCAGCGGCCCCGGCGTTATGTTCAGCGAGATCAGCATCGCCAGCAGCACCGCAGTGGTTCCGCTGCCGGGTACGCCCAGAGTCAGCATCGGCACAAGGGCACCCGAAGACGCACCATTGTTGCCGGCTTCCGGTGCCGCCACGCCACGGATATCGCCCTCACCGAAGGTGCCTTTCTTGCCGATCACCTGCTTTTCCAGGGTATAGCTGATGAAGCTACCCAGAGAAGCACCGGCGCCCGGCAGAACACCGGAAATAAAACCGAGAACCCCACCACGCAACTGCGTGGGAATGGTAGAGACCAGCTCTTTAAAGCTCAGTGTGAGTTTGCCGACGTTCATTTTGTCCCGACCGCGGCCCATACGGGATTCCACGAAGAACAACAGTTCGGAAATGGCAAACAGACCAACGATCGCCAGGATAAAATCAATCCCCTCGTACAGTTCCAGCACACCAAAGGTGTAGCGCTGGGTGCCGGTAGAGATATCGATACCCACGGTAGAGATCATGATCCCCAGCGTAGCCGCCACAACCGTCTTCATCGGGTTCTTGCCGGTGATACCACCGAGTGTCGCAAAAGCCAGCAAGAACAAAGCGAAATATTCGGCCGGGCCAAAGGTCAGTGCGAACTTTGCCAGTACCGGCGCCAGCATGATCAGACCAATCGTACCAATCAGGCCACCGGAGAAAGACGCAATCGCGGAAATAGCCAGGGCATCTGCGGCCCGGCCCTTCTGCGCCATGGGATAGCCATCCAGGCAGGTCATCATGGCAGGCTCATCGCCCGGGATATTCAGCAGGATCGAGGATATTCGGCCGCCGTACATCGCACCGGCATAAACCGAGGTCAACAGGATCATCGCTGTTTCTGGCGGCAACCCGAGCGTAAAGGCCAGAGGAATCAGGATGGCCACGCCATTGGCCGGGCCCAGACCGGGAAGGCAACCGATCAAGGTGCCTACAAACGCGCCAAACAAGGCAAACATCAGATTGTAGGGGGTCAACGCTAAGGCAAAGCCCTCCATCAGAAAGCCAAGAGTTTCCATCAGCTCACCTCCAGCAGGCCCGCGGGCAGGCTCAGAGACAGGCCGTAGTTAAACAGCACGAACACCACAATCGCACTGGCCAGGCCGGTCAGGAAGGCGCGCTTCGGCGCTGCGCCCATGCGCCAGCTCAGAGTGCCCACTGCCAGAGTAGTAGCGATGATAAAGCCGAGCGGCTCCAGCACCATCGCATAGACCACCAGCACAACCACAGAAATCACGAGTTCCAGCGCCGATTTTCCGAGTGGCCATTGGGCATCGGGGTCGGGCTTGATCATCAGGTAAAGGCTACCTGCCACCAGCACCACTGAGAGAATGGTCGGAAAGGTTTCCGGACCTACGGTCTCGGCGCCACCGAATGGCTCGGGCCACTGTTGGGCAACCCAGCCATAGGCAACGGCCAGAACCAGAAGGCCCAGGCCGAGAATACGATCACCAAGGCCTGTCATTTCAGCAACCCGATTTCGCGTGAGAGGTTTTCGATGTCCTGCACCTGGTTCCGAACAAACTCGTCAAACTTGTCCGCAGGCGGGTGGAAAGGAATCAAGCCATTGCTCTTCATGACTTTCTTCCACTCTTCGCTCGCGTACAGAGTGTCCATGGCGTTGGTCCAGTATTCCTTGGCGCCTTCATCGGCACCTTTGGGCATGTAAAAACCACGCCAGTTCGGGCCAACGGCATCAATGCCCTGCTCTTTTGCGGTGGGAATATTGTCGAACTTACCGGGCAGACGCTCATCGGACAGAACCGCCAGCACACGCAGGTCACCGGACTCCATAAAACCGGTCGCTTCGGAGATGTCACCGGTAAAAGCATCCACCTGGCCGCCCACAACCTGAGTCATGGCCTCACCACCATTGTTGTAAGAGAGGTAAGGAATGCGTGGCAACTCATCCGCACCGGCCGCTTTCGCCGTAATCAGTACTTTCAGGTGATCCCAGCCGCCCCGGGCGCTGCCGCCGGCGAATTTGACGGATTTCGGATCATTGCTTACCGCTTCCATCAAGTCGTTCAGATTCTTGTATTCGGAATCTTTACCCACCGCGATGATGCCGTAGTCGGCGCCCAGCGCACCCACCCAGGTCACCATATCGGCATTCATGCCCGGAAACTGCTTTTGGGCCAGGCGCGTGGTCGTGGCGGTCGATGCCGCCACCAACAGCTTGTTGTCGTCGGAGCGTTTGCTCACGGTGTGCGCATAGGCCACGCCACCACCGGCACCCGCCATGTTGACCGTTTGCACGGTGCCATCGACCAGTCCGAGATCCTGCATCACGTTGCCAACGCTGCGACAGGTAAAGTCCCAGCCGCCGCCGGGATCGGCCGGCGCCAGACATTCCACTTTACCTTCAGGCTGCCAGGCCATGGCTGACATGGAGACGGCCGCGGCCGCCACAAAAGACAGAGTTCGTTTCAGTAGCATGGTTTTCACCTCATCAATTTGTTTTTGTCATCACTCCCGAGGCAGGACACTGTCGCCCGGTCCCTGGCGCTAGCCAAAGGAGGAGTGAAACGAGATTAATAGGTAAAACCCGATACACTGAAGCTTGTGAGCGTAAAGCGTTTAAAGAACGTTAACCGTATTTTGTTCATAAAGATCACGGGCACATGCCCTTGGTATGCATTACCCTTGAACAACAAACGACAACAAACCGCATCCTGATCCGTGTTACGAAAAACCAAACTGAAAACCCGCATGATTCTCACCCTGGGGTTGCTCGGCGCATTACAGACCGTCCTTATCGGTGGCTTTGCCGGCTACTACCTCAGCGAATCCCTGTACGATGAGATTGGCCGGCGCGCGCTGATGGTCTCCAAGACTGTGGCAGCAACACCGGCAGTCATCGAAGGGGTCCGATCCCGTGATATTCCCGACCTCAACCGTCTGGCCCGACGCCTGGCCGAAACCAACGAAGCCCTGTTTATCGTGATCGGTGACCAGGATGCCATCCGCCTGGCGCATCCAGACCCGAACCGCATTGGGTTTTCCATGGGCGACGACGATGGTGATTACGGCCGTCAGGCTCTGGTGGAAGGCAACGCCTATGTTGCCCGGGCCATGGGTAGCCTGGGCGAATCCATGCGTGGCAAGGCCCCGATCGTTAATCCCGCGACCGGCGATATCATCGGCATCGTTTCCGTCGGTTACAGCCTGGAGCAGGTCGAAGCCACCATTCGCCAGTACAACTTCGTGCTTTATGGTGTGATCGGATTAATGCTTCTGGTCACCGTGATCTCCGCGATTATCATCGCAGGCCGCTTCAAGCGAGCGATATTCGGGCTGGAACCCGAAGAGATAGCTCGCCTGTTCCAGGAAAGGGAAGCCACGCTGCAATCTGTCCGCGAGGGCATTATTGCGGTGAACCGAGACGGCACCGTCACCACTGTAAATCGGGCTGCCTATGAAACGCTCGGCCTGCCGGCAGACCAGCCCGTCGCCGGCAGGCCCATTCTGGACATTTTGCCGGAAAGCAGCCTGCTTTCGGTGCTCGAGTCCGGCCAACCCGATTTCGACCGGGAGATCTGGTTGCGTGGCCGGCAAATGGTCGTAAACCGCCTGCCAGTGCGTCAGGGAGGAGAAATCATTGGCGTAGTGGCCAGTTTCCGGCTTCGCAACGAACTCGACCAGGTCAGCCGACAGCTGACGCGCATTCAGCAATACGCCGACACCCTGCGCAGCCAGACCCACGAGTACTCCAACAAGCTGCACACCATCGCCGGACTGATCCAGATAGGCGCCAATCAGGAAGCACTGAACCTTATCGGCAGTGAAGTCAGCGACCACCAGGCTCTCCTGCACCTCCTGCTGGAGGCAGTGCCAGACCCGGTTATCGCCGGCTGCCTGCTGGGCAAATACAACCGGGCTCGGGAGATGGGCCTGCACCTGGACATTGACCCGGACAGCCAGATGACCGACATTCCCGATAGCCTTCCGCGGGAGCAGTTGGTTGGTGTGCTGGGCAACCTGATCGACAACGCCCTTGAGGCAACCCGACAGCAGACCGGCGCCGGCGGCAAGGTACGTCTGTCGATGACAGACCTGGGTGAGGAACTGATCTTCGAGATAGAAGATGAAGGCCATGGCGTCCCGGAAGACGCTCAGCGCAGGATATTCGAGCGGGGCGTCAGCACCAAGGGCGAGGATCACGGTATTGGCCTGCACCTTGTTCAGCAATTTCTGAACCGCTGGGGAGGATCAGTCACCGTGGAAAACCAACCGGAAGGCGGTAGCCGGTTCACCCTTTATCTCCCCAAAAACCCGGAGCGGAGGAATAGTCAGTGACACCGATTCGGCTTTTGATCGTGGAAGATGATCGAAAAATCGCTGAAATCCAGCGGCGTTTCGTCGAGCGCCTGGAAAACGTCGAGCTATGCGGCATTGCCCATACCCTGGCCGATGCCCGGGATCTGGTCGACGTAATGGAACCAGAGCTCATCTTGCTGGATGTGTACTTCCCCGACGGCAATGGCCTGGACCTTCTGCGTGAACTCCGCGCGCGTGACAGCGGCAGTGACGTGATACTGATCACCGCCGCCAAAGAAGTGGAAACCCTGCGCAGCGCTTTACGCGGAGGTGTCTTCGATTACATTCTCAAACCCCTGGTGTTCGAGCGTCTGGAAGAAGCTGTCAATCGCTACCGGGCGCACCTGGAACGGTTGTCGGGTCTGCAGCAGGTGGCTCAGAAAGAGGTGGACGAGCTGTTACCCCGCACCACCGGTGACGAGGCCCGCAACCAGGACGAGCGACTGCCCAAAGGTATCGACAGCATCACCCTGGACAAAACACGGGACGTGCTCGCGGCGGACAGCCAGTGGAGTGCCGAAGAAGTCGGCCAGGCCATGGGCGCCTCACGCACCACCGCCCGCCGCTATCTGGAATACCTGGTAGGCATCGGAGAATTGACAGCCGAAGTCACTTACGGCGGTGTCGGAAGGCCAGAGCGGCGTTATCACAGCCGTTCTGGCACCTGACCCGCTCCTGGAGACTACTTCTTCGCGGGAGGTGTCTGCTTGCGCGCCAGAACGTAATAAACCAAGAGAATCACCCCACTCACGATCATGACCCAGCCGGCGCCTTCAGCCATCTGTGTATCGCCACTACCAAGGCCAATCAGCACAACGATGCCAATGATAATGCTGTACATGGCCGCCAGAAACATAATGATCAGACTCTTGCGCGGCTCATGTTTCACAACTGTTTTCGGATCTTCCATAGCTCCTCCCTACAGTATAGCGATGCGCACTATTCGTATGCCCTAAAAAGACTTGGGGGCCATCCCGCCATCATTTCAAGTGCTGAAACCAGGGAATCCAGTGTGTCGGCGTTGAACAGTCATCGCACTAGCGCCGGCTTCCTTTCAGTAACAACCAACGCAACCCCGGTAATAGCCACCAGACCACCGGCCATGGCCAGCCCGCCCAGGCGTTCATCGAACAGTATAAAAGCTTGCAGAGCAGTCACTGGCGGCACCAGATAGAAAAGGCTCGCGACCTGGGAAGCCGCTCCCTGGCGAATCAACCACATAAGCAACAGAATAGCGCCCACAGACACCCCGCAGACCAGCCAGGCCATGGACAGTTGCAACTGAAGGCTCCATTCAACGTCACGGGTTTCCAGAGTGAACGCACCAATCGCAAAGAATGTCGCTGCCGCGGCATACTGAATCAGAGTGCCTGCCACCAGGTCTGCCCCGGTCCCGTGGCGTTTTTGATAGACCGTGCCCATCGAGATTCCGGCAAGCGAGAAGACAACCCACAGAAGACTCCAGGGGGAGAACCCGGAGCCGGCACCACTGGCCCCGAACTTTTCCAGTAGCACCAGCGCGACACCCGCAAGGCCCAGGGTCAGGCCCAGCCACTGACGCGTACTGACACTCTCTTTCAGGAAGACAACTGCAGCAACGGCTGTCACCAGGGGCTGGAGCCCCACAATCAGCGACACAATCCCCGATGCCATGCCGCCCTGAATGGCGTAATACACCCCGCCGAGATAACAGCCATGCACGAGTAAACCGGTAACCGCCAGATGCCGGGCGCCCCGCCAGCCCGGCCAACGGGTTTTCATTACCCGGGCAAGCACCGCCAGAAGCACCAGCGTCAGCAGCATGCGGATCAGCAACAGCGTGAAAGGCTCGGCGAAAGGCAGACCATACTTGGCGCCGATAAAGCCGGTACTCCACAGCCAGACAAACAGGGCGGGCACAAAAAAAGAATAGAACAATGAACGCATGAGGTCGCAACCGGTCCGGAAATCTGTCAGTTCGCTTATTCTAGAAGTTAGCCAGCGAACAGAACAGGGGACCGGTTCAAAGACCGCAGATCAGTCGGCGGCTGTATCAGGCAGCTTCACTTCGATCCCAGGTGGTTCACCATGCCAGTCGGCTTCCCAGGTCACCTCTGCGCCACCCTCCGAACGGGGCTGAACAGTGATTGAGAGGGTGCCGAAGCTCGTTGGCGCCGGCCCGAACCGGATGGGCTTGTCCTGCTCCAGCCAGCGCGGGGGAATGCCGGCGCACAGGATCAGCCTGTCGCCCTCTTCCCGTACGAAACAATTGCGCACCATCAGCACCCATTCCGCAGACGCCCAGACATGGTGACCATCGCCCATGCAGCCGCCGCCGGTTGCCGGGTGAATGGCCTCTGGCCACTGGCCGGTCGGTGATGCCAGTCCGGCAACAGCATCCACAAGATCCAGGAACCGGGAGTCGCCAGCGCGCAGCAGTATCTGCGCTACGTGCAGGGTCAGGTAGGCATTCAGGCCGGAATGGATCATGTCCTGGTAGAACGCGCCTTTTACGAAACACTTGTCCAGCAGGAACTCGACACAATCCAGCAGCCTGGGGTCGTCCGGCTCACACAACTGGGTGGGATAGCCCACGGCCAGCGACCCGATTGCCCCGGCATCCAGGCGGCGGTAAGGCGATGCCGGCATACCTGGCCGCTTCAGTCGCTGTTCACAGGTCGCCAGGCTTCTGTCCACCGTTTGTGTGAATTCTCGGGCGCCTGCGGCAAAGATGTCGCTGGATTCCGGGTCAACCGGCCTGAACAGATCAGAGGCCGCCTGCAAACCGGCAATGCCCCAGAAATCGTCCCAGTAATAATAATCGTTGGGGCCCAGGTGTTCGGCACTGAAACCAGCCGGCAGAAGTCCGGCATGGGGTTTATCCAGGGTATCGCTCAGGCGTTTCTTCTGAATCCAGTGAGCGCCTTTGCTGACGGACTCGTGCCATTCGTCGGGCAGTTTGGTGTTGGTCAGCTCATGGAAGCGCTTCAGTATCCAGAGCACTTCACCATTGGCATCCCACTCGCCTTCCTGAGAACGGAAATAGCCATTTTTCAACTGACGGCCAGGAAACTGCTGAAGCGCCCGTTCGGCGCGGTCAGTCAGGCCGGCACAGAGCAAGGCGTGGATAATGAAGGCTGCGTCCCGGAACCAGAAACGTTTATAGGTATAGGGCCCGGGGTAGACATCCTCCGGTGAGTGCAGCACCAGAGAACGGATGGCGGTATCGTAGAGGAACTGCCAGTCCTCATCCGGACACTCCAGCCGGGCATGGCCTTTCAAGGCAGACGCCCAACCATCCGTGGCTATTTCGCCGGAGGTTTCCTCAGACAGCGGTACGGTTACCGTCAGCTCTGAAACCTCGCCCGCCTCCAGCGGGAACAATGCCGCTGCCGTCACCATACCCACATCACAGCTGCCTTCGCTCTGATCCTCCTTGTCGTCCAGGTGAATGCGCACATCCCCCTGTTGATAATCCGATACATGATGGCGTTTTGCCGGCCGGCTGAAGTTCACCGCCGGTTTACCATCTACGGTCCACCTGTCCCGGTCCGCAGCAAGACTGACCCGGTTGATAAAACTGATGCCTTCAGGATTCGCAGGGCGCAGGGCCAGCACCAGTGATCCTGTTACATCAGAACGCGCCTGAAGCACCATCTGACACACCGCCTTGCCGTTTTCAATCACCACACGGGAGCGGCTGGTGAGGCTCAGACCATCTATCCCGGATTCAGTGACCACGCACAGGCCGTCTTCCTCCAGCTCGTAACGTTGCCGGCTGGTTTTGCAGCGTGAAGGCAGCAAACAGCGCCCGTCGTCCGCCAGCAACCAGCCATCCAGCGACCAGCCATCGTACCAGGGCGTGAGCAGGCCCCGGGGGTCCACCACGGGGAGATCATCCACATCCGGGTGGCCAACCGCCGTCCAGTTCCGGTTACTGAGGTTGATGTGGGTAATGGAAAAGGCTCGTGGAATAAAGGAGACATCCGCTGGATCAAACTGACGCTCTATCCAGTAAGGCCAGACCCAGTCCAGATTGTGCTGAATAACCCGACTATTGATTAGGCCACGGGCATGAAACACCACCCCGGCCCGCAGCAGTTCGATGGGCTCTCCCACTTCCGAGGGCTGGGCAAAGCTGTGTAATTTACCCAGCAGCGCGATCGGATCTAGAAATCCATGGCGTTTCGCCGCACGTTTGACCAGATAGCGCCAGGGAAGCCAGTTCATCCAGCTCATTGATGTGTCTCCTCTTCCGTTGGTTCGGTTTCCACCTTGTAACGAGCCAGAGCCCGTCGCGCCAGGCGATTGAGAAACACCACCGCCAGCACGGTCCCGACAAAACCGGCCCCGTAAATGGCCCATTCGAGAGGACTGCGGCCAGACTCCCGGACACCCAGCGTTGACAGATCCGCAGCGAGAGAACCGAGGTAAACGTTGTGAAGCGAGAACGGAATCACGCCGAGAAAGGTTCCGGCGACGAAACCGCGAAACCTGAAATTGGTGAGCCCGAACAGGAAGTTGGACAGCTTCCCCGGGAAAAACGGAATCAGGCGGGTGAGCAAAACGATTTTCCAGCCATGGGGCGCCATTTCATTGCTCACCATGGAGAGTTTCGCCCTGTCCCGGATATACACATGGGCGTGGTCTCCCAACCAGTGACGGGCAATCAGAAAGGCGATAGCCGACCCGATGGTGGTTCCCACAACGACATAGATAGTGCCTTCCAGCAAGCCGAACACAAATCCGGCGCCGGTGGTCAGGAGCACGCCTGGCAGCAGGAAAACCATGGCCGCCGCCATCAGGCCAACGAACATGACAGCGGCCCACGCACCCTGGCCATCGACCCAGCGCAACAGTTCAACCACCTGCTGATGCACACCAAAGGCGTATAGCAGGCCGACAATCAAACCAACGCCGGCAATGCTACCGCCCATCCAGAGAACGGGTGATTTCTTCCAGCCAGTCATACCCTAACCCTAACCTGATTTTGCCAATCGGCGGTCAACCAGGTAATGATAAATTCGCGCCAACAAAGGACGTATCACCGGCAAGCCAATCAACCAGGCCAGCGGCTTGAGGACCGTCACTCTCGACATCAGCAGGATGTAGGCATCCATCTCACGGTGGATCTGGCCTCGCGAATCTTTCACGTGCAGCTCCCTGAGCGCCTTTTCCGGATCGATACCTTCCTCACGCAATCGATCTTCCCGGCCGGTAATGTCCAGCCACTCCACAGACTCGCCGGTCTTACCCGCCAGCTTTTCATAGCGCTCCCGATCCTTGATGCACGAGGGACAGGAGCCATCGTAGAAAACAACCAGTTTTCCTTTCGGTATGTCCATAAAGCCTCTCCAATAGCGGGCAACACTGTTTTATCACCGTAACATATTCACAACAGCTTTCAGGGGCACAGCAAACTCAGCAGACGAGACTGTGCAGCCCCAAGCCTTGAAATCACTCCGGACTGACATAAGCTCATATACAGAGCAACGGTTTTTCATCATGAATTCATCACTTAACCGTTAGGGAGAATCACATGGCAGGTGGAAGTGACAGTTACCATGAGCCCGTCGAGCAGCTCTCGGAAAAAACCCGGGACAGGCACCGCGCTCTGGTCTCGGTCCAGGAAGAGCTGGAAGCTGTTGACTGGTATCAGCAGCGCGCCGATGCCACAACAGATGAAGAGCTCAAAGGGTTACTGCTCCACAACATGCGTGAAGAAATCGAACATGCATGCATGGTTCTGGAATGGCTCAGACGCAATGATCCGGACTTTTCGGAGCAGATGAATATCTATCTGTACACAGACAAGCCCATTCTTGAAGCTGAAGAGGACGATGCAAACCTGAGTGAAGTGGTCGAACAGAACGGACCGACCAAAACGCTGAACAAATTCACCATTGGTTCGATGAAGGGTCAGTAAATATCATGAGCTATCTCAATCGGGAAAACGCCCCATTTTCCAAAGATATCTGGGAAAGAATCGACGAAGCGGCGGTTGGTGCCGCCAGAGAAGTGCTGACCGGACGCCGCTTTCTGGAAGTCGACGGCCCCTATGGCGTGGGACTGACCGCCATCGAAGTGGGTGAAGAAGGTTACTGCCGACAACCGGCGCCGGACGAAGCCGGTGCGGTACTGAGCCACGCCAGCGCCATACCGATGCTGCGCAAGAGCTTCGGCCTGAGCGTACGCCGTGTGGAAGGCCATGAATCCATGGGCCAGCCGCTGGATCTTCGCTCCGTGGAAGATGCTGCAGAGGCAGTGGCACGCCGTGAAGAAGAATTCATCTACTATGGTCAGCCGGATTTCGGCCTTGAGGGGCTGCTGACGGCAAAAGGCCGCAGCGAGGTGAAGTGTGGCGACTGGAGTAAAATTGAACAGGCTCTGGAAAACGTTCTTTCAGCCGTCAACCACCTGGACGATAACGGCTTTCACGGGCCTTATGCACTGGCCCTCTCCCCGGCCTGGTACAACCAGCTGTTCCGCCGGTACGAGGGTACCGACATGCTGCAGCTTGAACACCTCAAACGCCTTTGCGAAGTCGGTGTATTCAAGGCCGAAATTGAAGGTGCCGTACTGGTGGATGCCCGCGTGGGCCGCATTATCATTGGTCAGGATCTGATGACCGGGTACTCATCCAACGATGGCATCCATCACCAGATGTTCGCCAGCGAGAGTCTGGTTCTGCGGGTAGAAGAACCCGGCGCCATCTGCACCCTGCAGAAGAAGGCCTAAGCAGGCCATGGCAATGGATCCGGATCTCTCTCGGATACGCCAGGGCGCGCAACAGGCCCTGGCGGAACTGGACAACCTGAGCCAACGCCATGCGGATTGCACCGATGACCAGTTGCGCAGCACCCTGGCGGATATTGCCCAGCGAAAATCCGGCCAGGCCGGGCGTATGCTGGACTGGATGCGCCAGCGCGATGGCACAGTGGGCAGTGAACCCCCCGCTGCGTCTGAACCTGCAGAGGCAGCACCGGAAACACAGACTCACGCCGGCGACGCGCCAGCCACAACGGCCGAAGGCGGTGAAGTTATTGAAGTTCGGGAAGTGGCACCAGAGCTGATTGTATTCAGGGTGGCCCGGCCCCGGGACTTTCAGTTCGTTCCCGGCCAGTATGTGAAGGTCGGCGTGGGTGACGTGCGGCGCTCTTTCTCCATCGTGTCAGCACCCCATGAGCCGTTCCTGGAATTTTTCGTGGAACTGGTTCCGGGTGGTCAGATGTCCGGGCAATTACGGGAACTGAAGGTGGGCGATCAGGTGGATCTGGCCGCCCCCAAAGGCGGCCTTGAGCTTGATGCCAACTACCCTCACCACCTTATGGTGGCAACCGTGACCGGCATAAACCCGTTCATCAGCATGCTGCGCGATTACCTGCATTCAGGACGAAGTGGCCATCACTTTCATCTGATGCACGGCGCCAGTTATCAGAATGAGCACGGCTACCGGGAAGAACTGGAAGGCCTGGCGGCGGCTCATCCCGATATACTGACCTACATTCCAACCGTCAGCCGCCCGGATGAAGCCGCCAACCGGGGCTGGACAGGGAGCGCAGGCCGCGTGGACACCCTGGTAGACGCCTATGTCAGTGATACCGGCCTGACCAGCCGCGACACGCTTGCCTATGCCTGTGGGCATTCAGGCATGCTGGAGGCCGTCTCACAACAGCTACAGCCTAAGGGATTTCACCTGAAAACGGAAAGCTACGACTGAAAAAGGGAAAGATCGGAACAGGGTCAGGCCGGGATGCCGGCCTGACCCTGCTCACCACTAAAGGTGGATATGCCGGGCAATCGCCTCCGGCTCCTGGCGCACCAGATCCTTGTCGACAGACTGAGCCACAACGGCCAGGCATTCCTTGCTAAGATGGTGTCTCAGGATACCGAGAAATCGTGGCGGTGCAATCAGAACCAGACTGTCAAACCGCCCCTCATGACGCGCCTTTTCCAGATGCTCTCCCAACTCGCGGGCAAACCGCGCATTATCCGGGTCTTCGGCAGGTTCGCGATCATAGCTCTGATGACCACCTGCACCTCCGCGGCCACTACCCGAGCGGTCGGTATAGATTTCGGAATCCTTCTGCCGGCCCGCCTTGTGGGGCTGATCCAGAATCTCCTCAATTTTCCGCACGGGGGTTTTTGCCTTGAAAAGGCGGGCCATAGCGCTATCAGCCACCAGAACATAAAGGTGCTTTTGAGCCAGTGGGTTTGCATCATCGCGCGACATATTTTTCCCTCCGTGTTTTCAGAAGTCATACATTCACGATAGCAGTCCGCCCGACGGCGTCAAAAGAACCGGTTTACTCGCCTTCGAGCAGGGACTGCAGCTTCTGGGTCAGCTCGACAGCTTCACAACCCAGCGGCGTCAGGTAGCCGCCATCGTGACGAGAGATCAGCCCTTTTGAATGCAGGGTCTCGGCGGCACTGACGGTTTCCGGAGCGGCCGAATGCGCATGCACCTTGATACCTTCCTGGGTCGACGTAGATGGGAACTGCAGCAACAAATTGAGTTCGGCTAGATGATTTGGTGAGAAAGGCATGGCACACTCCTGAGAATAAGTTTGAGTGCAGTCTACACCATGTACCGGAATCTGAAAGCCTCACCAATCATGAACAACATGACACTTTTTTCAAAACACAGGACTATTGTTGCCACCGTCTTCCTGATGGCCGTCCTGGGTGAGCTGAATGCAGACGAAATCCTCCGCGTCGAGCACGCGGACGGTCGGGTCGAATATACCAATGTAAAAAGCAAGAACCAGCCACGGGCCTCTACCCGGGACGAAACCGTTTATCGCTATACCGATCAGCAAGGGGTGGTTTCCTACAGCAATCAACGCCCGAGCAACACCGACTTTGATGTCATTCGTTTCGCCTGCTATGCCTGCGATCCGGAATCCAGTGTGGACTGGCACAACACGCCGCTGTTCCTCAGCCCCTACCGGGAAGAAATCCTCGCCGCGGCCCGGGAATTTGATGTTGATCCAGCGCTTGTGAGAGCCGTCATTCATGCCGAGTCTGCTTTCAGGCCAGAGGCCATGTCACCGGTTGGTGCACAGGGGCTGATGCAACTGATGCCGCAAACCGCCGAAGAGCTGGGCGTGCGCAACCCCCTTAAGGCAGAAGAAAACATTCAGGGCGGCGTAAACTACCTGGCAAAAATGCTGGCGCGCTTCAACGGCGACACCCGCCTGGCGACAGCGGCCTACAACGCCGGCGCCGGTGCTGTCGATCGCTACAAAGGGGTTCCGCCCTATGCCGAAACCAAAGCCTACGTGAAGCGAGTGGGCATACTGCACCAACGCTATGCGGCGAACTGATGGGCACCATCATCAACCGCCCCGCTATCAAAGGCGATATTGTTCATGTTGCCCATGACCGCCTGGGTAATATTCTGGTCATCGACGACCGCAAGCACCGGATTCTCAGCTTTGATTCCGTATTCGAGCAAAGCAAGATTCTGCGAGCAGCCCCCCACCTGCCGGTGCACGAGTACAATCGCGCCATGCTGTTTCCCGTCGCCTGGGACGAACCACACCGGATAACCGTACTCGGACTGGGTGGCGGTGCCCTCGCCCATGGCCTGCATAAGCTATTGCCGAAAAGCCGGATTGAGGTCTTCGAGTTACGGGAAAGGGTGGCAGAAATTGCCAGAGATTGGTTTTCACTGCCTGAATCCGACCGCCTCAAGGTCACCGTGGCCGATGCCCGCCTGGCCGTGGACAACCTGCCCGAAGCCGGCACGGATATGGTCCTGACCGATCTCTACAGCGCCGACAAAATGAGCCCGGCCCAGGCCCAGAGACAGTTCATCCGCGCCTGCAGCCGGGCGTTGTCCGATTCCGGCTGGCTGGTTCTGAATTACCACCGCATGCCAGACCAGGACAGCAATCTGTTCCGGGAGCTCAAGCGCCAATTCCCGGTGCTTCTGGTGTTCAAAAGCAAAACCAATAACTGGGTGATCTACGGCCGCAAGCGGAACTTTGACCCCTGGGCGCTGGACACCAAGGCCCTTAAAGCCCTGGAACAGCGGCTCCCCATCGGCTGGCAAAAGCTGGAAAAAAGAGTGTCCCTGCTGGCCCGGGCCGGGGAGCCGGCTGAAACCTGAGCTGCGCGGACTCAGGCCCGGCTCAGGAAACGACGCTCTTCCACATTGACCTTGATGCGGTCGCCGGTCGAAATATGCTCCGGCACCTGCACCGTCAATCCGGTGGTAAGTCTGGCGGGCTTGGTACGCGCGGTGGCAGACCCGCCTTTCACAGACGGATCGGTTTCTTCAATGTTAAGCTCCACCGTCGGCGGCAGATCCACACCTACCGGGCTATCGCTGACCAGAATCACCACCAGGCCCTCGGTATCCTCGCTGATGAACAGAAGCTCGTCCTCAATCGCGCTCTTGTTGAGCATATACTGAGTAAAATCTTCGGTGTCCATGAACA
>JAVLAV010000170.1:0-783 GCA_031580735.1 Marinobacter sp.
GTCCCGGTCTACGCGCACCACGGGTGTCTCCGGAAACTGTGTTGTCAGTATGTCTTCGGTGCGCTCAGTACCCTGGCCTACAGGTTTGAAGGCGTCGCTGTCGCACTTCGGGCAGTGGTCTGTGGCGGCAGTCTGAAAATCGCAGTGGTGGCAGCGCATGGCGCGATCGCGGCGGTGATAGGTAAGCCGTGTATCGCAGCGGGGGCATTCAACAATGTGGCCGCAGTCGAAGCACATCATCACCGGCGCAAAACCTCTTCGGTTCACGAAGACCAGTGCCTGCTGACCTTCCTGGAGGCATTTATCGATAGCCTGCAGGGCAGGGCGGGAGAGCCCGCCTTCCAGCGGACGGCTGCGAATATCCAGTAGTTTGATTTGGGGTGGGCTGGCGTTTCCTGCACGTTCTTCCAGTCTGATCAGGGAATATTTGCCGGTAATGGCGTTATGGTATGACTCCATGGAGGGTGTAGCCGAGCCAAGAATAACGGGACAGTTGTTGAGATGGGCGCGATAGACGGCAGTGTCCCGACCGGAATAGCGGAATCCCTCCCCCTGTTTGTAGGAGCTGTCGTGTTCTTCGTCCACGATGATGGTCTTCAGGCCGGTAAAGGGCAGTAATACTGCTGAACGCGTGCCGATCAGTATCACTGGTTCGCCGTTACGGATCTTCAGCCAGGAAGACAGACGCTCCCCATCGTTTAATGCCGAATGCCACACGACTATGCGTGAACCGAAGTAATGCTGGAAGCGCGCAACGGTCTGCGGGGTCAGGTTGATTTCCGG
>JAVLAV010000171.1:0-498 GCA_031580735.1 Marinobacter sp.
GGTTGTGCATGTTCTTCGGCACAAAGGCATTGGGGATTTTGGTGGCCCCTTCCTGATTCTTGAGCAGGAAGATGTCATCACGAGTAACCGGCGTGTTCAGCGGTGCGCCTTTCTCTTTCCAGTCGGGGAACAGTTCGTTAAGGGCAGTGGGTTCGAACACCGTGCCTGCCAGAATGTGAGCCCCGATCTCGGAACCTTTCTCAACGACGCAGACGGTCAGTTCCTGCTCGGCTTCCTGAGCCATTTGCATGATACGACAGGCTGCCGAAAGGCCAGCTGGCCCACCGCCGACGATCAGAACATCAAATTCCATCGATTCGCGTTCCACGTTGGTCTCCTCATCTGTTTTAGTGATGCCAACAGGCAATTTCTCCGGGGCGTCATCATACCGGTAAAAGTCCGTATAGACGACTCCCGTAAAGCAAACCTGCCTGTCTTATAAGGTGGAAGGATACCGCAATTGAATAATCAAACAAACGTTTGTTTGAAATTTGGGGT
>JAVLAV010000171.1:508-777 GCA_031580735.1 Marinobacter sp.
ATTGTTTGATGGCGCTGGGCCAAAATGTAATTTGAATCATTTTGTAGTATCGTCTCACGCTCAGGTGGAGTCAACCAACGTTCATTGGCCGCGAATGCGCCGCAGGAACGTCTTGAGGGGCTATTGACCCCGGTGTGCTTTGCCTGCAGTATTATGACGCCCTGACAGACAGCAGGTCCCGCGAGTATGTGCTGTTCTCAAATGTAAACTCATCGTAGAAGAACGAGGAATCTATGAAGGTTCTGGTCGCTGTAAAACGAGTTATCGAC
>JAVLAV010000172.1:0-764 GCA_031580735.1 Marinobacter sp.
CTCTCCCTCGTCGGTCAGTAATTCATAACGGGACGCATCCCTGAAGTACAGCCCTACCAGGGATTCCGTTTCACCGGAGTGGGCTATGGTCGGAGACGGCCCCGGGCTCTGAACATCAGTCATGGCACAGGTTCCGATCGTATATTTATCTAGAATACGCCCGGAAAATCGCCGTGGATCCCCTGCCACGGGGAAGATGAGAGCCCGTTGCGGCAATTACGGACAGGTCAAAGCCTGTCCGGATTACGCCGCGACGATAGCGTACTCGTGGTTATAGGGCTCAATCAGCACGCCGTGGAGTGCCACGATAGTCTTCTTGTAGGCATCCTCATCCACCACAAACTGGATGTCCACCTGGCGCATGCACTGGTGCAGGGCCAGAATGCTGATTTCCTCATCCGCCAGAGCCTTGACCGACCGTGCAAGAATGCCCGGTATCTTGATGTCACTACCAATAGCAGAAACGATCGCCACCTTGCGCGTACTGATTTCCGCGTTGGGGAACTCATCCTTCAGCGCCCGGACCACCCGCTTGACGTGTTTGAGTGTGCTGTCTACGTAATGGGTGATGGTGTTGGCGTTGGTGTCCTTGGATATGAAGCGCACCTTGAAACGGCCGAGCACCTCCAGAATACGACGGTCAGAGCCTGGTTCGCCCTGCATGTCCTGATCAAACACCTCGATGGCGAACACGCCCTTGTTGCCGGCAATGATCTCAACCTGCGGCTTCTCACTGACATAGTCGCCGGTGATCAGAGTACCGG
>JAVLAV010000173.1:0-761 GCA_031580735.1 Marinobacter sp.
CCTTTGAAATTAAGCCGGATGGTAGCGTTGTTGTAAACATCGTTAACGATACGGGAGTTGATTTTTCCTCTCAGGACTTCGGTTTCTTCCTGGGTACACCGGGCGGTACTTTCTATTCAGAATTGGCCGAAAACCCTAATGGCGAAGACCAAATGGTCGCGTATCAAGGCGGAAACGGTGACACCATCCAGTTGCCTGGTTCCAACCAAACCGTATGGACCAGTGGCGGCTGGATCGTAGCGTTTGAAGATACCCTTTACAGTCAAAGTGACAAAGACTTCAATGACTTAGTGGTATTTATCGAATCTGCCATGCCGGTTCCTGAGCCTGGCACACTTGCACTGTTGGGACTTGGCCTTGCCGGTCTCGGTGCAGCCCGTCGTCGTCAGAAAGCCTGATATCGATTGGCAATATGAGAAGCCAGCTTCGGCTGGCTTTTTTCGTTCTAATTATTTGTTATTCCTATCAGTGAAGTACACAATATCTCGATTGTGACAATTGCAGTCTGATGGACGCCAAGATGTTAAGGAAAACATTAAACGACCTACCCCACTCACGCCCTTACCTGATCGTTACCGCGATAGCCGTTGTAGTCTTCTTTCCCACCTGGCTCCGATTGGCATCCCAGTGGCTGGAGTTTGAGCAGGTCCTGGCTCATGGTTTGGCGACCGCAGTTATCTTTTTGGTCCTCATACTGATACACCCGCCAATTGCGTCCCGGCAGGAAGGCTCAGAATACTATCCTCATCGCCTTTTCGGGG
>JAVLAV010000174.1:0-754 GCA_031580735.1 Marinobacter sp.
GATTCAATAATGGCGGGCACATCCTTGCGAAGGTGGCGCCCAGCCGCCAGGAAGAGAGGGATTACCGTGAACGCATCCACCCCAGCCGAAACGCCTTCGGCTACAGTATTCTCGAGCGATGGTTCGGCCAGCTCCATGTATGCTACTCGTGACTCTGGCACGGCTTTGAGCGTTGGACCGGCGAGGCCTTCGAACGTCTCGCACCAACGCTTGTCACTGCTTCCGTGTGCCAACAAAATAATGCGATGGCTCATCCGCTCTCCTGATTAAACATTTTGGTGTGGTCTGTCATAACCTGCATAACCCATCATAAGGCAGAGTGTACAGACGTTAAAAATAACAGGGTGTCTCCTAATGTTCGATTGGAAAGAGATTCTGGATTTCTGGTTCGGAGAACTTGATGAGTCAGGGTTGCCCGACAGGCTCCACCGCGACCGCTGGTTTCGTTCGGACCGAAAATTCGATCAGGAAATTCGTCGACGTTTTCTTTCAATAGTGCTTTTTGCGTCAGAGCAGGGGCTTGATCAATGGCGGCGTGAGCCGGGCGGAGCGCTGGCCGAAATCCTCCTGCTGGACCAATTTTCCCGACACATTTTCCGGGGCGGGGCGATGGCTTTTGATCAGGACGTATTGGCCCGGAAACTCTGCAAAAATGCCATGCAAAAAGGCCTGGACATGATGTTGCCAGCGGTTCAGCGAGCCTTCCTGTATATGCCGCTGCAGCATTCCGAGCGGCTTGAAGACCAGACTCTCT
>JAVLAV010000175.1:0-751 GCA_031580735.1 Marinobacter sp.
CGGGTCCGCAAGTCCCGATCAGTGATAATGCCCCTGAGCCGGTGATCGTTTTCTTCATCGACCAGCAAAAGAGCGGAAACACCGTTTTCGGTCATGATTCTGGCGGCCTCCTGCAGTCTTACAGACAGAGGGGCGCAGATGGGCTGCCGCGAAATCAGTCGGGTTACTTTGGCGGTCATCAGTTGATTGGACTTCTCCTGCCGGGAGACGGCGGAGCGCAGACGGCTGCGATCTTCCACTTCAACAAAGTCGGCAAAGTTCTCGTCGTTTTCCCAGAGATACTGGAAAGTCTCGAATGGGATTTTATAAACCAGGGTGTCTTCCAGAGCCCGTGCCGGGAAGCGAACCTGCTGGTTTCTGAGCAGGCCGAACTGGCCGAATATTTCGCCCTCGGTTACCCGGTTGTAAAGCTCGCCGGAACGCCGGTAGATCTCTACAGCACCACTGCGTACGTAGTGCAGCCAGTAGTTCTGGTCTTTGAGTTCCAGAATGTCGGTGCCGGCACGGTAATAAGCCACCTCTATGCCGCCAACAATACGTTCGAGCATCTCCTCGGGCATTTCATTAAAAGGCGGGTATTGGGCAATGTGGTTGCGGATATCGAGCAATTCTGCCTGCATGGGCTCTCCGTGTTGGTCGCCGGGTTCCTTTCGCCGGTGGTATTGGCCGACTGTTATTATGTCTTGCCAGACTATAGCAGTTGTCGGTTTTGATGGTGTACCTTTGCCGGCATAACAAGGCCGTTGAACAG
>JAVLAV010000176.1:0-737 GCA_031580735.1 Marinobacter sp.
GTGTCCGGGGCCACCGTGAAATCGTGCTGTGCCAGCTGCGCGGCAAAGCGCGCCACACGTAGCACTCGCAGGGGATCCTCGACAAAGGCCGGCCCGACGTGCCGCAACTTCCGTTCCGCCAGATCCCGCTCGCCGCCAAAGGGATCGACGATCTGGCCGTCTTCGCGCATGGCCATGGCATTGATGGTGAGGTCACGACGGGCCAGGTCGTCTTCGAGGGTCACGCTGGGGGCGGCATGCACGGCAAAGCCGTGATAGCCGCGCCCCTGCTTGCGTTCCGTGCGCGCCAGGGCGTACTCCTCCCCGGATTGTGGGTGGAGGAATACGGGGAAATCCGCCCCCACTTGGCGAAAGCCTCGATCGAGCATCTGTTGTGGCGTGGCGCCCACCACGACCCAGTCGTGGTCGACCACGGGCCGGTCGAGCAGATTATCGCGCACGGCGCCGCCGACGATGTAGCACTCGAGGCCCTGCGTGACTGGATCGGGGTCCACGGGAAGAGGCATGCATTCTCCTGAACTGTCTACGAATAGCGGTGGTGTTTTCCAAGCTGGACTTTTGTGGCGAAAAGCCTGCTTTATCGCCGCGTCTGCTGGCGGTAAACTGGGGCCTCAAACTCGTCATCTGCGCTGGACGAACGTCATGAGTACAAACCGTTATCTTGAGGCATTACGCAGCCAGTCGCCACGTTTCGAGGCGACTTTACGAAGCATTAGCCTAGTGGCCGCCACCGACGC
>JAVLAV010000177.1:0-733 GCA_031580735.1 Marinobacter sp.
GTTGCCACATTTCCTCATAGGCTGCTCGGGGCATGTCCGGATGGCGGATGATATTGTGGGGTTGGCGAAGCAGTTCCTCTCGTGAAAAACCACTGATCTCAACGAATTCGTCGTTGATGTGCGTTATCTGACCTTTGGGGTTGGTTGTTGAGAGTATGTTGGCGCCTTTGCTAACGGGCACTTTCCGGTATGTAACAGGTTGGTTTACTCGCACTGGTTAACTCTCGCAAAATTGTGACGGCAAATGTTGTTATAACAGTACGGCGCAACATCGATGCCGGATGCCCAAAGTATAGGTTTTACATCTTTTTATCCATTATGTCCCTTATCGATGGATGGAATTTAAAGTGTTGATAAATAAGGGTTATGGTGCCTTTTTGTTGGAAAGCCTCATTTTATTTTTGCAGAAAGTGGATAATTGATCGTGGTTTTTTGCAGAGTCTGGATAGGTGATTTGTGCATATTTCAGGATGAGTCCGAGCAGCGTCAGGTTGGCGCTGCAATCTCGGTGCGATTTTTGAGCCATGCCGAGAATGTTTGTTCACTCATGGGCTTACCGAAATAGTACCCCTGCAGGGCATCTACTCCCTGTTCCTTGAGAAACTCGAACTGTTTGCGGGTCTCGACACCTTCCGCGAGCACTTTGATTCCCAGGCTTTGCCCCAACGCCAGAACGGCCCGAAGGATGGCCACATCAAAGGTTCCGTCCGGCAGGCCGTCGACAAATGCCTTG
>JAVLAV010000178.1:0-726 GCA_031580735.1 Marinobacter sp.
GTGTTGCCGCCGGAAATTGCGGCCATGGACCCGGCAAAACGCAACGCCCAGGACAGGAACGAGCGTTCCCGCCACGAGCCGGTGTTCTCAACCGCCGACCGACGGGCGAACGACAAAGAGCACAGCCGCAGTTGCGGTTGTGGTTCCCCCAAACCCGGTAAGTCGATGCTGTTCTACACCGCCGACGGGAAAAAAATGTTCCCCTCCATGCGGCCCTGGATGATCAGCCACTGAGTAACTGAAGTAGAGTCTGTCACGTGTTTGGCCCCTTCCGGGGCCTTTTTTTTTGCCCCGCCTTGTCCCTCCTGTAAATCGTGTATATTGTGCTTTCATCCTTGGTCAACTACCAGATGTTGTTTTTTTGAGCATCTCGGTATCGGGAATCCGGTGAGAATCCGGAACTGACGCGCAGCGGTATTGGAGAACGAGCGTGGCATCAAGACACTGGCAAGGAGCCCCTACAGGGGCTCCGAACCGGGAAGTCGCCACGCAAGGCCGAATCGAACGATTCACGCTCCTGAGTCCGAAGACCTGCCAGGGATATAACTGCACCTTCGCGTCTTAAGGTGAGCAGATCGGTAGTGCCTGCCCGTCTCTTGGGCACGGTTTGCCCCTGCGTACGCGATGGTGAAAGGAATCAACGCGTATTCAGGAGTACAGACATGTCCAGCTCTGCCCTGGCTGAACCCCAGCCATCCGCCCCAACCAACACCGAATCCCTGCAGG
>JAVLAV010000179.1:0-723 GCA_031580735.1 Marinobacter sp.
GCCCAGGCCGAAGGCACGACTCCGCCGCCCCCGGTGACTGGGTTTTTATTTAAGCTGTTGATCTGCAAGTGAAATGGACGTTACTTGTAGACAGCACCCGCCGTATTAGACAGCCTGTCTCACAAATCACGAAATGCCATACAGCAAAATAGGGGCTTGTCCGCGTAGCGCGCGGTTGTGGGCTTCGTTACGCCCGGATAACGCCCCGATTAGGGTGTAGGGCGCTTTCGTCGGTACTTTGTATACAGCGGTAAGTTGCTGAATTACAAGAGGAAAAAGGTGGTAGCAAGGGGCGGAGTCGAACCGCCGACCCCAGCATTATGAGTGCGTGTCGGTCGCTGTCGATCGACAATCGACGCGGTTAGACAGGGGGTTACAAGGGTGTGGTCGACAAAGCCAACCGTGGCGCGGGGTTTAACGCCCCGGTTAGCGCGCAACCGGAGCGTAACCTTACTACAGGTTGTCGTACTAATCTCCTTTGTTGATTGTGTCGGCCGGTCCGATATACGTCCGGTGAGCCTGCACCGACCCGGCCGGGAACGGCTGGATTCCGCAGTTCAGTTTCGCCCACCACTTGAATCGGTAGAACTCCCGGTGAGAGGACCGATAGAAACCGACTTTCGAAAACACGTAGGTGTCGACCCGAACCACGTACAGCCTCGTCATTTCCTGTACCTCTCAGCTACAAAACCTTCGGTTGCGATTGGCAGGCCAGCGGCCCAG
>JAVLAV010000017.1:0-39271 GCA_031580735.1 Marinobacter sp.
CAGCTCTCCGAAGAGCAGAAAGCCAAAGGTGTTATTTGCGCCTCCGCTGGAAATCACGCTCAGGGCGTGGCTATGTCGGCGAAACAGCTGGGCATCAAGGCGGTGATTGTGATGCCCCAGACCACGCCGGACATCAAGGTGAAGTCGGTACGTGACCGTGGCGCCAAAGTCGTGCTCAAAGGCGACGCTTTTGACGAAGCGGCTGCTCATGCGCAGGAACTGATCAAAAAGAACGGTTACACCTACATTCCACCCTATGATGACCCGGATGTGATTGCCGGCCAGGGCACCGTGGCCATGGAGATGATGTGGCAGTTCTCAAAGCCGTTGCACGCCGTGTTCATCCCGGTTGGCGGCGGTGGCCTGATGGCAGGCATGGCGGCCTACATCAAATATCTGCGCCCGGAAATCAAAGTGATTGGTGTAGAGCCGGAAGACTCCAACTGCCTGCAGGCAGCACTGGCCGCCGGAGAGCGTGTGGTGCTGGATCAGGTCGGCATTTTCGCGGATGGTGTCGCCGTAAAGCAGATTGGCGAAGAGCCCTGGAAAATCTGCAAAGATAATGTGGACGAAGTGATCACTGTCAGCACCGACGAAATCTGTGCGGCTATCAAGGATGTATTTGAAGACACCCGCTCCATTGCCGAGCCCGCCGGTGCGCTGTCGGTAGCGGGTATCAAAAAGTATATCCAGCGTGAACAGATTGAGGGTGAAAACCTCGCTGGCGTGCTCAGCGGTGCCAACATGAACTTTGACCGCCTGCGTTACATTTCCGAACGCACGGAGGTTGGTGAAAAACGCGAGGCCATTCTGGCGGTTACCATTCCCGAGAAGCCCGGCGCCTTCAAGACCTTTATCAATGCCCTGCACAAGCGCAGCATCACCGAGTTTAATTATCGGTATGCCGATGATCAGCAGGCCGTCATTTTTGTCGGTATCCAGATCCAGGCCGGTGGCCACGGCCGGGACGAGTTGGTGCAGGAGCTGCGCGAAGGCGGCTACTCGGTTATTGACCTGACCGACAGCGACCTGGCCAAACAGCACATCCGTCATATGGTTGGTGGTCACGCGCCCGCCGTGAGCAATGAAATGGTATACCAGTTCCAGTTTCCCGAGCGCCCAGGAGCGTTGATGAAGTTCCTGATGTCTCTCGGGACTCGCTGGAACATTTCCCTGTTCCATTATCGCAACCACGGCGCGGCTTACAGCCGGGTGTTGCTGGGCGCCCAGGTAAATGAAGGCGAAGTGGCTGACTTTGAAAAGATGCTGGACAAGGTCGGCTTCGAATACGAAAACATGACCGACAACGAGGCCTACCGGCTGTTCCTGGGGGCCGGTAACGGAGGGTAAAGGTCGATCACGATAAGTAGAAGTCAGGCCAGGGACGGCTTTCCGGGAATTTCGAAGGCCATGGATGGCCTGAGATAAGCGCTCATGGACGAGCTCGTAGCGGTTCCCGGAAAGCCGTCCCTGGCCTGACTTCGGTAAAGGAATGTTTTATATGGAACTGTTACACAATTTTAATCTGCAAAAGTTGTAAAACACCCGTTTCATGTTAGTCTTTCAAATTGATTCTTGAAATCAAGAATAGTCAACTGATTTTCCAGCAATTACACCACAGAGAAACGGAAACACCTGTCATGGGACGCAAGCCTGACATACTGCGCACTATTGTACTGATCTTCGCTGTCGGCCTTGTAATTACCGGTTTCACCTCGCTTCAGGCATCTGAAGACAAGCGCGCTACCAGCGTGCCTGCTGTAGAGTTCTCACAGCGTGCAGGTTAACGCCTGAAACGGTAACAGCTCTCGTCGGTTACCACGCCGTGTAACGGCACATCCCAGGGTTTGACAGGCAGCGATGCCACCTTCTGAAATTCGTGTGCCAGCCCGATTAACTTCGGCGCCATGGCCGGACGAATCCTGCTGAATGCAAATGTGCGGTCGTAAAAGCCGCCGCCCATGCCCAGTCTGCCACCTTGCTCATCAAAACCGACCAACGGAAACAGCACAGCATCCAGTGCCCAGGCCGGCCTGCGTCTTGAATCCGGAAAGGAGGGTTCAGGAATGCCGAAGCGATTGGCCGTCAGCGGTACGCCATCAAAGTATGGGCTGAACACCAGTCTGCCCGGATAGATCGGGTGCAGAACCGGAAGGTAGAATTGAATACCCTTGCGCCGACCCAGATCCATATAAAGCTGTGGGTCGATTTCGCCATCGTTTGGCAGGTAGACGGCAATATGCCGTGCACGGTGTAAATCCGGGTGTTTCAGAAGATTCAGGGCAAGTTTCTCTGACGCCTGCTGTTGTTGCTCATAGGACAACATTCGCCGTTGCTGGCGCAGATGTTTGCGTAGATGGTTTCTGGAAGGTGTGTCTGGATGGCTTTGAAACGGTTGGGCGTGGTGTTGCGTCAAAATAAAGCTTCCCGGGCTGCCGTTATCGGATGTGGCCCTTGAACCCAGAGTTCAAGGTCGGTGGCCGCTGTGACATATTAGGCTTCCTCCCGCAGGAGGCGTGCTCACAATGCCCTGAAGTAGCCACCTGGGTAGTGCGCATCGGCTCGAGGACGTATCCGACACCCCGAACAGCCCAGGAAGTTGAGACCATTATAGGGGCAGGGTCGGGGCTGATTGCAACCCCCTTGTGCAATCAATTATCGGAAGATGTCCCGAGCGCGTCATCCAGCCGATTGTCCATGGCCTTGAGAATGTCGCTGGTGGCATTGGACATGGTGTCACGCTCCAGCAGGTCGTGAGTAATGTTCAGTGCCGCCATCACGGCGATACGCTCGGTACCGAAGACCTTGCCGCTGGAACGGATTTCCCGCATGTTGCTGTCCAGATGTTTTGCGGCGCGAAACAGTGCTTCCTGCTGTTCCTCCGGGCAGGCCACCAGGTATTCCTTGTCGAGAATGCGGACGGCGACGGTGGTTGACTGCTCTGACATCAGTGGTGCTCCAGCGCTCTGAGGCGGCCGATCATGGCTTCGATCTTGTTTTTGGCAAGGTCATTTTTGTGCATTAACTGGGCCCGCTCCCGGTTCCAGTCATCCTGAAGTTCCCGGAGCATGGCGTTATCCCGCTCAAGTTTTTCACAGCGTTCGATCAGCTTGTCCAGCTTGTCCGCCAGTGCCTGTACTTCGGACTGTTCCATGGCCTGCCCAACATTGATGAGTTCGTGAGTCTGCGAACGACTCCCTGAATGCCAGTAACTATAAGTGCCGATGCCAGAACGGTCAATTTACTGCTCTGTCATGGCCCGCCAGCCGTGATACCCGTCACTTCCGGGCGTCAGTCGGAGCCTCCGAATCCCTGTTGGCGGCTATTGAACCAGGAATTCAGGGCCGGTATCAGCGAAACCAGCAGGGCAGCCACGGGCACCGAGCCCAACAAAGCCCATTCGGTGGTGTTCAGAGGCCGCAGGCCGATCTGCAGGCCGTATTGCTCCAGCAGCCAGGGCGAGAGGCCGGCAATGGCGCCGGCACCGAACAGCAATGCCAGGGCGCAGGCAGCCAGAGCCAGTGTGACGCACTCCAGCGTGTACAGTGACGCCACCAGTGCAGGAGACGCGCCGGTGGCACGCAGGATGGCGATTTCCCGCCGGCGCTGGGCCTGGAGTGTCAGCAGCACGGCGATCAGGCCAACGAGACTGGTGACCACCACAAAGGCGCCAATGCCGAGCAGCGCTTTTTCAAATTGCCCCATCATTCGCCAAAGCTCACTGAGAGCCACACCCGGTAGAATGGCCGAGAGTGGCTCACCGGAGTACTGGTTCAGCTCCCTCTGAACCTGAAAGGTCAGAATCGGTCGGTCCAGGCCTACCAGCACCGCCGTGATATTTTCAGGAGTGTAAGTGCGCTGACGGGCCTTTTGTTCAGACAGGGTGCGGCCGGGAATGGCGACCCCGGATTCCCAGCCCACGTGGATCGCTTCCATGGCTTCCAGACTGATGAAGACCGCCTGATCCACCGGTGTTCCGGTGGTGTCGAGAATGCCGGAAACCTCGAAGGGCAGGTCATCGTGTCTGGAGAAGCTGGTGCTGCCACCTCCGTGTGAAAGTGTAATTCTGTCGCCAACGCGATGATTCATTTGCCGGGCAACGCCGGCGCCCAGCGCCACATCGAACAGATCGTCGAACCATTGCCCCTCGGCCAGATTCAGAGCCTGATCGTCACCGTAGCGGAAGCGTTCATGAAACCCGGTGTTGGTGCCGATCACCCGATGGCCCCGATAGCTGTCGCCCAGTGAGAGCGGAATCAGCCAGTCGATGCGCTGGTCCTGCTGTAGTTTTTCATAGGTGGACCAGCGAATGTTGTTGGTGGCATCGCCAATGTGGAACACCGTATACAGCAACAGATTCAGCTGACCACTGCGGGCGCCGACAATCAGGTCGGTTCCGCTGATGGTGTTGGTAAACGACTGGCGGACTTCGGTACGCAGGTATTGAATGCCTAACAGGAGGGTAACGCTCAGCGTCAGGGTCAGGCACACCAGAGCCAGTACCCGGCGGCGGTACCACAGGCTTGCAGAGGCCAGAGACAGGGCCAGGCGAATTCTGTTCATGCCAGATCTCCCAGTGCGGCCTGTTGATGGAAGTGCCGGGCCAGAGCCCTGTCGTGGCTGACAAAGACCACCGAGCTTTGCTGTTCGCCGGCCAGGGTAAGCAGAAGGTCAAGAAAACGATCCCGGTTGTCGGTGTCCAGTGCCGAGGTGGGTTCGTCGGCCAGAATGATTTCCGGGGCGCCGATCAGTGCCCGGGCGGCAGCCACCCGTTGTTGCTGGCCAATGGAGAGGGTGGTTACGCTGCGGTGCCTTTCCTCCTCCGGAATGGCCAGTTGCTCAAGCAACAGCGAGGCGGCGGTGTTTACGTCGGGCCTGGTGCGGTCGCGACGGCTGGCGGACAGGGCGCAAGGCAGTGTGACATTGCCCATAGCACTCAGGTAAGGCACCAGATTGAACTGCTGAAAAATAACGCCCATATGATTGGCCCGGAAACGATCCCGGCGGCCGGGCCGCAGATTCGAGAAATCCTGCCCGAGCAGGCGGACAGAACCGGTTTCCGGCGTCTGCAGGCCGGCCAGCAGGCTCAGTAGTGTGCTTTTTCCGGTGCCGCTGGGGCCATGAAGAAACAGATGCTCGCCGCGTGCCAGTGTGAGGTCCGGAAAGGTAATGCTGTCAGTCTGGCCGGGCCAGCGAAACTTCAGGCGCCGGGTTTCAATGGCGTTCGCCCGGGCTGCGGAACCGGCAGAGAAGAAAGCTGTCTGGTTAGTCATGTCGGTAATGCTTGTCCCGTTGTATGATAATGGCGGCCACTCGTTTATCCCCTGAGGAATGCACTTTGATGTTTGTTGGTTCTGAGTCTGTCGGTCGTGTTGCTCGCCTAGGACTGCTTTTGTTGCTGTTGGTTTCCCCGTTTTCCCACGCAGAATTGCCGGAGATCGACTGGCTGGATCTGATGCCGGCAGAAGATCTGGCGTTACTGGACAGCATGCCGGAAATTGAGCACGAAGGGGACGGCCCGGCGCTGCTGCCGGATGAAATCATGACCGGCCGCGTGGTCCCGGAAATGGCGGACGTTGAAGGCCGCATTCCCGGTTTTGTGGTGCCCCTGAAAACCACCAAAGACATGCGTATTCTGGAGTTTTTCCTGGTGCCGTATTACGGTGCCTGCATACACGTACCGCCTCCGCCGCCGAACCAGATTATCCACGTGAAATACAAGGAAGGCTTCACGCTTCGGGCCCTCTATGATCCGGTCTGGATTGAAGGCAAGCTGGTGATCGAACGCACCGAAAACGATATCGGCGAGTCTTCCTATTCCATCCAAGCAACATCAGTAGAACCCTATAACGAGCCCTATTAGCGGCGTACCGTGAAGCCGCTCTGCCCGCTGGTCAGTCGTGTGCCGCCCTGGCTCTTCGGGCTGACCCACTGCACATCCAGTTGTTCCATGGCAGGAAAGCGAACCATTACTGTTGTTTCCAGCTCGCCATCGGCAGACAAGCCCGGGCAGGCCAGGGTCTGGCTGATCTCGATATCCGCGTGCCCCTCCTGCTGGTGATCGTGGCCATGATCGTGTTCGTCTTTGTCTTCAGCAGGCCAGGTGCTATGAACGTCTGCCTGATTGACGGTGCAGTTCCCGGGCGCGGTGTTGATCAGCGGTGTCTGGCTGGCCCATTCTTCGAGTTCTGCCAGTTTCCCGTGCTGTTCATCGGTTTCCGGAGGGTGTTCGAAGCCGACAAGGTTGGCCGCTGGCGACAACAGGAGTACATCAATGCGCTCCCCTTCAATGGCTATCTGAAGCTGGGCCTGGCCGTGCTGGTGGCTGCCTGGATTGTCGGAGGCCAGAGTCGCGGCCGGTAAAGTGGCCAGTGCGAGTGCTGGCAAAAAGGATGAAAGGCGTTGCAGTTGCATGGAATGTCTCTCCTCATGTTTGTTACGTTATAACATATTTTTCGTTTGGCGGAACAGGCACAACTCTGATGACCCGCGTCAGTGCCACTGCCGGCGCCAGAATGCTACGATAACCCCCTCAATGAATCCCGGGGCCTGACGCTTTTGTCAGTGCAGGCTCCCAACACGCAGGAACCCGTTGTTTCATGTCTGATACCGACACTTCAGGTGCCGCTCGCGCTGCTGAATTCGAGCGCTGGGCCAATATCTTTACCGCCCACAAGGCGTTCAGCCACCCATCTGAGCTTCATGGCGTTCTCTGTGGTCGGCTGGCCGCTGGCGCCCGTATTGAAGAGCAGGAATGGCTGAATATGGTCTGTGAATACATGGGAATCGCAGAAAAGGCCATGGAAGAGTCTGATGATCTGGCGCCGTTCATGAACAGCGCCTATGAGCAGACGCTTGCGCAATTCCAGTCCAGCGATATGGATTTTCACCTGCTGCTGCCAGACGACGATTACGCCATGGAGCAGCGCCTGGAAGCGCTGGTAACCTGGGTTCGCGGGTTTCTGGAAGGCATGGCGCTGGCCGCTGGTGAGTCACTGGGCCAGGCACCGGATGAAATCCGTGAGCTGATCGAGGATATGGTGGCCATCAGCCAGTTGGCGGAACAGGAAGAGGCCGACGATGAAAGCGAGCAGCAACTGCTGGAAATCACCGAATATGTGCGCCTTGGCGCCCTGACGGTGTTTAC
This sequence comes from Marinobacter sp., assembly GCA_031580735.1. GTDB lineage: Bacteria > Pseudomonadota > Gammaproteobacteria > Pseudomonadales > Oleiphilaceae > Marinobacter. The sequence continues at coordinate 7,148 of JAVLAV010000017.1, forward strand.
CGAATTCAACGAACCGGAAAAGCCGGCCAGCAAAACGCCGACTCTGCACTGATCAGGAGACAGCATGGCTTCCATGATTCCGATGAAAGAATTTGCCGAGCGCCGCCGCAAGCTGATGGAGCGAATGGCGCCGGACAGCATTGCCATTTTGCCGGCGGCGCCGGAGCGGGTGCGCAACCGGGATGTGCTGCATTCGTTCCGTCAGGACAGCGATTTTCAGTACCTGACCGGTTTTGGTGAGCCGGAGGCCGTGCTGGCGCTGATTCCTGGTCGGGAACACGGCGAGGCGGTGCTGTTCTGCAAAGAGCGTAACCCCGAAAAAGAACTCTGGGATGGTTTTCTGGTCGGCCCCGAGGGAGCGATTGAACATTACGGCCTGGACGACGCTTTCCCGATTTCCGATATCGATGAAATTCTTCCGGGCATGCTTGAGGGTCGCAGCCGGGTGTATTACCCGCTGGGCAAGGATCCGGCCTTCGACAACCGGGTGATGGACTGGGTCAAGGTAATTCGCAGCAAGGTGCGCGCCGGCGCTCACCCTCCGGGCGAGTTCGTGGCACTGGAGCATCTGCTGCACGATCTGCGGCTTTTCAAGAGCCCGGCCGAAGTGAAGGTGATGGCAAAGGCCGGCAAGATCAGTGCCGAGGCCCATTGCCGGGCCATGAAACGCGCGCGCCGGGGCGGTTACGAATACAACCTGGAGGCGGAGCTGATCCATACCTTTATGGATCATGGCACCCGGGAAACCGCTTACCCGTCCATCGTCGGCAGTGGTACCAATGCCTGCATCCTGCACTACATCGAGAATTCGGCGCCATTGAAAGAAGGCGATCTGGTGCTGATTGATGCGGGTTGTGAGCTCGAATGCTACGCCTCGGATATTACCCGCACCTTCCCGGTCAGCGGCAAATTCAGTGCCGAACAAAAAGCGCTTTACGACGTGGTGCTGGCAGCCCAATACGAGGCTATCGACGCGGTCAGGCCCGGTAACCACTGGAACCAGCCCCACGAAGCCGCTTTGAAAGTGCTGACCCAGGGCCTGATTGACCTCGGGTTGTTGTCTGGCAGTGTCGATGAGGCTATTGAAAAAGCCGCTTATCGCCCATTCTTCATGCATCGCACCGGCCACTGGCTGGGCATGGATGTGCATGACGTGGGGGATTACAAGATTGGCGACGCCTGGCGTCTGTTGGAGCCGGGGATGGCGTTGACGGTAGAGCCCGGCCTGTACGTGGCGCCAGACAATACCGACGTGGATGAAAAATGGCGGGGTATTGGCATCCGTATTGAAGACGATGTGGTGGTCACCAAAGAGGGCTGCCGCGTGTTGACGGATGATGTGCCCAAGACCATTCCCGAAATTGAAGCACTGATGGCGGACTGACACCGTGAGTAAAGCCCAGCTGGATACCGATGTGATCATAGCCGGCGGCGGCCTGGCCGGCGCAACTCTGGCCCTGGCCCTGTCACGGGAGGTCCCGGAGCTGCGGGTGACCGTGGTGGAAGCCGTGCCGCTGTCGCCGGACGCCCTGCCGGATGACTATCAGCCCAGCTATGACGCCCGCTCCACCGCTCTGGCCTGGGGCTCAAAACTGATTTTTGACCAGTTGGGGCTGTGGCCGGAACTGTCACAACACGCCACGCCGATTCGCCACATTCATGTCTCGGATCGCGGGCATTTTGGCGCCACCCGTCTGCATGCGCAGGATCACGGTCAGCAGGCGCTGGGCTACGTGATCGACAACCGCTGGATGGGCCTGTGCCTGATGCGGGCACTGCTCGACACCAATGTGCGTTGGCAGGCACCGGCAGAGGTCACCGGAATGGTGCCCACGCCGGATGGTGTCAGCGTACAGATTGTTAAAGACGGTGAGCCGGTGACCCTCACCGGCCAGTGCCTGGTGGTGGCCGATGGTGGCCGCTCGGGCCTGCGCGAAAAACTCGGATTTCAGGTTCGCACTGAGGATTATGGCCAGAACGCCCTGATTACCAATGTCTCGACCGGCGAATCCCACCAGTTTGTTGCCTACGAGCGTTTTACCGACACCGGCCCCATGGCGTTACTCCCGCACGGTTCGCCCACTGAGGCGGGAAACCACTCGGCGCTGGTATGGACGCTCAGCGACACTGCACTGAACGACATACTGTCGTTGTCGGATGAACAGAAATGCCGGAAGCTGCAGCAGCGTTTTGGCTGGCGGCTGGGAGGCTTTACCCGGATTGGAGAATGCCATCATTACCCCCTGCGCCTGACCACGGTGGACGAGGCAGTGCGCCCCGGTGTGGCTCTGGTAGGTAATGCTGCCCATGCCCTGCATCCGGTTGCGGGGCAGGGTTTTAACCTGGCACTGCGCGGCCTTATCACCCTGGTGGAGCAGTTCCGCCGGGCAGTGGAGCGTGACGTCTCTGTAGGCGCCTTGTCGGTTCTGGGCGAGTACCAGCGCCTGCACCGGCAGGACTGGCGGCAGACAGTGCAATTCTCTGATTCTCTGATCCGGCTTTTCGGCCAGCCACTCGCTCCGGTTGCCCTGGCCCGGGATGCCGGGCTGATGGGACTGGATCTGGTGCCCGGGGCCAAGCGCTGGTTTGCCCGAAAGGCCATGGGAACCGGTGGCCGCAGGCCGGCAATTTCGTTCTCAGACAAGGGCCGGGAGGCTACGCTGAATGACCAGTGATTCAACGGTTCCACACTATGATGTTCTGATCGTGGGTGGCGGTATGGTTGGTTCCGCTGTTGCGTTGGGGCTGTCTCGTCAGGGCTGGCAGGTGGCTTTGGTTGAAAGCGACACCGTCGACAGTCTTCTGGCGGAACCGGCACCGGCGAAAACAGTGGAAGATTTTGAGCCCCGGGTCAGCGCCATTTCCCTGGCCAGTCAACGTTTGCTGGAAGAGTTGGGTGTCTGGCGCCGGGTGCGGGAAACGCGCCACTGCGATTACCGGGAAATGACGGTCTGGGACGGAGACGGTACCGGCCGGGTTCATTTTGACGCGGCAGACCTGCACGCCAGCCTGCTGGGCACCATTGTCGAGAACCGGCACATTGTGCGGGCCCTGTTTCAGGAACTGGCTGACAGCGATGTGGCGCTGTTTGATGGCGTGCAAGTCAGCCGCTGGCATCGGGGTGAGGGGGTGGAGCTGGACGATCAGCGCATCCTGACCGCCGATCTGGTGGTCGGAGCCGACGGTGGCCATTCCCGCCTGCGCCAGTGGGCGGGGCTGGCCACACGGGAATGGGATTACGATCACCAGGCCATTGTCTGCACGGTTGGCACGGCGAAAAGCCATCAGTTCACCGCCTGGCAGCGTTTCTCACCGACCGGTCCGCTGGCGTTCCTGCCGTTGCTGAATGAGAGCGCAGACGAACATTTCTGTTCAATTGTCTGGTCTCAGCAGACCAGCGAGGCTCGCCGGTTGATGGCGCTGGATGAGCCGGCCTTCCGTGCCGAGCTGGAACGGGCCTTTGAAGGGCAACTGGGTGAAGTAGTGGCGGTCTCCCGCCGTTTTGCCTTTCCGCTGCGCCAGCGTCATGCCAAGGATTACATCGCCGAGGGTCTGGCCCTGGTGGGCGATGCCGCCCATACCATTCATCCATTGGCGGGGCAGGGCGCCAACCTTGGCTATGGTGATGTCCGGGTTTTGCTGGAAGAACTGGCGCAGGCCAGAGACAGCGGGCTGTCGGCAGGGGAGCCTCTGGTGCTGGCCCGCTATCAGCGTAGGCGCAAGGGCGATAACCTCACCATGATGGCGGCCATGGAAGGCTTCAAGCAGCTGTTTGCGCGGGACGAATTGCCGGTACGGTGGCTGCGAAACACCGGAATGCGCTGGTTCGACCGGTTGGCGTCGGTGAAAAACCGCATCGCTGCTGAAGCGATGGGAATTGAGTGATCAGCCGCAGGTGTCGAACAGTCGGCTGATCAATACCGGTACAGCGGTTTCCACCCGCAGAATGCGGGGGCCCAGGTGCACGCTGGTGCAGCCCGCTTCCTCAAGCTTACCCACTTCGTAATCGGTGAAGCCACCCTCCGGGCCAATGCACAGAGTGGCGGGTTTGGTCAGGTGCACCGGGCAGGCCTCGGCCTTACCGGGGTGAGCCACCAGGGCCCGTGTGCCGGCCAACAGGTCCGGCAGTTCATCTTCCACGAAGGGTTTGAACAGCTTGCGGATATGCACCCGCGGCATCCGGGTATCTTTGGCCTGCTCCAGCCCGAGGGTCAGGTTTTCCCGCAGGTTCTCTTCGGACAGCCAGGGCGTCTGCCAGAAGCTTTTTTCCACCTTGTAGCTGTTGATCAGCCAGATGTCTTTCACACCGAGTGCCGCGCAGGTCTGCAGTACCCGGCGCAGCATTTTCGGGCGCGGCATGGCGAGGATCAGGGTCAGGGGAAGAGGCGGTGGAGGGCTCTGGTTCAGCTCAACCCGTAATTCTGCCTCGGTATCGGTGAGGGTCAGTACTTCGCCATGGCCCATCAGGCCGTTTTCCCGGCCGATCGGGATGCGGTGCCCTTCAGTGGCCCGGATCACGGTTTTCAGATGCTCCAGGCGCCGGCCGGTCAGCCTTACCCGGTTACCTTCGAGGAAATCATGGTCGCAAAGCAAGGCCAGGTTCATCCGGATCAGGACTCGCTTTCCGGTTCATCCTTTACTTCGCGGCGGGCCAGGCGACCGAAAATAATACCGAACTCGAACAGGATCCACATGGGTACGGCCAGCAATGTCTGGGAAATAATGTCCGGGGGGGTCAGCAGCATGCCGATGACAAAGCAGCCCACGATGACGTAGGGGCGCTTGGCGGCGAGGCTTTGTGGCGTCGTGGCCCCGGTTAAAATCAGCAGCACAGTGGCAATCGGAATTTCAAAAGCCAGTCCGAAGGCGAAAAACATCTTCAGGACGAAATTCAGGTAGCTGTTGATGTCGGGCAACTCGACAATCCCTTCCGGACCAATGGCGGTGAAGAATCCGAATACCAGTGGAAACACCACCAGGTAAGCGAAGGCCGCGCCGGCATAGAACAGAATCACCGAGGTGAACAGCAAGGGGAAGGCCAGGCGTTTCTCATGGGCATAGAGGCCGGGTGCTATAAAGCTCCATAGCTGATGCAGGACCACCGGGATGGCTATAAACAGAGCCAGTACCAGCGCCAGCTTCAGGGGCGCGAAGAAAGGGGAGGTGATATCGGTAGCAATCATGGTTTGGCCGACCGGCAGCAGTTCCCGGAGCGGCTGGGATATCAACAGGTACAGGTCATTGGCAAACGGATAGAGGACCGCGAAGCAGATGGCGACCGCCAGAACCATTTTCAGGAGCCGGTTGCGAAGCTCGAGCAGGTGCTCAACCAGGGGCATATCTTCCTGCCCGGAGGTTGCCTGGGTGTCGTCGTCCGGTGTGGCGTTCATGACGGTTTATCCAGTGAGTTATCCGACGATTTTGCGGGCACTCCGCTGTCGTCCTGATGATCTGTATCCCGGGCATCAGAGTCGGGACGCTGAACGTCTGTTGCGGCCTGTTTTGTCGATTGATAGTCAGAACGAATCATGTGTTCCTGCCGCTTGGCTTCGTCCAGAGCGTCTTTTACCGTCTTATCGACATCTTCAAGACCGACATCGCCAGCCTTGCGAAGTTCTTCGCGCAGCTCATCGGCCTTGAGCTGACGATCCAGCTCGCTCGTGAACTGCTGCATCATGCGCCGGGCACCGCCAACCCAGCGGCCCGCAGCACGGGCAGCTGTTGGCAGTCGCTCCGGGCCGAGAATCAGCAATGCAATGATGCCGCAAATCAGTAGTTCAACAAAACCGATATCGAACATTCAGGCTGCGCTCAATTCTGTTTTTCGCGGGGCTTTTCTTCGGTCTCGGTTTCGGGCTGCTCGGTTTTTTGCTCTTCCAGCCATTCGGGCTCTTTGGGCTTATCTTCTTCGTCGCCCATCGATTTTTTGAAACCGCGAATGGCGCCACCCAGATCACTGCCCATGTTTCGCAGCTTTTTGGTGCCGAACAGCAGGACGACAATGGCCAGGATAATCAGAAGTTGCCAGGGGCTAATCATGGGGAGTCCTCGTAAAATTTTGCGATCGTTGCCTATTGTACGCCACTGTTGGCCCCTTGAGGAAATACCCTGGCGGGGGTAGTCCTCATGATTTACGTGACGCCTTTTCTTCCAGGCCGGACAGGTCAAAGCGGCTGGCCAGTTCGTCCAGAACATCCTGAGGGCCCAGCCCCAGGTTGGAGAGCATGACCATGCTGTGAAACCACAGGTCGGCGGTTTCCATAATCACTTCCCGGTTGTCACCGGAGTGTTCGGCATCCTTGGCCGCCAGCAGGGTTTCAGTACATTCTTCGCCCACTTTTTCCAGGATCTTGTTCAGGCCCTTGGCGTGCAGGCTGGCCACGTAGGAGGTTTCTGGGGCTGCCTCTTTGCGGGTTTCCAGTACTGCTGCCAGGCGTTCGAGTACATCGCTCATGTGCTGTTTCCTCAGTTGCTGCCGTAGATGCTGTCCGGATCTTTGATCACCGGATCCACGCTGACCCACCGGCCGTCTTTCAGTGTGCGGTAAAAGCAACTGCGCCGGCCGGTGTGACAGGCGATGCCGCCTTTCTGTTCCACTTTCAGCAGTATCACGTCGGCGTCGCAATCCAGCCGGATGTCGCGCAGTACCTGCTGATGGCCCGAGCTTTCGCCCTTGCGCCAGAGTTTCCCCCGGGAGCGCGACCAGTACACGGCCTGATTTTCCTGCACGGTCAGCGCCAGGGACTCCCGGTTCATCCACGCCATCATCAGGATATCGCCGGTGTCGGCGTCCTGTGCGATCGCGGGTACCAGACCGTCTTCGGTCCATTGAATGTCGTTCAGCCAGTCCGGCTGTGCTTGCTCAGCAGGGGACTCTTGCATGGTCAGGAATCCTGAAGTTTCGGTGATTTAACGACCACCCCGGAGCATGATGCCTGCGGCTACAGCCAGCAGCACCCAGCCCCACGCGGGCATGTCGGTTAACAACTGTTGCGCTTCGGGTTGTGTACCGGCTACGGCGCCAGCCGCCAGAACGGCCGCCACAAAACCGCGCCGCCAGCGGCGTTCGCTGCGTTTGTTCTGTTCTTTCATCAGCGCAAGGGCGGCCCGGTTCTGGTCTTCTGTCGGGCCACTGCTGCGCATTCTCAACAGCGCGTCGTGAACCAGTTGCGGCATCTCCGGAGCCTGTTCCAGCCAGGCCGGGAGATGACTCTGCAGGGCTTTGTACAGGCCGGTGGGGCCAATGCGCTGGCGCATCCATTTTTCCAGAAACGGTTGGGCGGTGGTCCAGAGATCCAGTTCCGGATACAGCTGACGGCCCAGGCCTTCCACGTTCAGCAGGGTTTTCTGCAGCAGCACCAGTTGCGGCTGCACTTCCATGTTGAAGCGCCGGGCAGTCTGGAACAGCCTCAGCAGGAAATGCCCGAAGGAGATATCCTTCAATGGCCGCTCGAAAATGGGCTCACATACCGTACGGATAGCGGCTTCAAATTCATTGACCCGGGTTTCTGGCGGCACCCAGCCGGAGCGGATGTGCAGTTCCGCCACCTGGCGGTAATCCCTGCGGAAAAAGGCGAGCAGGTTGCGGGCCAGATAGCTCTGATCATCCGGGGCGAGAGTACCGACAATGCCGAAATCAATGGCGATGTATTTGGGGTCGTCCGGGTTGCTGGCATCCACGAAAATGTTGCCCGGATGCATGTCGGCGTGGAAAAAGCTGTCACGGAACACCTGGGTGAAGAAGATCTCCACTCCTTTTTCTGCCAGAACTTTCATGTTCACGCCGGCCGCCCGCAACGCCGGTACATCGGCAATCGGAATGCCCTGGATGCGCTCCATCACCAGAACCGATTTGGTGGTGTAGTCCCAGTCGATAAAGGGGATGTAGATCAGTGGCGAGTTTTCGAAGTTACGGCGCAGCTGGCTGGCATTGGCCGCCTCGCGCTGCAGGTCCAGCTCGTCGTGAATGGTGGCGTCGTAATCGGCCACCACATCCACCGGGCGCAGGCGTTTGCCCTCGGGCCAGTATTTTTCCAGCAGCCCGGCCATCAGATACATCAGGGCGATGTCCTGATGGATGGTTTTCTCGATATCGGGACGCACCACTTTGACCACCACTTTCTGGCCGTTGAGCAGCGTGGCGGCGTGAACCTGTGCAACCGAGGCTGATGCCATGGGGTCGGCACTGAATTCAGCGAACAGTTCGGCGACCGGTGCGCCCAGGGAATCTTCGATAATGCCCCGGGCCTGGTCACTGGGGAAGGGCGGTACCCGGTCCTGGAGGTGCTTGAGTGATTCGGCCATGTCGTCGGGCATCAGATCCCGGCGGGTGGAGAGAATCTGGCCGAACTTGACGAAAACCGGTCCCAGCTCTTCCAGTGCCAGGCGCAGGCGATCGCCCCGGCTCATTTTGGGTTTCGGGAACAGGTGCCACGGCGCGAACAGGAAAAAGAGCCTCAGCGGTGCGGGCAATTCGGACAGCGGTAAGAATGTGTCCAGCCGGTAACGGCAGAAAACCCAGGCAATTCGAAACAGGCGTTGCAGGCGGTTCACAGCTTCTCCGTTTGATTGTCGCTGCCGGTGTTGTCCAGCTTGTTCAGCCTGGCTTCCAGTTGGCTGGTGCGCTGGCTCAGATCATCAATTGCCCGAAAGCGGGCGGCCAGTTCCCGGCGGCCGGGCAGGCTCTGGCTTTCTTCGTGAATATATTCTTCCAGGCTGGCGGTTACGCTGACCATGGCCTGCTGGCTCCAGAGCACCGCGTTGCGAATGCGTTGGCCCAGAAAGTGGGCCGGAACATCGCCCAGATGGCCGGCCATAGCCGCTTCCCAGTCTGGCCTCAGCTGGCTCAGTGCCCGCTGCAGTTGTCTGGCCTTTTCGAAATTGCCTTCCACCACCAGCCGACCATCGGTCAGAACCTGCGAGTCGCCAAGGGCCAGGGCTGTCAGTGCAACGGGGCCGCCACGAATGACCGTGCAGGCTTCTTCGGCGGTCTGATTATCAACCTGAACATAGTTGCCGTCATCACTCAGAGTCAGCGTAATTGCGACCGGTATGGTGAGAGAAACAGACACTGGTTCAGCCAGGCACTCGAGCAGGACTTTACGGCCCGCCGGGTCCAGTTCCAGCGCCCGGTTCAATGCAGTCCGGACGATAGCGGTGATGGACGTGCCCGTGAACATCAGGGCTTGATTCCCACGTGCAGGGCGACAACGCCGCCGGTCATGTTGTAGTACTTGCAGTTCACCAGCCCGGCGTCTTCCATCATGCCTTTGAGCGTTTCCTGATCCGGGTGCATACGGATGGATTCCGCCAGATACTTGTAGCTTTCGCTGTCGCGTGCGATCAGTTGGCCCATCAATGGCAGTGCCTTGAAGGAATAGGCGTCATAGGCTTTGCTCAGCAGCGGGTTGGACGGCTTGGAAAACTCCAGCACCATCAATTTGCCGCCGGGCTTGAGCACCCGGGCCATGTCCCGCAGGGCCTGGTCCTTGTCGGTGACGTTGCGAAGGCCAAAGGCAATAGACACCGCCTGGAAGTTGTTGGCCGGGAACGGCAGGTGCTCGGCATCGGCCTGAACGTATTCAATGTTGCCGGCATAGCCCCGGTCTGTCAGGCGGCTGCGACCTACCTGCAGCATGGAGGCGTTGATGTCGGCCAGAACCACTTTGCCGGACGGGCCTACCAGGTCCGAGAACTTCATGGTCAGATCGCCCGTGCCGCCGGCAATGTCGAGCACCTGGTGCCCTGGGCGAACGCCGGAAAGTTCAATGGTGAAGCGTTTCCAGAGCCGGTGAATGCCCATGGACATCAGATCGTTCATGAGGTCGTACTTGCCGGCCACGCTGTGGAAAACCTGGGCTACCTGGCCCGCTTTCTGGCTCTTGGGAACATTGCGGAAGCCGAAGTGGGTGACATCGTCCTGGCCGTTGCCGGAGGTGCCTGGCGTTTGCTGCTCGCTCATGAGAGATAGTCCTGTCAGAATCTGAATCTTCGTATTCTAACCGCTGAGGGGTTGGCTACAAGTTCAAAGCGCCCTTACACTGTAAAACCTTTTTCAAACCATCGAGAAAACTGACCCATGTCTGTGATTGATATTCACCGTAGTCATTCCCTGGATAAACAGCATGCCCGCTCCGCGGCTGAAACCCTGGCGGAGAATTTGTCCCGGAAATTCGATATGCAGTACCACTGGGATGGCGACCAGCTTAAATTTGAGCGTAGCGGTGTGAAAGGACGAGTGGATATCGCCGAGACGGATCTGCATATCCGTATAGAGCTGGGCATGATGCTGCGGCCGTTCAAGCCTAAAATCGAGGAAGAAATCCAGAACCGTCTGGACCGATTGGTCGCTGCCTGAACCGGTAGTAATCCTAAAGTTTCAATCCTGCTCTCTCCTAAAAGAGCAGGTAACCTGCCCCCTTGACGCATTCCCCCTTCTTTTCCCCTGGTTGACCATGGAATTCAGGCGACAGAGTTCGCCTCGGGCCGCCGGATAAGCCGGCGCCCCGATCCCAGAATTCCAAAAAACACCCGGGGGAACTATGAAAAACAAGAATTTCAGAAAGTCAGGGCTGGCTCTGGCAATGACTGCAGCCATGGCGGCCAGTGCCGGTGCCAATGCGGCGGTTGAGCTCTACAACGAGGATGGCACCAGCTTTTCCGTGGATGGCTACTTCAACGCCTTTTATGTGAACCGTGATAATAATCTTGGCGACACCCGCGATTCACGCATCAAAATGGGCTTTCTGCCAAACACGATAGGTTTTAATTTCAGCAAGGAAATGGGTGACCTGACTCTTGGCGGCCGTTCCTCTTTCTGGACCACCATCAACGACAGCCTGGATTCCGACTCGTCTACAGACACCGCCATAGATGTTCGCCAGTTCTACGCCACAGTGGACGGCGATTTTGGTCAGGTGCTGATCGGTAAGGATTTCGGCCTGTATGCCCGTTCCAATATTTTCCTGGATGAAATCCTCATGGGCGTGGGTTCTCCGGGCCTTGCAGGCGGGGTTTCTTTCGGCAATATCCGGGCGGGTTATCCGTACCCTACACCTTCTGCCCAGATCACCTACCGCTCACCTGATATGAGTGGCTTCAACGTGGCGGTTGGCGCGCTGGACCCGGCTGACACGGTTACCGGTACTGATGACGAGAATTCCGCACCCCGTTTCGAATCAGAGATAACTTATAGCACCAAGCTTAACGATGTGGCGCTTACCGGTTGGGTGAACGGTCGCTATCAATCTGCCGAGAATGGTGCCGATACGGTGGATAGTACCGGTGTCGGCTATGGCGTGAAGGCATCGGTTGTCGGCGTCACCCTGGCAGCGTCCGGGTTTACCTCTGAAGGCGACAATCCGGTTCTGATTGGCAATGGTGCTGTTGCTGAAGATGATGCGGATGGCTTTCTGGTTCAGGGCTCCTATGCATTTGGTGACAACCGGGTGGTACTGTCCTACGGCGAGACCGATGCTGACATTTCGGATATGGAAACTGAAAGCACAACCGTTGGCTTCTTTCATGACGTGAACAGCAACTTCAAACTGGTTGCCGAGTACAATATGTTTGAGCAGGAAAAGCAGTCCACCGGCGCGAAAGAGGCAGACGCTGACACCATTGCCCTTGGTGCCATTGTTACCTTCTAGTGAGTTACCGGCACCCGGGGTGGCAGAGAGCTGCTTCCGGTGCCGGGCTATCTAAGACTAAAGTGCCGGTTTGCTTCCCAGGAAACCGGCAGCGCCATCAGGCATTGATCCAGGAGGCATTCTAATCAATGGCTTACGATCATTTCGGCGCGCCTGTCAAAAGCACTGAAGTCGCATTGGCTGGAATGACGGATGCCGTAGAATTGGTACAAAGTCATCCGTTTCCGAGACCAGCGTATATGAGGCCAGTGACGACCCTGCCGGCGGTCCGGGTAGCGAGTTCCAGTATTCGTGACCCGATGCTGGCCGCCACCAATCTTGCCAGCCAGATCAATCATGAGCATCTGGACTGCGTGCTGTTCTTCTGCTCTGCCGAATACGATCTCGGCCGTCTTGGTTGTGCCCTTGAACACGCCTTTGAAGGTGTTCGGGTGTGCGGCTGCACGTCGGCGGGAGAGATCACCCCGGAAGGCTACGGGCGGGGCTGTATTACCGCCATTGGATTCGACAGCCGTTATTTTGCCATCGACTGCGCTCTGGTCCGGGAGCTTGACCGTTTCACGCTTCAGGATGCCCAGAGTCTGATTGACGGCATGTTATCCACCTGCAGGCAGGCCAGGCTGGCTCCGGTAAAAGGCAATACCTTCGCGATAACACTTCTGGACGGCCTCTCCAGCCGGGAAGAACTGGTTCTGGCGACACTCAATGCCGCGCTGGGCACCATACCGCAATTCGGTGGTTCCGCCGGTGACGATGAGCGCCTGGCCAACACCCATGTGTTTTACGATGGCCAGTTTTATACTGGTGCCGCTACTGTGATGTTGGTCAATACGCCCCTGGATTTCCGTGTGTTTTCAACGCACCACATGGCCGAGCGCAGCGAAAAGCTGGTAGTGACCCACGCATGTCCGGAAAGCCGCACCGTCTATGAACTTAATGCGGAACCTGCTGCTGATGCTTATGCCCGCTCTGTCGGGGTGGATGTCGACGCCCTGGATCGCAAGACGTTTGCTCTCAGGCCCATGGGAGTGAAGATTGGCGGACATTACTTTGTGCGCTCGATCCAGAGGGTTAATCCGGACAAGAGTCTGACCTTCTATTGCGCCGTGGAAACGGGAATCGTGATGACCGCCATGGAACCGGAATCTCTGCTGCACAGCGTGCGAACCCAGATTGAGGCCGCCGAACGGGTGGTCGGGCCGCCGTTGGTGACCATTGGTTGTGACTGTTTCCTGCGACGGCTTGAAGCTGAACTGACCGGGGAGGTGGAGGCGGTTTCGCAATTCCTGCGTCACCACAAAGTGGTCGGCTTCAACACCTATGGTGAGCAGTTCGACGGCATGCATATTAACCAGACGTTTACGGGGGTGGTCATTGGCCAACCTGATGTCCTGTCCGGACAAGGCTGAATATTCCGTGGAAGATGAACGGGATCTTCGCATTGTCGAGCTTGAAGCTGAAAATGAAAGACTCAGGCGAATCCGTGATGCCCTGATAGTCCGGGTTGAATCCGGCTCGGCCCACAAGCCGGAGCCCTATGCGGCCTTCGAACATTCGGTGGTCCTTGCCGAGCAGGTACGTGAGCGTACCGAGGCCCTGAATGAGACCATGGATGAACTGAAGGGCAGCAACAAGGCGTTGAACCGGGCCAGGGAAGAGGCTGAAACCACCCGCCAACGTCTGAGCGATGCGATTGAAAGTATTGCCGACGGATTTGTCCTGTTTGATAAACAGCATCAGTTGATCCAGACCAACAGCCGGTTTCGCAGTTACTGGCGCCATGCGGGTGTCGGCATGCCAGAGGCGGGTACCAGCATTGATGAAGTCAAAGAGCAGGCTGTCACCTCTGGTCTGATTGTGGAGGAGCACAGTCACCCGGATTCAGAAGGTGTGGTGTTCCTGCTGTGCAACGGCCGCTGGGTGCAGATGACGGAGCGACCTACCCGGGAGGGTGGGTTGGTGGTGCTTTATTCTGACATTACCGACGTCAAGAACAGTGAAATGGCAAGGCGGATCAAGGCGCTGGAAGAGAGCGAACACTGGATTCGTGTGGTAACGGATCACGTGCCCGCGCTGATCGCCTATGTTGGCGCTGACATGAGCGTTCAGTTCTGCAATAAGGTTTACGAGGCCTGGTACGGGCGAAAAGGTGAAACCCCTCTGGGTAAACGACTGGATGAGGTCCACTCGGAAGAGTTTTATCAACGCCTCCTGCCGCAGATTCTGGAGGTTCTGGACGGCCACAATGTCACCTTTGAATTTGAAGAAACCGGTGAACAGGGTGAGGTCCGTTACATGCTGCGTTCCTATGTCCCGAATTTTGATGAGCAGGGCGACATTATCGGTTTCTTCGTGCTGATTCGGGATATTACAGACCGGCGAAAAACTGCGCTGGCCCTGGAGCAGGCCTACGACGACCTGGAAAGACGGGTAAAACAGCGCACCGCGGCGTTGACCGGACTGAACAATCAGTTGCGGGAGGAAATAACCGAGCGGGTGGCAGTTGAGGCCCGACTGAGGGACGCCAAGCTGGAAGCTGAACAGGCCAACCTTTCCAAGACCAAGTTCCTGGCTGCGGTCAGCCATGACCTGCTGCAACCGCTGAATGCGGCGCGCCTGTTCACCAGTGCGCTTCTGGAGCAGTCGTTCGGGCCCAAGGCCGAGGGGCTGGTGCGTTCGGTGAGCACCTCTCTGGACGATGTCGAGAACCTTCTGGGTACTCTGGTCGAGATTTCCAAACTCGATGCCGGGGTAATCCAGCCCGATGTCACAGCGTTTGATCTTCGGGATCTGCTCAACAACATCGCCAGGGAATTCCGTCAAATGGCCAGGGCCGGGAATCTGAAGCTGGATTTTGTGGCCAGTTCTGCAATTGTGGAATCCGACTCCCAGTTGCTGGCAAGAATCCTCCGGAATTTTCTGACCAACGCTATTCGCTACACAGGCAGTGGCCGGATTCTGCTGGGCTGCCGCCGACGAGGGGATCATGTTCTGTTGCAGGTTTGGGATACCGGCCCGGGTATTCCGGAAGACAAGCTCACGGAGATCTTTCAGGAGTTCAAGCGCATCAGCCCCGCCGGCTCTCATCAGGATAAGGGTCTGGGCCTGGGATTGGCCATTGTGGACAAAATCTCCCGCATGCTTGGCCATGAGGTAACCGTATCGTCCATCGAAGGTAAGGGCTCAGTGTTCAGCGTTAAGGTGCCCCTTGGCCGGCTTCAGCCCCGGCAACCGCTGGCGGATCAGAACCGTACCATTTCCTTTGACAGCGGTCTGGGCGGCGCCCGAATCTGGGTGATTGATAATGACCCCGCCATCTGCGAGGGCATGAAAACCCTGCTCGAAGGCTGGGACTGCCAGGTGGTAACAGCGCTGTCTCTGGAGGATCTGGAAAGCCAGCTTGATCCTGTCAGCGCCACGGTCGATCTGATTCTGGCGGATTACCATCTGGATAATGATGCAAATGGTGTGGATGTGGTGGCAGAGATCAACGGTCGCCGTCGCTGCCCGGCGCCCGTGATCATGATTACCGCCAACTATACCAACGAGCTCAAACAGCAGATTCGCGACCTTGGACATCTGTTGATGAATAAACCGGTGAAGCCTCTGAAGCTGCGAAGTGCCCTGAGCCATCTGCTGAGACGTTGATTCTCCCGGCGAAAGCCGGGCCGGTGAGAGTCCCGAGGGGTAAGCAACTGGCCGGGAAAATCAGCGTTTCAGGTACTGGCTGAAGTCCACATCGCTGGCAGAAAGGATCGCCTGGACCCGGTTATGCACACCCAGCTTGCGCAGAATGGCAGAAACATGAGCCTTGACCGTGGTCTCGGCAATATTCAGGTTGTAAGCGATCTGTTTGTTGGATTCGCCTTTGGACATGCGCTCCAGGACCAGCAGTTGCCGCCGGGTGAGGGAATTCAGCAGCTCCGGGGATATCGGATTGTCCTCGTGTCGGCTGCGACGGGTGTTGCTTTCCTTGCCGGTGCGGATAATGTCTGAGGGCAGATACACGTTGCCGTTGAGGATCTGCTGGATGGCTTCGGTCATCTGCGCCCGTGGCGAGGATTTGGTAATAAAGCCGCAGGCGCCGTAGGTAATGGCCTGCAATACCACCTGCTTGTCTTCCTCCGCCGACACAATCACCACGGGAATGGTGGGTGCCTCATTGCGCAGGGTGATCAGGCCATTGAGGCCGTGCATACCCGGCATGTTGAGATCCAGCAGAATAAGATCCAGGTCGTCATTCTCGCGGGTTATTTCAAGCGCGCTGTCCAGGTCGTTGGTTTCGATGATCTCGCTCCCCTCAAAACCTGAAGCAATAACGCTACTGATGGCTTCTCGGAAGAGTGGGTGGTCATCGGCGATCAGAATCTTGTAAGCCGGCTCCATGGATGTTTCAACCTGTTTTTTGTCATTTTCGGGTATGGCTTTTGAATTATCATAACGGTTTTCGGGAGAGAGTGGGACATCGAGCTCGTCCAGCATGGGACCTCCTGTACAGAGTATCGCCGGAGTCGGTTCCGATCCTCTGTTTATTATTATTGTGATGATTTCATTACACGCCATCTGTGCTTCGGGGTGAATGCGACCATCGCACCAAAAAACAGGCACCAAAGTACTATTCTTGCCCGGCTGCGCGGTTCGTATTGTGGGGGTATGAAACAACAACCAATAATAAAGTCTGTTGCCTGGCCCCTTCTCCCGGCTTTCCGCTTTTTCCGGATGGTAGTGGCCGCGCTAGTGATTCTGTCTGTTCTGATCAGCTCCGCCCATGGCAGTGGCAAGAATTCAGGACAATTGCCAGTGCTGTCCATCAGCGTGCTGCAGTTCGGCACAGCCCATTGGGAGCTGGACCACATCCTTTACAGCGGCCTGGACCGACAGAATGGTTACCAGCTTGAACTTAAGCCAGTTGCTAACCTTCCGGCCTCCAGGCTGGCGGTCACCAGTGGATCGGTGAACGGCGCGGTGGCCGACCTGTTGTGGGCCCAGTCGCGATTCCAGGCTGGCACACCCTACCTTTATGTCCCGTTCTCTTCCCAAATTGGTGATATCGTCGTCGGTGAAAGCTCAACGATTGGCTCTGTAGAGGATCTGGAGGGCAAACGCATCGGCGTTGCTGGCGGGCCGGACAGCAAAGGCTGGATACTGCTCCGGAAGGTTGCGGAGCAACAGGGCATCAATTTGAATGAGTCCGCGGAAGTACAATTCGCAGCCCCGCCCCTGCTTAGCCAGGCCCTGAAGCGGGGCCAGGTGGATGTCATCGTTACCTACTGGCATTTTGCGGCCCGCTTGATAGGGGAGGGCGGCTGGCGTTCCGCATTCCGTATGTCCGACCTGCTGGACGCGATGGGGATGGACAGAAATCTGCCGGTTCTGGGGTATGTTTTCCCCGCACCCTGGGCGAATGAACATGGCGAACTGGTTCAGGGTTTCGCGAAGTCTCTGAGTGAGGCAAAAGCCGAACTGGCGGAAGACGAGTCCCACTGGCAGAGGCTACGCCCATTGATGGGCAGCCCGGAGGAAGGTGTTTTCCAGGCTTTATGGCAAGGCTTTGTGGCAGGCACGCCAGCGCCCCTGACCGATCAGCGCATAGCTGACCTGCATCGGTTATTGACACTCACCAGTGCTGACTCTGACAACCTGATGCCGGCAAAGCTGTTTTACCGGAGCCAGCCGTGAAAACCTTCTCCGGCCGCCCGCCGGCCTGGAGCTACTGGATTGTCCTGCCCTCGTTTGTTCTGCTGTGGATGCTGGTTGCCTGGCTTGTTCAGTCGCCGCTTCTGCCCACGCCCCTGGATGTGCTTGATACCCTGGTGCGGGAATCGGCTTCTGGTGAACTCTGGCATCACCTCGGCGCTACCCTCGGACGCGTGGTTGTCGCTTTTATTGTGGCGATGGCTCTTGGTACGGCAATCGGTATTGTCATGGGACGTTCACGGACCACCAACGCCCTGTTCGACCCGTTGCTGGTGCTGATGCTCAACCTGCCGGCATTGGTCACCATTATCCTGATGTACGTTTGGTTCGGCCTGGTGGAAGTGGCTGCGGTGATGGCGGTGGTCATCAACAAGGTTCCCAATGTTGCCGTTACCGTGCGGGAAGGCGCCCGTAGCCTAGATTACCGGCTCGAGGAAATGGCCACCGTTTATGATTTCACCCGCTGGCAGCGAATTCGCGAAGTGTGGGTGCCGCAGTTGTTTCCCTACCTCATGGCCGCCACCCGCGGTGGCCTGGCGCTAATCTGGAAGATCGTTCTGGTGGTGGAGTTGCTTGGCCGCTCCAGCGGCGTTGGTTTTCAATTGCACATGGCCTTTCAGGTTTTTGATGTCGCTGCGATCCTCGCCTACAGCCTGGCGTTTATTGCCGTCGTGCAGGTCATCGAACTGGCTGTCCTGCAGCCTCTTGAGCGACGCTCCAGCCGCTGGCGTCAGCCGGAGGCCGCCCATGCTTGAGCTTAGAATCGCCGGCCGCGATTTTGGCCAGCCTGTGCTTGGCGAAATTTTTGCCACGATTAAACGGGGGGATCGCATCTGCCTACTTGGGCCGTCGGGTATTGGCAAAACCACGTTACTCAATGCCATTGCCGGACTTGATAAAACGATGTCAGCGGAGGCGGTTCATGGTCGGGATGGGATTCGGGTTGGCTACCTGTTTCAGGAGCATCGATTGTTACCCTGGCGGAGCCTTCGCGCTAATCTGCAGTTGGTTGGTGCCACGGCGGAAGAGGCTGATGATCACCTGGCCAGTGTCGGCCTGGAGGGGTACGGCTGTTACCTTCCAGACCAGCTTTCCCTCGGCATGGCCCGCAGGGCTGCCCTTGCACGTTGTCTGGCGGTCAAGCCTGATCTTTTGTTGCTGGATGAGCCGTTCGCATCGCTCGACCCGGTGATGGCAGGGGAATTGAAAGTGCTGGTTGCCGGGATTCTTGATAGGAACCCCGGCATGGCCATGATTTGTGTGACTCACGATGGTCGGGATGCCGAGGTCCTGGCGAATCGCTTGTGGTACCTGGACGGCAAGCCCGCACGCCTGCAGTGCGATGATAATGTGGTTGCCGGGTCAGATGGAATTGATGGACTGCTGGGGCAACTCCGTCGAACGGATTGGCTCAGTCCGGATTCAGTGGAGTAAAGCTAAAGAGTCTTGCTGCCGAGAATCTTCGTGCGCTGGGGCCTGAATCCGGCAGTCGCCAGTGACGCAACCACAACGGTGACACCAGCGGTTATACCGAAGGCCAGCGGGTTCCACTCCAGGTACAGCGAGAACCGGATCGCCTCCACTGCGTGGGTAAACGGATTGAACTGGCAGATCCAGTAGAGCCAGGGGCTGGCTTCATTCATCCGCCATAGTGGGTATAGCGCTGAAGACATGAAAAACATCGGGAAGATGACAAAGTTCATCACACCGGCAAAGTTCTCCAGCTGCTTGATCCAGGTGGCGATCAAAAGCCCGAAAGCGCCGAGCATCAGGCTTGTGAGGATGAGTGCTGGCAGCACCGCCAGATAACCCCACAGAGGCGGTTCCACATCCACCAGCAGTGCCAGCAGCAGGAACACATAGACCTGCCCGATCGACACCACCCCCATAGCCAGCAGTTTGGTGACCAGCAGAAACGGCCGGGGCAGGGGGCTCATCAACAGTACCCGCATGCTGCCCAGTTCGCGGTCGTACACCATGGACAGTGCGCCCTGCATGCTGTTGAACAGGATTATCATGCCGCACAGCCCGGGGGCAATGTAGGTCTCGTAGGTGATGTAAGTTTCATAAGGAGGAATAATGGAAATTCCCAGCACTGCCCGGAAGCCGGCGGCAAACACCACCAGCCAGAGCAGCGGCCGCACCAGCGCACTGGCGAAGCGGGTACGCTGCTGCCAGAACCTCAGCCATTCCCGGGTCTGGATACCTACAAAACAGTGCCAGTAATGAGCTGCTTTCATGTCAGCCGGCTCCGGTCAGGGAGTGGAAGGTTTCCGCCAGGTTGCGTGTGCCTTCGGCTTCGCAGATGGCGTGGCCGGGGCCGTCGGCCAGTAACTGGCCCTGGTGCAGGATCAGTACCCGGTCGTCTTCACGGACTTCTTCGATCAGGTGCGTGGCCCAGAGGACGGTCAGGCCATCCTCGTCGCAGAGGTTGCGGACATGCTGGTTCAGCGCCTTGCGGCTGGCCACATCCAGACCAACCGTCGGTTCGTCGAGCAACAACAGGGAGGGTTGGTGGAGCAGTGCGCGGGCAATTTCCACCCGCCGGCGGTGACCGCCATTGAGCTGGCGGACAGCCTCGTTGGCCCGGTTCAGTAACCCGAAACGCTCCAGTTCCTGATCGCCCCGGGCGCGGGCTTCCTTGCGGGACATGCCGTGGAGAGCTGCGTGGTACTGGAGGTTCTGCCGAACGGTCAGGTCCAGATCCAGGGCGTTCTGCTGGAATACCACACCGATTTTCCGCATGGCTTCTGCGGGCTGCTTCTTCAGGGACTGGCCCGCCAGCAGGATATCGCCCCGCTGCAGAGCCAGAAGCCGGGTCAGTAGGCCAAACAGAGTGGACTTGCCCGCACCGTTCGGGCCGAGCAGGGCATGAAAACCACCAGAGGTCAGCGCGAAGCTGACCTCCTTGAGCACCGGCTTGTCACCATAGCGAAAGCTGATGTTGCGCGCTTCAATGGTCATGAACTTGGGTCGATGACCACGCCCCAGGGATAGCGGCCCACCTTGATGGATTTGATGACCTTCAGGTCTTCCACATCGATCACCGAGACATCTCCGGAAACACCATTGGTGGTATAGAGGTGTTTCTCGTCCTTGTCCAGGTCCAGCTGCCAGACCCGGGCGCCCACCAGCAGGTAATCAAGGATCTCATAGGTTTCGGCGTCCACGACGGCGACGTGGTTGGATGGGCCGAGCGCAACAAAGGCGTATTTGCCATCGGAGGTCAGCTCGATTCCCACTGGCTGTACGCGGTCCTGGTTGACGCCGGGCACCTTGAAGGACATCTCGTGGATCTGCTCCAGGTTGTCCACATCAATAATGTGTACGGTGCCTCCGATTTCCGCTGACGCCCAGGCAATCTTGCTGTCGTCACTGAACTCGACATGGCGTGGGCGCTGGCCCACCACAATGTTCTTTTCGATCTCGAAGGTCTCGGTGTTGATCCAGTGCAGCATGCTGGTGGTTTCACTGGTGTTCACCGCCCATTTGCCATCGGGGCTGACAGCCATGCCTTCCGGTTCAATACCCACGTCGATCTGGGCGAGTACATCTTTATTGCTGACGTCCACCACCGTCACAATGGCATCGTCTTCATTGGCAATGTACAGGTGTTTGTCGTTGGGATGCAGGGCGAACTGCTCCGGGTCTTCGCCGGACGGCAGGGTGTCGACTATCTTGCGGGTGGCCAGGTCCAGCACCTGCACGGTGTCGTCATCACTGGCGCAGATGTACAGTTTGGTGTGATCTTTTGACAACAGAATACCCCGCGGGCGCGCACCCACATCGATGGTATCAACAACTTTCTGAGCTTCGGTGTCGATGATCGAAATCGTGTCGTCTTTCTCGTTGGAGACATAGGCCAGACTGGCCAGTGCCGGCGTCGACAGTCCAATCATGGCGGCCAGTGCGGTCTGTTTGAACAGGGTTTTCATGGTGTAACTCCTTCTTGTTTTAAGGCGGTGCCAATGTGCTTAGTCATTGATGCGGCAGTCACTTTCGGGTCTGTCGAAGCCGAGGGTGTCCATTTTGCTTTCGGGATGCAGGAAGCCTTCAAAGGGTGCCCGGGCGACCAGTCCACGGGGGTGTACCAGGGGAATCGGCTGGCGGAGCTGGCCGTTCCAGTTCCGGTAGGTGAGTTTCCGGCCTTTGAAAGCGGCTAGCTGGAATTTGTCGCTGAACAGGAAGTTCCGGATCTCGCCCGGGTTTGCATTGCCGAGAGCTGTCACCGACGTGCCGATTGAGCGAATGGCCGCCCAGGCTGCGTAGTCCTCGCTGTTCATGTCGCGGTCGGCAAGGTCGCGGAAGCGGTTCTGCAGCTGCGCCGCGCCCCAGCTTTCCACGACCCGGTGCCAGGTCACTGGTGTCATCCCCTGGGTGCCGACGACCGGGCGGGGCAGCCAGGTGTTGTATGGCACGTATTCACCGAAATCACCGCGCACATCGGCCACTACCACTGCGTCGTAATCGGAGCCCTGGGTAAACAGGGGCAGCTCTTTGGAGGCTGTACGGCGAAGATCCGCATCGAATGTCCAGGGTTTGTCTTCAACAATGTCCAGACCAAAACGTTGGGCGGAGCGACGGAAAGCATCGGCCCAGCCCTTGTCGGCTTCGGTTGGGCCGGTAATCAGAAACACCTCGTTCCATCGCCGGTGGTTCAGCCACTGGCCCAGGGCGTCGGTCAGCATGGAGTAGCTGGGCATGGTATGCAGGAGGTTGGAATGGCATTGCCCGGTGCGCAGCGCATCGTCTTTGGTGCCGGCGTTAAAAATCAGTGTGTTGTCTCCGGCATTGGCCATCATGGTATTCAGAGTTCTGGCCGGGGCGTTGACCACGAATAGCTCGGTGCCGTTCTGGCGCATGGCCTCGAAGGCAGCAATGGCGGCCTCTTCAGAGCCGGCCACTTCACTGTTCAGGGAATAGGTTTGCCCCAGGAATTTGCCGGTGGTGCTGTTGTCGTTGATGGCCAGCTCTGCTCCGCGCAGGCCGGCGTCTTCCGGTTCCGGAATGACATTGGAAAGCACCGGGCCCTGGTCCGGAACCCACTGCACGTAGCCGATATTCACATCCAGAGATTCAGCCTG
This sequence comes from Marinobacter sp., assembly GCA_031580735.1. GTDB lineage: Bacteria > Pseudomonadota > Gammaproteobacteria > Pseudomonadales > Oleiphilaceae > Marinobacter. The sequence goes on from JAVLAV010000017.1 coordinate 29,577, forward strand.
GATGGGGGCTGAGCAGGCCAGGGTGATCAGTGTTGCGGTTGCGGTCCGGGATAGAAAAGACATGGGATTCTCCGGTTTTTATTGTGCTTCCAGCTTAGAGAAGGGGAAAACGCCCGGAAATATTCAGAAAGTAGGAAACTGGCGGTACTAAAGAACTATTCCGGTAAAAAAAGTCGGCTTTAGCATGAACAGGCAGGCACCCTCGAATCGAAGCGGACAATAACAATGACGGTCTACCGGAAGATTTCTTTGCTGATGCTGGCGGTTTTTGCCGTGATCTACGCGACGGGCGCGCTGTTATATACCCAGCAGGCTCGTCACGATGTCGAGCGTGAAATGAAAGGGGTGGCTGCTCTTGCGCTCAGCCTTGGTGCTCCGTCAACTCTGCCTGAATCTGTGGTTGATAGCGCGCGCCATCTCCGGCCGGTTAACGAACCTCGTGCTCCGGATAAAAAGGTTCCCGGCTGGTTTGCCAATCTGTTTGTCAAACAGTCAGCCAGTGCGGTGGTTAATGGCTGGCAGGTTGATCCGGCGGACGAAATCGAGGAAATATGGGAAGGGTTCGTACTCATTTCCGCCTCATACGCAGTGGGGGTGGTGTTGTGTTTCCTGGCTTTGTTCGGAATGGTTCGGGCTGGCATGCGAACGTTGTCGGGCCTCTCCGGCGGCATGAAGGCCGTGTCGGAAGGGCAGCTTACATCCCGGCTGCCAAGACAGCCGGAGCAGGAGCTGGACGAACTCATCTGCCGTTTCAACGCCATGGCTGAGGCGCTGGAGTGCGAGCAACAAACGGTCAGCACTCTGGTGAACGAGCTGCTTCAGTTGCAGGACCGGGAGCGGGAACATATTGCCCGGGTTCTGCACGACGACCTTGGCCAGTATCTTACCGGCATCCGGGCCCAGGCCCGCAGTCTGCTCTACGATCCGGAGCTGGGCGACCGGCAGAAACAACAGGCCAGGGAGCTTGCAGAGCACTGCGAGACCATCCAGAAACATTTCCGCCACCTGTTGCAGGACCTGCACCCGCTGGTGATGGAACAGCTGGGGTTGGGCGGTGCGATCCGTCATCTTGCCGAGCAATGGCAACAGCTCAGTGGCCTGGACTGCCGTCTGGCTGTGGATGAGAGCTTGCCGGACTTCACCGGTGAGCAGCAGACCCACCTGTACCGGTTTCTCCAGGAAGCCTTGAATAATATTTCACGCCATGCCAACGCCTCGTCAGCGACCCTGGCGGTCGCCCGCAGCGACAATGAACTGAGCGTTGAAGTGCAGGATGACGGTGTTGGCTCTGATGGGTTGCCGCAGAATGCCGGTCTTGGTGTGCGCTCCATGCGCGAGCGGGCGCGCTGCCTTGGCGGTGAGGTGCAGTTTCTGAGCCGTATCGGCGAGGGCACCCGTATTCGCCTGGCCGTTCCGCTTTCGCGATTTTATCCGACCCCGGGAGGTGCCCTGTGAAACTGATGCTTGTGGATGACCACCAGGTGGTCCGGCAGGGAATCGCCAATCTCCTGCGCTCGATGTTGCCTGCGGTGGCGATCACCGAAATCGAAAACGGCCAGGATGCGGTTTCCCGGTACGGGGAATTGCGCCCGGATGTGGTGCTGCTAGATATGGGACTGCCCGATATTTCCGGGCTGGAAGTCGCTCGGCGGCTGCGTCAGCGCTGGCGCGGGGCGGCCATTCTGTTCTTTACCATGCACGATGAATTGCCCATGGTGCGCCAGGCACTGGATGTTGGCGGCCTGGGGTTCGTCTCCAAAAGCTGTGCCCCGGAAGAACTGGCGGAAGCGGTCAAGCGGGTAGCGGCGGGTCAGCCCTATATTGAACATCCGATTGCCACCCGGCTGGCAATGAATCAGGAACGGCCGGTGGATCACCGTTTGAAGGATATGACTCAGCGGGAAATGGAAGTGCTGTTGATGTATGTCCGTGGCGAAGGCGTTCCGGGGATTGCCGAGCGCCTGTGCGTTAGCAGCAAGACGGTTTCCAATCATCTGGCCGGCCTGAAAAGCAAGCTTCAGGTGTCGTCTTCGGTGGAGTTGATTCATCTGGCGGTGGATGCAGGCCTCATTCGCTACGGCCAGTTGGAAGAAACGAGGCGGGTCTGAGCCCGCCCCGGCTTACCAGTCGAAAGGGCAGGCGGTGCAGCCTTCCATATAGGTTCCTTCAAAGGTGGCGTAATGGATGCGGGTGCCGGTCAGGTTTGCGTTTGCAAGATTGGCCAGCCCCAGCTTGGCTTCCTGCAGGTTTGCGCCTTTCATATTGGCGCCTGCCAGATTGGCCTTTGGCAGCCATGAGATCTCGAAACTGCTGAAAGGCATGTTGGCGTTGGTCAAGGTCGCCCCGGAGAACCGGGAAAAGTCGAAGTTGGCACCGGTCAGGTCCGCGCCAGAGAAGTCAGCTCCCTGAGCAAACAGATATTCTCCCTGCATTCCCTGCAGTTGGGCATTTTTCAGCGTTGCTCCCCGCATACTGGCGCGATACACCTGAAAGCGGTAACCGGTGACCCCGTTGAGATTGGCGCCATCAAGATTGGCGCCTCTCATGCTGGTATGACTGAGATTGGCTCCTGAGAGATCGGCTCCCCGGAAGTTGGCGGACCGCAGATCCAGGTTGGACAGGTCGGCACCCCGGAGGTCTGCACCGGAACAGTCAGTGTCTCGCTCCAGTATGCAGCCGTTGATAACCGGTACCTGGTCCTGATCGGCCATATAATCCCCGGCCATTGCTGGTGCCATGAACAGTACAAGTGATGCGGTAACGACAGCTTTCATGGTTTTACTCCCGAATCGGAGGCGAAAAAGGGCCTGGCAGAGTGCCAGGCCCTGGCCGAAGAACAGTTAGCGGGAGGCCTGTGCCCAGGAAGGCATCTTGAAGACCCAGAATGAACCGCCCTGGGAAATGGGCTTGGTCAGCTCTGCCATGTCGCCGCCCCAGAGAGGCACGGCGCCGCCGTAGCCGGAGGCAACGCCAATGTACTGCTCGCCGTCCATCTCCCAGGTGATTGGAGAGGAGATAATTCCCGAGCCAGTCTGGAACTTCCAGAGTTCTTCGCCGGTTTCGGCATCAAACGCTTTGAGGTAACCATCACCGGTACCGGTGAACACCAGGCCACCCTTGGTGGCGAGAACTCCGGCCCAAAGGGGCATGTTTTCCTTGTGCTCCCACTCGATCTCACCGGTCTTCGGGTTCATCGCTCGCAGGATGCCCACGTGGTCGTCATACATGCGCTTGATCCTGAACCCCTGGCCGAGATAGGCGGCACCTTTCTTGTACGTGACTTCTTCTGTCCAGTAGTCCTCTTTCCAGTGATTGGCCGGCACGTAGAACAGCTCCGTATCCTGGCTGTAAGCCATGGGGTTCCAGTTCTTGCCGCCAAGGAACGGTGGTGACACTTCTATCGGTTCGCCGCGGGTTTCGCCTTCAGCAACGGGTGGCGGGCGCTGTCCCTTTCTTTCCACTGGCCGGCCATTCTCATCAATGCGTTCGGCCCACGTGATGTTGTCTACAAACGGAAAGCCTTTCTTGAACTCGCCGTTTTCACGATCGACTACGTAGAAGAAACCGTTTCTGTCAGCATGGGCTGTCGCTTTGACGGTCTCGCCGTTTTCATCGTATTCGAACAGCACCAGCTCATTGTTGCCGGAGAAATCCCAGGCATCATTGGGTGTGTGCTGGTAGAACCATTTAACTTCGCCGGTGGTTGGGTCTACACCCACCTGGCCGGAGGTGTACAGGTTGTCGTAGTCGGCTGGGTCACCGCCCGGAGATGTCCGCTCCCACGTGTTCCAGGGGGCCGGGTTGCCGGCGCCAATAATGATGGTGTTGGTTTCGGCATCGAAGCTGGCGCTTTGCCAGGGGGCTCCGCCGCCGTGGCTCCAGGCTTCCACTTTGCCGGTTTCGGTATCCGGGTCATCGGGCCAGCTGGGCGCGCGAGGATCGCCGGTGGGTGTGCTTTTTTCTCCGTTGAGGCGACCATAATGACCTTCAACGAACGGGCGCATCCAGACTTCCTCCCCGGTATCCGGATCCCGGGCAAACAGTTTGCCTACCACACCGAATTCATCACCGGAAGAACCGTGGATCAGCAAGACCTTGCCGGACTTTTGGTCTTTTACCAGGGTCGGAGCACCGGTCATGGTGTAACCCGCTTCGTGGTCTGCAAACTTTTCTCGCCAGACGATGTCGCCGGTGTCTTTATCGAGGGCCACAATGCCGGCGTCCAGTGTTCCGAAGAAGACTTTATCGCCAAAAATGGCAGCGCCCCGGTTAACCACATCGCAGCACGGGCGAATGCCTTCCGGCAGCCGGTGGTTATATTCCCACAGCCGTTCGCCGGTCTTTGCATCCAGAGCCCAGAGGCGCGAGTAGGAGCCGGTGACGTAAATAACGCCGTCATGTACCAGGGCCTGGGATTCCTGGCCGCGCTGCTTCTCGTCACCGAATGAAAAGGACCAGGCCGGAACGAGCCGTTCCACGTTGTCCCGGTTGACTGTCGTCATGGGACTGTAACGCTGAGCCTTGGGGCCAATTCCGTAGCCGAGAACATTTTCCGGAGTCTGGGCATCGTTGGCGATGTCTTCCCAGGTAACCTCTTTGGCATAACTGTGGCTGGCCAGGCTTGCGGCCCCGCCCAGAGCCAGTGCCATGCCAATTCCACGAAGCAGCGGACGTTTGTGTGTTTTGCTGTTCATTGTCTTTCCCCTTGGTTTTTGTTGTCACCATCGTCTTGTCGACGTCCTGAGTATTGGACTCAACGCGCAACTTTGGCGACGGAAAAAGACCGGGATAAATCGGGAAAATGGCATTTAAAACCGGGAATAATTCCCGAAAATCATCTTTCTTCATGAAAAAGGGCACCTTTTTGCATTGCCCCGGGTGTTCTCCTGCTTTGGCCTTCGCTCTCAGCAATTACTACCAAGGAACTAAGTTACAAACCCCAAAGTGGCATTCGGGTTGAACCCCGGGATTCCTAGACTGTTGGTCAGCACGTTGGCAACTGACAAATCCAATAGCCAACCACGGGGAATCCAAAAAAAGAGGTAACAACAATGGCAATGTCCTTTTCACTCAAAACACTGATGGCTGCAGCCCTGCTGAGTCTGGCCGGGCTGGTTTCTGCGCACGGAAACGTAACACCACAGGAAGTGGACACGGGGGATCTGCCAAAGCTTGGAGATGACATCCGCATGGAGAATCCCTTCCGCGAGGGGAATGAGTATGGCGAATTTAATAGCGAGGCAATCAACATCGGTGAAAGCGCCTATGCCGGTAATTGTGCCGCTTGTCATGGCATCCGGGCGATGTCTGGTGGTCTCACACCGGATCTGCGCGAACTGACTGAATGGGACGATGAATATTTCATCAACCGGGTGCGCAACGGTACCGACCGGGGTATGCCGACCTGGAAAAAAATTCTGGATCAGAACGCCATGTGGGCCATTAGAACCTATGTCGAGTCCCTGCCGAAGCCTCAATAATGAGCCAAGTGGTGGAAAATCAAGTTGTGTTTCCGGGTCAGCCTTGTGCTGGCCCGTTGTCGTTGGGAGAAAACAATGAAAATACTGACCCGAATTCTGACTTTGCTACTCCTGGCCCAGGTTGTTATGGCCCAGGAGGTTGATGACGGAAACAAACTTCTCAACCGACCCGCTGAACGAACCTACGACATCATTCTGGATTCTGGCTATCTGAAGGTCGGCGCTTACGAGAATTTCCCGCCGTATTCCTATGAGATTGAAGGCGAGCCCAAAGGGATCGACATCGAACTCGGGCGCCGGATTGCCGAAGAGATGGGCGTGGAGTTCAAGGTTCACTGGATAACCCCGGATGAAAATCTGGGTGATGATCTTCGCAACAACGTGTGGAAGGGACACTATCTGGCCAAGCAACGGCTCGCTGACGTGATGCTCAGGGTTCCCTACGACAAGACCTACGCCTACATGCAGGATTCAACCGGGGAGTACATCAATGAACAGGTTGTGCTGTTCGGTCCCTACCAGCAGGAAACCTGGCAGATCGCCCATAACCCCGAAAAGCTCGATTCGGTCGAGACCGTGGCGGTCTTTCAATACAACCGTATCGGTGTGGAGATAGACACACTTCCGGATTTCTACCTGACCTCTGCGTTTGGCGGGCGCATGCGTGACCAGGTGCATCATTTCACGAATGTGGCGGAAGCGTTTGATGCCATGCGGAAGGGAGAAGTCAGCGCTGTTATGGGCATGAGGTCAGAGATTGATCATGAACTGGCAAAGCCTGAAAACGCTGAATTCAGGGCAGCAGGAAACGGCTTCCCTGGTATTGGCAAGCAGGTCTGGGATGTGGGCATGGCCATCAAACACACCCATCGTCAGTTGGGCTATGCACTGGAAGCCATCATCGACAGGCTCGTCAAGAGTGGTGAGATGAATGCCCTGTTTGAGCGCCAGAATCTGCGCTATAGCGTGCCCGGCTATTACCGGGAATTTCTTGATGAAGAGGCCATCGCAAAGGCCGAAGGGGGTCAGTGATTGACTGTTTCACTCGCTGGCTTCTGGAAAGTAGTAATACCAAGTGATGAAGAAACCTGTTCAGGGGGGTAATTGTTGGTTTCGCTCCCAGAGCGAAGAATCGCATCAGAGGCGGGAAAAGTTCCCGGTTCGCCGACAAACAGAAAACAAGAGAATTGGAGAGCGCAACCATGAGAACTAACAAGTTCGGGATTCGCATCGCGGCCAGTGCCCTGGCAATGGCCGTGTCTTACGGTGCAAATGCGGTAACCGATGAAGATATCATCAACGATCACAACACCCCGGAAGATATTGTCAGCTATGGCATGGGCACCCAGGGCCAGCGGTACAGCACTATCGATAACCTGAATGCGGAAAACGTTCAGCACCTGCAGCCGGTCTGGGCGTTTTCTTTTGGCGGAGAGAAACAGCGGGGCCAGGAGTCACAGCCTCTGGTCAAGGACGGAGTCATGTATGTGACCGCGTCCTATTCCCGTATTTACGCCATTGATGTCAGAACCGGCGAGGAAATCTGGCAATATGACGCCCGCTTGCCAGACGGCATTATGCCCTGTTGCGATGTGGTTAACCGGGGCGCTGCTATCTACGGCGACAAGGTTATCTTTGGCACTCTGGATGCCAAGCTGGTTGCCCTGAACAAAGCTACCGGCAAGCCAATGTGGATCAAGAAGGTGGCTGATTACCAGGCCGGCTACGCCATTACGGCAGCGCCTATCATTGTGAAAGGCAAGGTTATCACTGGTGTTTCCGGTGGTGAATTTGGTGTGGTTGGCAAGGTAGAGGCTTACGATGCTAACACGGGTGAGCTGGCCTGGACCCGTCCGACCGTGGAAGGCCACATGGGCTACGTCTACAAAGACGGCAAAAAGATTGAAAACGGAATCTCCGGCGGCAAAGCCGGCCAGACCTGGCCTGGCGATATGTGGAAAAACGGTGGTGCGGCTCCCTGGCTGGGCGGCACTTACGACCCGGATACCGATTCCCTGTTCTTTGGTACCGGCAACCCGGCGCCCTGGAACTCGCATTTGCGCCCGGGAGACAACCTGTTCTCCTCATCGCGCCTGGCCATTGATCCGGACGACGGCAGCATCAAATGGCACTTCCAGACCACGCCCCATGATGGCTGGGACTATGACGGTGTAAACGAGCTGATTTCGTTCAATTACGAGGAAGACGGCAAGAACGTGAAAGCCGCTGCCACTGCAGACCGTAACGGCTTCTTCTATGTATTGAACCGTGAAAACGGTGACTTCATCCGTGGCTTCCCGTTCGTGGACAAGATTACCTGGGCCGAGGGCCTGGATCCGGAGACCGGTCGACCCATCTATACCGAGGGCGGGCGCCCGGGTGATCCTTCAGAAACCGACGGAGGCAAGGGCGAAACAGTATTGGCGCAACCCGCGTTTCTGGGTGGCAAAAACTGGATGCCCATGGCTTATAGTCAGAACACCGGCCTGTTCTATGTACCATCGAATGAGTGGTCCATGGATATCTGGAACGAGCCTGTTTCCTACAAGAAAGGCGCTGCTTTCCTGGGGTCAGGTTTTACCATTAAGCCGGCGAATGATGACTACATCGGCGTGCTCCGTGCCATGGACCCTAAAACCGGCAAAGAAGTCTGGCGTTACGAGAATACTGCTCCGTTGTGGGGTGGTGTGATGACAACCGCCGGTAATCTGGTTTTCACCGGCACGCCGGAGGGTTACCTGAAAGCGTTTGACGCCAGAACCGGCGAGGAGCTCTATCGCTTCAATACCGGTTCCGGCGTTGTCGGCACGCCCGTCACCTGGACCATGGACGGCGAGCAGTATGTTTCTGTTTCCTCCGGCTGGGGCGGTGCGGTTCCTCTCTGGGGTGGTGAAGTGGCCAGAGTGGTCAAGGATTTCAACCAGGGCGGTACGGTCTGGACCTTCAAGCTGCCGAAAGATCGCGTAGCTGCTAATTGAAGGGGTTTGAGTGAGTGACCTTTGGGCTGCCTGCGGGCAGCCCTTTTTTGTTTATAGTTAATGCCTTCATAAAGAATCTACTACCAACGAACGAGTTTTTCGCCTCCATCGCATCATTCCACTATCAGAGTTTGACGACTACATTGAACGAGTAAACGCGAAAGGCCGCGTTGCCATGCGATAAACACAACAAAGAGGTCGATATCATGATCTACGCACAACCAGGAAAGGAAGGTTCTGTCGTTTCCTTCAAACCCCGTTACGAGAACTTCATTGGTGGCGAGTGGGTTGCCCCGGTGAAAGGCCAGTATTTTGAAAATATCACTCCGGTAACTGGCGGAGTGATCTGCGAAATTCCCCGCTCCAGTGCTGAAGACGTTGATCTTGCTCTGGATGCTGCTCACAAAGCTGCTCCGGCCTGGGGTAAGACCTCGACCACAGAGCGCTCCAACATTCTGCTGAAAATTGCCGACCGTATTGAGCAGAATATCGAAATGCTTGCGGTTGCCGAAACCTGGGACAATGGTAAAGCGGTTCGTGAAACCATCAATGCCGACCTGCCGCTGGCGGTGGACCATTTCCGCTATTTCGCTGGCTGTATCCGTGCCCAGGAAGACGCTTCCAGCGCCATCGACAACAACACCGTGGCTTACCATTACAACGAGCCTCTGGGCGTTGTCGGCCAGATTATCCCCTGGAACTTCCCGCTGTTGATGGCCGTCTGGAAACTGGCGCCCTGTCTGGCTGCGGGTAACTGTACGGTTATGAAGCCGGCAGAGCAGACTCCCGCCAGCATTCTGGTTCTGATGGATCTGATTGGTGATCTGTTGCCGCCGGGTGTGGTCAACATTGTTAATGGCTACGGCATCGAGGCCGGCCAGGCACTGGCCACAAGCAAGCGCATTGCCAAAATTGCCTTCACTGGCTCCACTCCGGTGGGTGCTCATATCCTGAAGTGTGCTGCTGAGAACATCATTCCATCCACCGTGGAACTGGGCGGCAAGTCTCCCAACATCTACTTCTCGGACGTTATGAAAGCCGAGCCGGAATTCCTGGACAAGTGTGTGGAAGGGCTGGTTCTGGCGTTCTTCAACCAGGGCGAAGTTTGCACCTGTCCGTCTCGTGCGCTGGTGCAGGAAGATATGTATGACGAGTTCATGGCCAAGGTTATCGAACGCACCAAGGCCATCAAGCGTGGCAACCCGCTGGACACCGACGTTCAGGTAGGTGCCCAGGC
>JAVLAV010000180.1:0-709 GCA_031580735.1 Marinobacter sp.
GCTGATGGATCAGTTGGTGGACGACTACGACACCAATAAGCCGTTAATTGAGATCCTGGCTGTCAGCATTGAACGTTGGGAGGGTCAGGCTGCAGAGTTTTCTGACTTCAATGCGGCTGTCGCTGAAACGGATACGGGAATTGCTCTTCTGAAAACCCTGATGGATCAACACGGCCTTGGGGTTGCTGACCTGCCGGAGTTGGGGTCAAAGGGCAATGTGAGCAAGATTCTTAATGGTGCTGAAGGAAAGAAGCTGACCCGTAAGCATATGGAAGCCCTCGGCAAGCGGTTCGGGGTGCCTCCGGTGCTGTTTTTCTGAAGTCTTCCAGGGGAAGCGGGAGAGGCCTACTTTCCTTCAGATCCCGGCACAGGCTCGGCTCTTTCCCGGTAGCGCCGGCTGTCCAGGGTGAATCCGAAGGTGGGTTTGCCATGGGACCTCTTAAAACGGATGGGGCCGCTGAACTTTACCCGGCATTGATGTGTAAAACGAAAAAATGATTTATGGTTCACGCAACTGCTTGATTGACGGAAGCAAAACAAGGACGTTCATACAATGGATTTCAGCCTGGTCCTCCAGCCTCTGTTTTCGGCGCTGTGGTATCTGATCCCCCTCTTCCTTATCGGGGGAATGCTCAAGTCGTCCTGGTTCAAGGGCAAGTTTGGCGAGTTTCTGGTCAACCTCTCGGCCCGGCTGTTCCTCGATAAAACC
>JAVLAV010000181.1:0-708 GCA_031580735.1 Marinobacter sp.
ACCTGCTCAAGCGGGAATACTGGCGCGACATCAAGCACTGATAACCGTTCCCGGACCGGGCACGTCGCCCGCCGAATGAGCATTGAACCCGGCCTTGGTGCCGGGTTTTTGTTATCATGGCGTTTTAAACCATTGCACCACGGGAGGCGCCAATGGCGACCGTTAATCGTCGTTCGGTCATGACCTTGTTCACCAGTCCGGATTCTCCGGACTGCCATCGGACACGCATCGTTCTCGCCGAAAAGGAACTGACGGCCGAGATCATTGACCTTTCCGAACAGGAAGCGCCGGAGGATTTTCACGATCTCTCTCCGGAAGGCACTGTCCCGGTACTTGCTGATCGCGATCTGGTGCTGACCAACGCGCGGGTAATCATGGAATACCTGGATGAGCGTTTCCCGCATCCGCCGCTGATGCCCGTGGATCCGGTCAGCCGGGCCAAGGTGCGTACGGCGCTCTACCGGATTGAAAAGGATTGGTATGGTCTCCTGCCGGAATTCGAGCGAGGCGAGAAGACTGTCGCCCGCGCCCGCAAGCAGTTGAAAGAAAGTCTGCTGGCCGCCGCGCCGATCTTTTCCGCCATGCCGTTTTTCATGAGCGAGGAATTCTCGCTGGCAGACGTCACTCTGGCTGCCTTGCTGTGGTATCTGCCCAAGTACGGCATCGAGCTGACCGGTCCCGGTGCCAAGCCGATCCTGGATTATATGG
>JAVLAV010000182.1:0-701 GCA_031580735.1 Marinobacter sp.
AATGTGTTGGGGTCGAGGCTAGCGATGTTCAAGAAACTCAGGGTCTATGTCGGCGTGATTGCCGTGGGGTTATGGAGTAGCCTGGCCAGCGCGGTCACGCTGGAAGATGTGTCATTTACATCGCTGCCGGGGGATGCTCTGGAAGTAAAAATGGCGTTTGATGGCGAACCGCCTGAGCCGTCAGGCTATACCATTGAGCGACCGGCCAGGATTGCTCTGGATCTCAGGGGTACGAAAAGCGGGCTGGATAAACGCAGTGTTTCACTGGGCACCAGCAATGCCCAGAGTCTGACGGTGGTTGAGGCCGGAGAACGTACACGTCTGATTTTTAATCTGGTGGATCTCGTTCCGTACGAAACTGAACGTAAAGGCAACTCTCTGATTATGACTATCGGCGGTGGTGATGCCCCGGCCGTGGCTTCAACAGAGCCTGCCTCTTCTCAACAGCCTGAACTTCAGGGGGCTGAATCGTCGTCGGCCAGAGCGGAGGATGCGCTGGCAGGTGTGGACTTTCGTCGTGGTAAAGGTGGTGAAGGCCGGGTAGTTATTGACCTTGGTAGCAGTAATGCCGAAGTGAACCTGGAGGAAGAGGCGGGTCGTATTCGCCTGAGCATGCCGGACCTCGGCGTGCCGGAGGACTTGCGGCGCCGACTGGATGTAACCGATTTTGCGACGCCCGTAACCCGGGTGGATACCTTTAC